>CAYGTK010000093.1:0-15596 GCA_964352775.1 uncultured Chitinophagaceae bacterium
AGCTGAATACCCATCAAGTATTGCGGCGGACTTTCCAAATGATGTTCTACGTTGAACATCTTATCCAAGTAGCGTTTACCTTCGCCATCGTATTTAAATTCAGCTTGTAGTGCCTTATTCACGTAAGCCTTATCGAATGCCACCAAATAAATAGTATTCGGAAAATCTGCGACTGATCGCATGAGTTTAAGTACAGCGACTATTTCCCTAGAGTGAAGCCTATCTAGGTTATCAATGAAAATGAACTGTTTTTGATCTCTATTTCCGAACTCTAGTTTAAGGTCCTCATAAATCTCACTTAACCCTTTTGAACTGAGTGTATTCGGTAAAAATGAAGTTCCAAGTATGCTTCGTTCTGCTTCCAATAGAGCATCACTATACTTGGCAAGCTGATTCTTAATTGACCAGCTTGGTAATTGCTCACGTAGCATTTCTAGAAAGTCTACCATCATGGCTTGCTCATCAACATGCATCCACGGCGAGAATTTGAGAATGCTATTACCTCTGCTAGAAGTTAGTTTTTCTTCTAGAAGGTTCAAGAAACTTGTTTTGCCAGCTCCCCAGTCTCCCGTTATAGCAATACTAAATGCAGCATTTCCAGTCCCCTGTTGCTGAATAGACTGGGCCAAGGTGTCAGCAAAAGTCTCACGCATATTATAGTAGTCGTCTTTCTCTTCCTCGTGGGGTGATCTAGGAAGATCAACAATGAAATCACCTTCCGTAGAAGCATCATTATCAGGCAGATAACGGAAAATCCGCAAAACACCCGCAACCAAGAATAGGAGTAGAGGGAAAAAGAAGAAATTGTTAATAAAACCATATCCCTTTAGAGAGATTATCGAAACGAACTCAACATCAACTATGGTTAGTCTTTCCATACCTAACAACGTAAGGCCACTTATAAATATGATTATGTGCTCTATTCCAAATTCTGTACGATGTTTCCAATAGTAATTGTAGCCGAAAACTATAGCGAATATTATCAAAGAAATAAATACTACTAACCTTGTGTACAAGTGAGAAAGAAGCTTGTCAAATGATAAAAATTTACTGATATACACCCCTTTATCTAGCAAGAAAGACGATAATATAAAGGATAAAAGGAAAGATACAAACGTAACAGCAAGAGCATTTTTTATAGTCAAATGCTTATCAAAATAAACTCGTTTGCTTCTTTTTTCAGTATCAATTTTCATAAGTCATTAAATATATAGGTTTTTGAGGTTTTTTTTAAGGATGGATAAAAAATTCACTCTCATCACAACTCCAGTTTACATAAGCATTCTTTCTCCTAGTCTCATCCCCCCGCGTAAGGGATAGCAGCGCCACCCCGCAGCCCTTCGACTGGTCGTGCCTCCCGCTCAGGACAAGCCAGAGCGAGGAGTATAGCGGATAGCCCGACCCGCAGGGTTACGCCCAAATTCAGTTAGCCATAGCCAGTTATCAGCGGGCCATCTGCCTACTGCCAACCGTTCACTTTCTATCATGAGATACCCCGATACTCGGGGCACGACGGAGGTGAGTTAGGGATGATAGCTTTTGGTGAGTGATTGATGGTCGATGGTCCACGGTCAACAAAAAACTGCTGACTGCCAACTGCCGACTGGCAGCTACCCACTGTCCCCCCATTTTCAGGCATTTGTGCTTGTTTCCCGTTTTTTCTTAAAAGTTAATTTATTGGCAGTAAGCTAATTACACATGTACATATCCCCTCTAAGTTCAAAAGCCTTGTCAATAGGGCATCACCCAAGTTCCCTAAGCCGCCAAAACCCGCCCTGAAAGCCTTGCTATCACTAGGGTCATTTTTAGTAGTGCACCGCAGCGGTACCAAATCACCGCATTTTGGGCCATTTGTGTCCATTTGCGTACACTCCCCCACCCCACCCATCTGTGGTAGATCTTTTACCTTCAAACTCATGAACTACCCCAGCACCGCCCAACACCATCTCGCGCTAGCATTTGCGCTAGTAGTAATGCTATCAGCCTGCACCCAAACCGAGCAAACCGCACCAGCCGAGGCGCCCACCGCACCCTTCCAATTTGAGGCCGAGCAAGTCTGGAGCTACGAAATACCCGAAGCCTCAGAAGTACTCAGCAGCCCCCGCAGCGCCGACCTCAACGGCGACGGCATTCTCGACATCGTGATCGGCGGCGGATTGCGAAACACCTACAGCCCCAAAGCCGCCAAGGCACTGAACGGAGCCACCGGCCAACCCCTATGGGAATATACCTACCGCGATCAACTATTCGGCTCGCCCCGCTTCCAAGATGTAGATGGCGATGGCCTGCCCGATGTATACCTCACCGGCCGCGCCGCCGGCCTCATCTGCCTAAAAGGCAACACGGGCGAACCGCTGTGGACCTTCTACAAAAAAAGCCGCAGCTACGACCCCAATGCCGAGGGCTGGTACAACTTCTTCAGTCCACAACTAATAGCCGACCTAGACGACGATGGCCTGCAAGACATCCTGGTAACCAACGGCGGCAACCACCGCATACCTGATACCGATACCACCCTTCGCCCAGCCGGAAAGCTAGTGATAGTAAGCGGCGGCACGGGCGACCTGATTGCCCAAGACACCATGCCCGATGGCCGCGAATGCTACTACAGTCCACTAATTGCAGATGTAAATGGCGACGGCGAGCAAGAGATATTTTTCGGCACGGGCGGCGAAGTTACCCGTGGCGGACTCTTCCGCACCACCCTAAGCGCGCTGCTAAATGATGACCTAGAAAGCGCCATCCAACTAGCGGGCGGGCGAGTATACGGTTTCGTAGGCCCCGGCTCGCTGGCCGATTTCGATGGCGATGGCGTGTTAGATATTGTGAACTGGAGTGTAGATGGTAGCCTGTATGCCTTTAGTGGCGCTACTTCTGACACCCTGTGGCACCATCATATGGATGATGCTAGTAGCTACAATGCCCCCACCATAGGTCAATTTACGGGCAGCGATGCACCCGATGTGTTCACCAATATATTCGTGGGGCTGTACCCCAATATCCGTGGATACCGACAGTTCTTAATAGATGGCGAAACGGGCCAAATAGTAATGGACGACACCCTGAACTACGGCATGAACCCCGCCAGCGCCATGGCCGTAGACCTCAATGGCGACGGCATACACGAGGCCATCAACCTCACCCTACAATTTCAGCCGCCCAGCTACGCCAAGGCCACCAGCCGCATCACCCTCTACGATTTTGCCAACGATACTACCTACCACAGCAGCCTGCCCATACCCGGTGCCATTACCCCCAGCAGCCCCCACCTGGTAGACCTAAATGCCAACGGCCAGCTCGACCTCCTCTTCACCTACAGCGCCGACAGCATCCCCGGCAGCAACCAGCGCAACACCATCACCCGCGTATCGCTAACCCCCACAACCACCGCCAAACCCTCATGGGGTGGGTATTTGAGTGGGGATGGTAGTGGGGTGTTTAGGTAGCCACGGCCAACAGTAATAACTTCCACCCACACCATAGCCATACACTAAGTATATTGCAGATCGACGGCTAATTAAATTTAGCATATCATTTATTTATTGATATAAATATCACTACCGATTAGTAATTAATTAAAATATTTTCTAGCTTAGGTGTTCAACCTAACTAACCGACATGCCTGTTCTCTCCATACACTACCTATGTGGGCATAGTATACCTATTGCCTATGGAACCATTTGAATTTATTGGTGCATTTGCCACTATTATGTTCATCCTTAGCCTAGCTACGGAGCGACTGGCAAACCTATTGAAAATATCATTAAGCAGATTAAGTATTCCATTCCCTATTTGGGTGGGTGTTGAGAATTGGTTTTTCCAGTTCAAGTTCGTTCCATTTTTCAGTAACCTGAGCGATAGAAATGATAATGACAAGCAAGAAGAGAAGCGGAGGGAAGGGCGGATTATTGTTTTAAACATAACCCTTGGCTTCATTATAGCCCTTATGTTCAATGCTGATGTTTTTGTAGTGGCAGATGCTGCAAGAAACAGGAATGAAGACGGTACGGTTTCTTTTGGACAATATGAGATGTTTAGTGCCGATGATAAGGTTATTGAAAAGCTAAAAACTTTTTCTTCTAACCATAGAGAATTACTTCCTAGCGATTATGAAGTTGAGAGCTACCCCCTGTATGTAAAATTCGTGATTCTTTATTTCAAGCCTTATGATATTCATGTTTGTAGCTATTTCTTTCTATTTCTTTTATCGCTTCTTTTACCAGCAATCCCATTTTACTACTTACTTAACCTTTATGCTAACAGATTGCTAGATGAAGAGAAATTTGGAGAATTTAGCTCAGAAAGGAATAGTAAAGATGGAAAGCGGGCTTCCCTAGCTTTTTTATTGTTCTTGTTGGCCCTGCTTCTTATTAATGGAGTGTTTTTCAATTCTGCCACGTCCATTTTCACCAAGTTTTTTGGTTTATTGATAACCGCTGCTTTTTTAAGCATGGGTTCTAAGTTTTGGCACGATGTGCTTGATATCATCTTCTCGTTTAAACGGTTAGATGGCAAACTAACCGACCAAAGAGTTTATGCTACAGATAATGTGGCCGATAGGCTAGAGTTAATCAATACTACAGACAGAACTATAGCCGAACTAGCTCTTGAACAAAACGAGCAAACACTACGAAATCGGTTTGGGAATGAAATAGCCAATATACAAGTAGGTGCCACGGCAAATGGACGTTTAGGCATCATAGTTAATTTTAAAGGCAAGCTTCCTGGCAGCATGCCAAGCACTGTTAATGTAGAATTACCTTCTGGGCAAATAACTACGGTAGAACTAGAAGCTATTGAAAAAAATCAAGAAGTTAAGATTTGTGCCTCCGTTCAGAGTTTAAGAATGGGGAAAAGATATAAGTCTTATCTCGGATCAGCCGGTGTAATCATAAGAAGGAATAACAAGCGGTATCTACTTACATGCTCACATGTTGTGTTTTGGGGGAGCGGTAAGAATAGGAACGGGGACTTAAGCTCGCCAGAAACAAATATTGCGTTGGATGGTAGGTTTAAGCTATTCAGCGGTAAGGCAGTTTACGCAAAAATTGATAACGATAATGATACCGCCTTGGTAGAATTTCAATCAACCGTCATCAATCAAATTCTTAATAAAACCCCAAAATCGAGAAAACTAAAGAAGCACAAAGAGCTAAAGAAAGAAAATGAAAACGACGAGGTATTCTTTTACAGCGCTCGTGATAAACGATTGAGAAGTGGAAAAATACATGTTTTTAACTATGAGGAAGAGGTGAAAATTAACTACGACCGAGATAAAGACCAGTCGTTTACCGGACTTATAAAGATTGGTAAACCCTATGAAGAAACAGTAAACGGTTCGGTAGTTATGAAATGGCGAACCATAAGTAAGAAAGGAGACTCTGGTAGCGTGATTTATGATGCGAATTACCACCCCATTGCTCTTTTGATAGCTGGTGACGATCAGTTCACCTATGGGCTTCACATCTCCAAGATTCTAAATCAAATTACAGCAGAAATTTTCACTAACTAAATATCAATAAAATGAGAGAATGGCTCCAACGAATAATCGTATTAACCTGTTTGATAACAATTTCAAATGTTGCTACGGCTAACTCCCCTCAACCCTTAATAGATGCCGATGCGTTAATTAATGGTAGTCTAGGCACTGATGATAAGAAGGCTTTACTGTTAAAGTACGGTACTCCTAACGAACTAAAAAATAATCCTCTTTTAAAAGATGTGTATGAAAAAGTGGAAGGTGGGGATGAAACAAAAGGAGATTTAAGCAGTATATACGCCCAAGGTGAAGGCTTTGCCGCTATAACCAGCCCAACGGCAGTTGCGGATGCCATTGCAACGGTAATTGCAAAACGATTTAAAGAAGAACTGACGACATACTTTTTGGCCACCTTCAGGAAAAAGCTGGAAACGGACGAAGAGCTTCGAAAAATTTTCCCGCAAACAGCAGAGCTGTTACTGTATGGCGACCCGTTTAACTACAAGGTTTTTTTGAGTTCTTTACGGGGGGCCTTGGATGAAGATCTTCAACAATTGCCTGAAAATGTTCCGAATGTTCTTGATTTGGTTATTCGCTTAATACCCGACGAAGTGAATGGTAATGATAAAAAGAAAGCTAAAGAGGCTATCGGCCTTATTGGCGATGTATACCCTAAAGTTTTAAAACTTGCCCAGAACCCTAAATCATCATTCGATTTTGCCGTAGATATTACCCAAGACGAGGACATCATTAAAAGTATTGAAAAATTAGCTGGAAATAATTCAAAAACTAGGGATGTATTGCGTCTAACAAACTGTATGATTAAAGGCTTTGGCGATAAGGGGGAATGGTATACGGTAGAAAATTATCAGCCTCTTTCCAACCCTGAAGTACGCGAGTTGTTTCTCGGTTTACTCATACAGTCGCAAAGGGAACAGTTGCTAGCAATCGATTTAGCCAATGGAAAAAATCTATTTGATTTTCTAATTGAACAGTCGGGCACTGATGCTACACTCAAGCTCCTTCTGGGCATCACAAAAGAAATACAAAAGCATGTTGTTGTAATTGCTGATAGAATTACTTCAATGCGGAGTTACAGCCAATCAGCAATTGCCACACCAGCCCCGGTTTCTTATGTTGCCGATATAGGTAACAGTGTGATAGAAATCATAAAAGTTGGGGTAAGCGAGGACATGTCTAAATTGTTAAATTTTTCCGGTGCTGCTAATAAGGATAAGAGAGATAAAATTAAAGCGTACTTAAGTTATGTGAATGCTGCACTTAGTTTAGCAGTAAATTTAGAAACTTCAATCAGAGATAGAGATTACTCAAAAATTGTAGTGCACACCCTTTCAGCCTTGCAAGATGCTATACCTGAGAGTGTAATACAATCCAGTACTGGATTGAGAGAGCTTATGAAATACACGGAGTTTGCAGTTGCTATGGCAGGCGCAAAGTCTAGCGAGGATATGGTAAACGCCATTGAATCGGCAGCATTGCCTGCTGGAAGCTGGCGTTTGAAACGCATGAGCCGTTGGAGTTTTTCATTAAACAGCTATGCTGGCCCATTTGCTGGTTATGAGATATTGACTGATGGCCCTTCATCTGCAAATGCCCCAATGGTTGGCTTTACAGCACCAGTAGGAGTGGCATTTAATATTGGTTTCGGGAGAAAAACCCCTGGTAAATTTTCTAAAACACCCATACTTTCAAAGTATACAGTTGATAATGACGGTAATGTATTAAACTTGGAGCAGAAATTTAGTAGGTCGCACTCGTTGTCATTATTTGCTTCTCTAATTGATGTAGGAGCTATTGTGGCCTTCAGGCTTGGCGATGAGGAAACGCCATTGTCCGACAATCTTCAGTGGCGAAACTTATTTGCCCCTGGCGGTTACTTGGTGTGGGGTATTGGTAATACACCGTTAGCATTGGGAGCAGGAGTGCAATACGGCCCTGAACTTAGGGAGTTGATCACAGTGGAAGGGGCTACCGTTCCAGATATTCAGTCTAGGGCTTTTAGAGTTGGTGTGTACTTAGCGGTAGACATACCGTTTTTCCATTTTGGTTTGCGTACAGACAAAGTGAAGGAGATAACCTTAAAGGAAAAGAAAGAGTAGTAGGGCAACAAAAGCTCAAGAAACCGTTTACCCCGCACCTCATAGGTGCGGGGTTTTCTTTTTGCTTTAAACGCAATCACATAAGTAACAATCATCACCAAACACCCCGACCAAAAACCACTACCTTTACCGCATGGAAAAGGCGGTGAAAAAACGTGGGATATTGGGTAGTATTTTTGGCTTGAAATGCCCAGCTTGTAGGCAGGGTGGTTTGTTTAAAAATAAGAGTGCTTTCCCGCTAGGGGAGATGATGGATATGCCGCATAATTGTACCCATTGTAAGGAGGATTTTGTGCGCGAACCAGGCTTCTATTTTGGGGCTATGTATGTGAGTTATGGCTTGGGTGCAGGCTTGCTTTTACCGCTATATGTTATCCTCCGCTGGGGTTTCGACTTCGATTTTTGGCAGGCTATTGGTGGCTGTATTCTTATCCCTCTTTTCTTTACGCCTTACATCTTCCGCCTATCGCGTTCGCTGTGGATCCACATTTTTGTGCGGTATAACAATAGTTTATAGTCGGATAGATAAATACTTAGTAATGAGCTACTAGCAACCATCACCTAAGTATTTACTTCAATTAAATATCCAGTAATTTCGCAAGTGGGTACAATTGTACAGTTATACTACAGGCAACTAAAAAATTGCCCATGCCCCGCACTAGTAAGTTAACCGAGGCCCTATTATCTGCCCTTGAGGAGGTACTGGCCGATGACTACGCCCCACTTATTTTTACTGATGAAGAACTACTGCTTCTGGTTAATGAAAAGCTACCAGAAAGGAACCAAATAGGCCTACGTACATTTGAGCGATTTAAGGCTGCAAATTTGAAAGATGAAGAGGAGCATATCAGCACCCGATTATCGGCCTTTCAGCAGCATATAAAAATGGCGCGATTGCGACAAAAATATGCACTGCTTAGCGGGCTACTTTCGGGCGAGGGAAATGTTACCGTTATGAAGTGGGCCGCCGAGCGGAAATTTATAGAATGGAGTGGCAAGGTGAACAGTGATATGATAGACCATCCCCCCGTGCAGCTTACCATAATGCCTTACAGCATGGCGGTGGATGGTAGTGCAGATAGTTGAGCTTATAAAATAAAGATCCCCCTTAGCTATCAGCTAAGGGGGATCTTTATTATAAGTGTCTTTAGCAGGGCTTACTGCTCAATTACTACATAGCACACATCGGTAAATGTACCCGATACTACTTGGGTAGCTAATGTGGACGTATTAGTTAACTCGCCCTCAAATGTTCCTGAAATGGTTAATGCACTTGGGTCGCAATCGGTAATGGTTATCTTGGTAGTAGGGCTAACTCCGCTAGTAGCTGAGCCACCGCCTCCGGTTGGGTCTAGTATAGTTACTAAAGCAAATTCGCAACCAGATGATCCTAGGCAGAAGTTGCCACCCAATATATCACCTGTAATGGTCTCTAGCTTCATACAATCGCCAGTGGTGCCAAATTCAATGTTGTTTACCGCCAGTGAAAATATTAGTCCATTAGCATCTGTGGCGTTCAGATCGAAGCGCTTACCTGGCACGTTGTTAGCATTTGGGTCTTCTCCTTTACGTATTTGAGCTGTAACTGATACTGCTGTAAAGGCAGTACCGTCTACTGTGGCAGTGAAGCCGTTGGTGCAGTTGCCGCCATTGTTATTATCGTCATCATCATCGCAGCTGGTAAATACGGTACTGAACAATAAGGCGATAGCTAATAGGTACGTTAAGTTCTTCATTTGAAAGTTTATGTGTGTTGGTAATAATACCGCGAATATAGCACTCAAAATGTTAAACTGAGTATTTAGGTATAGAGATAAAGATGTACTAGCTAAGTTTAGCATTGGGTATAAGCACGCTTACTTATCACACATTCCGTACATTTGAAACAATGAAAGAACTGTTGCCTAAGCATCTTTTAAAAACCTTGCTCGCAGGCATCCCCCTGCTTATCTGTGCCATATTCGCTTTTAATGTGGTGTGGTATCAGCAGTTCGATGTATTTGGGGTGGTGGTGTTTCTACTGCTAGGAGGCCTCGGTTATTTCACCTCACTTTACTGGGTGGGTAAGGCTTTTAGTTGGAAGGAGTTGGGGTGGTTTTTGGTATTGGGTTTTGGTGGGTTTTTGGTATTGGTGGGTGCGGTATATCCCATTCCTATAATTGTCTCCCATCTTGTTGCTTTCTTTCTATTTATTGCTTTCTATAGAAGATCAAAATTGATTCTATCTCTAAATTCAAAACAAAAAAGGCGAGCTATTTTGCTCGCCTTATTAGTTCTAGCTTGCGTGTGTATCATCCTAATACTTCGGTATGATGAGCAAATTAGTAGTGTATTCAGCTTAATGACCAATCTTTATAAAGGTATAGCTGCGGTATTATTATTTCTGACCTTATCCGTTAGTCTGCTCAGCCCTAAGGTGTGGGCATTAAGAATGGAACTTAGTTTAATGGTGCTGTTCTCAGTAGGTACTCTTTTGGGGGTAGAATACTATCTGTATTTCTTTAGCCCGCACATCGATAGCTCACAGCGTATTGCAAGCCCGTATTATTTGAGTCCATACAGTGCAAAAGGGGCAGATAGGTATAATGGACTTAAACCAAATAGGGAAATTAGATATAGCGGTCCAGAATTTGATTACTACCGAAAGACTAATCATTTAGGTCTAACCGACCCTAGAATAAGTGATGTAGCTAGAAAGTGTGCCATCTTATGTTTGGGTGATTCCTTTACAGAAGGCTTCGGTGTTCCATATGATTCATCTTGGGTTCAGGTTGCAGAGCGAAAAGTGAATGAACAGGTATCTGGTATAGAATTTCTGAATGCTGGAAACTCAGGATCGGACCCCTTTTTTCACACCGTTCTTTATAATGAAAAACTAAACCACCTTGATGCCAAGGTGGTTATTATGGCGTTGAATTATAGTGATCTGAGTGAAGTTATTACTCGGAGAGGTCGCAAAAGATTTGTTAAAGAAAATGTAAAATATAGCCCCTCCCCAAGATATGAGGCGTTATTCGCTAGTAGCTATCTTGCTAAGATAATTACTAAGGATGCACTCAATTACAACGAGTTACTTATTCCTAAACAAAACTTTGAAAAGCACTTAGCAAATGCAAATGCTATAATACTAGAAGAACTAAAGACATTCGGCACCCAGCTAAAAGCAAACGGTGCTACCCTAGTAGTTGTCATCAATCCGATATTAGATGAACTGTTAGCAAATGAATATCTCTTACACGACTGGCCAAATACTTTTAAGGACTTCAACCTTATCGATCTACTAGCTCTTTCTGATAAAACAAGAGCACAATCGATATACTACCCTCTCGATGGACATTATAACACTAAAGGTTACAATCTAATGGGAGAAGCAATTGCCGAGTGGCTAATAGAAAATGAAATGTTTCCTTGTCAAGACTGATCTCTCCTTCTCTCTCTCCTAGTAAGTAATGACCTATCTACATTTAAGGTCAGTTTATCAGCTACTTTCTCTACTGATCTTCCTATAACATAACCTCCCAATCCTATTTCTAGTAGCGTCCAAAACTGGTCGGGTAGTTGAATAGTAGGTACTTCTAACCAAAAACCCATTAGGGGTTGTAGAAAGTAGTGGTAGACTATAATAAAAGCAAAGGTGAGCATTACTACTGGCCGCCAGTTGCGCTGAAGCAAGCTCCCTTTCATTTCTGCTAACAGCACATCGCGCTGTGCATCATTCAAGGCTTGTAACCGGGCTAGTACTATTTCGGCCAATCTGTTCTTCGCCTCTAGCTTTTCGGTAGGGCTGCTTATCAGTTCATCCAGTAGCTTTCCGGTAGCACCTATAATGCCTTCAGCAGCACCTTTACTTAGTTTATCTAGTAGGGGCATAGTGTTTATTTTTTCGCAATATCACTTTCATCATATATGGTCAGCAGCACCTCTTCCCTCCTATTAAGTGCGGGCTGTAGTTTTTTGTACAGCATTTCAAAGGCCTTTCTGCTTTCACCAATAAAACCTTGCTTCAGGGTATTATCGTTTGCCGTATCGCCTACCAGTATGCAGCCTTGGGTATCGGCATCGGTATTACCTACATGCATATACACATGCCGAAAATTTGGCACAGCCTGCAACTCTATATGCCAACTGAACCAGGGGTATCTGTCGCGATAACGGCGCGTAAGTGGGCTCGTTACTTGACGAAACTGTAACTGATAAGTGCCTTTAGGTATGCGAGTGTGTCCAGCTACTTTAGTATTGCGGTGCTCATCCTCCAAGGTATAACTCTCAAATTGACCATTTACGAACAGTAAGCCTAGTGTGCTTTCGTGCGATCCTGAATATCTGTGAAGCTGTAATTTCATCGTTTCTTCAAGTCGTAGGTTTCCCAAAATTTTCTGATGTTCTCGTCGTAAGTATCAAATTTCTCGCGACTCAGCTGTGCCTCTTTCAACAGAGTGCGTTGGTCTGTTTCTATCCGTACCAGCGTTTCTAGTATTTTAGTTTCCGTCATTTCCATGCGGATAACTTTGGCCTCTACCTCTATCAGCCGGGTCTCAAATCGAGCAACGTTCACCCGCATATTTATCCAAGCGGCCACCACTATGGTAAGTAAGCTTATGCCCCAACCTACCAGATGCACAAAGCTTACCTGGGGCATTGTTTGTTTATCTGTTCTCATTAGTTACACATCTACCCAGCTAAAGCTGTTGTGAAATTGTAAGGTTTTGGTAGTGGTGTTATATATCACCAAGCCTTCTTCTGGGGTAGCAATGGCATCACGCTCTGTAGTGGTCATTCGTGGGGGAAGGAAGCCTTGTGTGGTGCTATCTACCTGTAGAACGGCAGTTGGAGAGGTATTTTGAGTGTTGACTGAGATACTGTTGGCGAAAAGGTGTCCAGAGTTATCGATGCTAGATATTATTACATCATTTGAATCTCTGAGAGTAAACAACAACGATGATAAAATTTGATTCCATGCCTTCACTGAAAGCCCACTATCAGAGTCATAGATAAGAGAACCTTGTTCACCACTATCATTTAGCAGACAATACAATCCAGCCTCACTAATTGAAAATGAATTTTTTACATTAGTGTTTAAATCTTCATATACAATTAAACAATTTGCATCGTTTACAGTAACCCCGTTCACTAGAGCCCCATCTGTATAGCTGATCCTAGTCACCCCATCCTCCGCACTCTGCGAAAACATAGCATTAATACCTAAACTATCTATCTCTGTAGTTATCTGCAGCGCAGTGGTATCTATATAAATCCCCTGATCAATATCAGCAGTATCTCGTGCTAAACGAATGAGGTCTTCGTTCATTTTCATTGTGGCAGGAAAATTGCCCGCACTATCGTAAATGGCAAAATTCACATCCCCAGAATTAAAGACCAGGTTACTACCTATAGCATTCTCATCTTCTGTTGATATGAGTACTCCATCGGGTGTAACATCAACGGCAGAGAAATTGCCATTGGCCAGATCGCGGTACATCATATACGTCCCCCATCCTGGCACACCAGTAAGCGGACTGAACTCATCTATACCATTCAAAAAGAAGGTATCACCATCTACTCTGCTTACACCTATGTGTTCTACTCCGGCACCTAGGAAGTTGTCGGTCATGCTCATGGCATTGAGGCCATCGGTGGCGGCTATTTTGCCTTGTACATCAAGATCGGCATCAGGGCTTGTAGTTCCTACGCCTACTTTGCCTTGGGCGTAACCTATGTCAATGCCGTTCTGTTGCCAGAGGCTGGATGAAGAGCTGCCGGTTATTTCTACTATTCCGCCAGCGGTGCGGGTATACATCTTATCATCGGCGGTGTTTATCACTATTTCGCCAATGTAAATGTCGGTATCTAGCCAGCCTGTGGTTTTGTGATCGGCCACGGTGGGTACGGTGGGCACTTGGCCCGTGGTGGTAAATCTGCGTTCTTGGCGACGGAGGTATTGTTTGGTGAGGGTACTCATGTGTTTTTAGTCGGGGTTATTGCCGTCTTCTAAGTCAGCTTGGGGCGCAGTTGCACCGCTGCCGGAAGGACAGCCTTGTTCTACAATTAGATCGAGTATGGGGTAAAGGGTTATGGTAACGTCCATGATCAGGAAAGACTGGTGATGTGTTTCGTTTTCGCGCTTTTCAGTTCGAAAGCTTTGCCATTATCGGCGGTTTCAATGCGTACTATCTGGTCGAAGGTGCCATTATCAAAAGCCCCATTAGCACTTTGGAATTTCACTTCGAAATAGATCTTCCCCAAGGGGGAACTCAAGGTATCTACCGACTGCACCAGTACTTGAAACTTACCCGTATCGGTAGTTTGGTCAAGCTGAATGAAGTCGTCGGAATTATGGTCGGCGATGGTCTCGCGGCTGTATTTAGCCAACACATTCTCATCGCTATCCACTAGGTGGACAATGACTCCTGTGAAGCCGGTAGCAAGATCCACCACCGTTCCACTATCGTCTTTCACGGTGAAAACGATCACTTTGTCTTCGCCGCGGTATATGCTGTTGCTTTCCATTATAGGGTGATAATTCGGTAGGTTAAGTAAAGGGTGATGTCGCTGTTGCCTGTTGCTGGGTCGCCTGTTGGACAATAGAGTTGTAGGGCTTCGTTCTCTGCAAATTGACTGTACGTGGTACTCGGGTTATAGTAGCCCTCAAAACGGTATCGCCTAGCAGCCGAACTCGCCAATAGATCAGTATTGAAGAACTGCTCATCTTCGGCTGTATCAGTCTTTAGGGATAACACGAAGTGGTCGTCATAAGGTGTCCCGCCATAGCTATCTATAGCACCAATGGCGCTTATTACTTCAATGGCCTTACCAACTCCTGGAGCTGGTATCAGTTGAACGGGTGAGCTGTTCAAACTCTGGATACTGGCTGATGAAATACTGAACTTCATCTCCATCAATTCCACACCCGTGCTTGGTGAACCTATGGCCAATTGCTGCCAGGTTGTACCATCAAAATAGTACTCGGTATTGCCATCCAAATTATGGACGCGGTAGCCTTCTAGCGGAGTGATGGGTAACCATTCTTCCAGCTCCTCTCCTGCTACATCGGTGGCAAAGTATTGGGCTATATCGTTAGTAGTAGCAGAATCCCATGCATCATCAGCATCGCCGTTTATATCTGCGGAGATGTCGATGGAGGTAGCTACTGCTGTACCAAGATCTGATAAAATATAACGGTCGCCATGTTGGGCCATCGGTGGGGCAAGCATGGCATCGGCTACTCCCAGCACAGGGGCTTGCCAATATTGCGGTGCCCAGGCTATTTCGCCATTGGCATCTTTGGTTAGTTGGGTCACCTCTTCAGCAGCTGCAAAATCCTTGGGTGGATGCAGCTCTTCGTTCTCTAAATAGGCGTGTATATTAGGGTATTGGGGCATGTTCTAGTAATTAGTTGATAGTATTTAGTCGTTAGATAAATTCCCATACTGTCATCCTGAATTCATTTCAGGATCTGGCGATAGAATGACTTGCGACCGTGAGATCCTGAAACAAGTTCAGGAGGACGTTTCTTTTACAGTTGAGGTCTAAGTGCTTATAAGCCTAACTTCTATCCTCTGTATTCCGACCTCTATATCAATACAAGAAGGGCAAAGTCCGCTCCGAGATATTATTGCCGCAATGGTAGTTGGGGAAATCGGAGCTATTGGCTTTTAGGTAGTGTTGCATTTCGGCTATCAGCAGTTCGCCATCGGCTAGCATTTTGTGGCGTAGTAGTGCATAGCTGTCTTCTCCTGCGGCCTGACTATGGTCTAGCATCGGCATTTGTAGACCGTTGTTAGTCACTTCGGTACGAATGAAGGGTAAAGCCTCGTACACTACGTAGCGAGCTAGTGCGGGTTTGGCGTATTCGGTTAATAGTATCTTGTTCTTTCCTGTGAAGGTTTGGGTATCGTTTTCGCTTACCAGTTGGTCGAACAGTTCATTACCGAGCGACTTCTTCAGGTATTTCAATTCAGCAATACGCAGACTGTCTTCCAACAGCGTGGGGTCAAGGT
>CAYGTK010000094.1:0-9198 GCA_964352775.1 uncultured Chitinophagaceae bacterium
TTTGCCGTGGGTGGTCACCCCATTTGTTAATTATTTTCTACAGGGTAACGAAGCTTTTTTTGCCGACCCCACCTTTAGTTTCATGGTCATTTTCTATGCCTTGGCTGCTATAGCTATGGGTTTATCCATTAGTCATACCAGTTTTATAGCGGTGCTTTCGGGCTACTATTTTTCTTGGTGGTGGTTTCCAGCTTTGGTACTGTCTTATCTTACTGCGGCAATGCTGGGTTTAACGCTAGGTAAATGGCTTAATAAAGAAGTGGCAGGGGGTTATCTCGACGATAATCCACGGTTCCACGATTTTTTGGAAAAGCTAAAAGGCAATACATTCCTACTAGTCCTTTTTAGTCGTCTTTCTCCAATCTTCCCTTTTGCTTTTATGAATATGGCCTTGGCCTCTATCAATATCCCTCTCCGCGGTTTCTTATCTGGTAGTTTGGTAGGTATGGTGCCCCGCACAGCAGTGTTCGTGTACACAGGTAGCCGTGTTGACGATATTTGGGCATTTGTATCAAAGCCCAGCTTAGACGGAGCATTTGCCTTAATGCCTGTAGTACTTATCCTTATTTCTACCATAGGTATGATATGGTT
Organism: uncultured Chitinophagaceae bacterium; assembly: GCA_964352775.1. GTDB lineage: Bacteria > Bacteroidota > Bacteroidia > Chitinophagales > CAIOSU01 > CAYGTK01. The sequence goes on from CAYGTK010000094.1 coordinate 592, forward strand.
AGTGAGGAAGAGTATGAAGTAGGTGTTACCTCTTTTTGTTATCTTAATAAACCTTAGAATTATGAAAAAGATAGCATTACTTATCGCCCTGCTGACTACAGCAATAACCTTAACATTTGCCCAAACGGGGGAGATAACGGGGATAGTTACCGATGAATTCACACAAGAGCCTGTTTCTTTCGCTACTATCTCTTTAGAAGGAACCGATATCGGCTTACTTACGGATGAAAATGGAAAGTATACCATAAAGCCATTGCCTTCAGGTGAGTACACTTTGCTATTCTCCTTTCCTGGGTATCAAGGCAGAAAAATACAAGGTATCAATGTTACTCCTGATGCAATTGTAAGTATTGACCTTAAGGTATCAATTGATGTAATGAAGATAATAGATGTAACCGAATATCAAGATCTGATAGACATGACAGTAGCAGGTGTGGTGCCAGTAATAAGCAACAAAGACTTAATGAATGCACCAGTTGTGGAGTACGTAGATGCTGTATCCACAGTAGTAGGAGCTTACCAAGCTGACGCTGGTGAAACACCCATTTTTCGTGGTAGCAGAGAGGCCAATACTATTTTCATGTTCGAAGGTATGCGCATGAGGGGTAATACCTATATACCACGTTCGGCAGTAGGTAATATTCAAGTAATAAGTGGCGGCATGCCTGCCAAGTATGGTGATAGCACAGGTGGTATTATATTGATAAATATGCGCGGCTACCCTGTATACTAAGCACATGAATACCTGCTTTAGAATGATATAGGCTAACTTTGCCTATCAATGGGGCAAACAGCACATGTTTTTCATCTTATAGGTAAAGACCTATTGCTAGAGTGGCGGCAGAAATACGCCTTAGGTGGTATTCTGTTATACGTTGTTTCCACGGTTTTCCTCATATACATTGTATTGAACCAAGGCGGCCTTCTCGATAGGTTAGGTTTTAAATTCTGGTCGGCCTTCTTTTGGGTCACCATACTTTTCGCCTCGGTTAATGCACTTACTAAGAGTTTTATTCAAGAGAGTAATGAGCGTCAGTTGTATTACTATACGCTGGTAAGTCCGCAGGTGGTTATCCTTTCTAAAATGGTGTACAATCTCTTTCTGATGCTTCTACTGGCATTGTTGGGTTATGGTGCCTTTGCATTGATGATAGCTAACCCAGTGGTGCAATTACCCATCTTCCTTTTGGTGTTATTGCTGGGTGGTGCAGGCTTATCTTTCACACTTACTATGGTGAGTGCTATAGCAGCGAAAGCGCAGAACAACATCACCTTAATGGCGGTACTTAGCTTCCCCATATTATTGCCATTACTGCTCCTTATTCAAAAAATGACCCAGTATGCCTTTTTGGCTAATGTAGATGTTACCAGCTTGTGGAAAGATAGTATCGTTCTTTTAGCCTTTGATGGCATGATAGTCGTACTTTCGTACCTATTGTTTCCGTTCTTATGGAGGGATTAAGGCATGATAGCATTATTACGTAAGCGGTGGTGGAAAATTGTTGGGGTGCTCATCCTCAGTTATGCTATTATTGGGGGCTTATTTATTCCACTAGCCCCAGGTATTATTCAAGTTAGCCCCAGCCAAGTAGAGGCTGGTACAGAACAGACTTTTGAAGTTAAGGGGTACAACTCTCACTATGCGGAAGGCGAATTACCTACTATTTTACTCAAGCAAGATTCTATTATCTATTGTGCAATTGCAGCCAGAGCGCTTAGTGATGATGTATTGGAAGTGAAATTCAACATTCCTTCTGCATCTCAACTACGACAAGATAAAACTACATTCGACCTTATTATCGATGGTGAAAAAGATGGCACTACTTTCCGTAGAGGAGCTATAATAGCATCAGGTGATAAGAATGAAGAAGAGGTAGAATTAGTGCCTGCATGCCAAGTAGATTTTTCACCACGCCAAGCCAATTTTATCAGTTTTCCCTTTAGGGAGATATTGTACGAGAGCATTCGTAATCTCTTTTTTCATGTGCCTATGTGGTTTGGTATGACTTTGATCATGTTCTTCTCTTTTGCCATGAGTATAACTTACTTGGCCAATGGAAAAATGGACCACGATCTAATTGCAAAAGAGGCTGCTGCTGTAGGGCTGTTCCTCGGCTTCCTTGGCGCGATAACAGGAGCTACATGGGCCAACTTCACTTGGGGTGAACCGTGGCCTAATGACCCACGAACCAATAGTGCTGCTGTTGGTATATTGATCTACCTAGCTTATTTCGTATTACGAGGGTCGCTTACTAATGAGTTAAGCAGGGCAAAAGTATCTGCGGTATATGGAGTGTTTGCCTTTGTGCTGTTTATCGTATTCATATTTGTGTTGCCACGAATGACCACCTCCGTTCACCCAGGTGCTGGTGGTAACCCTGGCTTTAAGCAATACGACCTAGACAATACCATGCGACCGATATTCTATAGTGCCGTATTTGGCTACACGCTTCTTGGTATGTGGATCATATCATTACGAGTGCGCTACGGCCTTATGAAACAACAATTGGAAAACGAGAACTGATGAGGAATTCGATATTACTTCTAGCTTTTACCATGATAACCTTTTCTGCCAAAGCATCGGGTAGTATTGAGGAAAGCCTGTACGCTACAGGGAAAATTTATGTGGTAGTTGCAGTTTTGTTGCTGATCTTTTTCGGTATCATCGGATTTCTTCTACATTTGGAACGTAAGATCTCCAAATTGGAAAAAGAGATAGAGAATAAATAAGCCCTTCCCCCTTTTATAAAACAAATAACAATAACCTTTTTATGGCTAAGACTAATGAGAATTATAGCTTTCATCAGAGTGTAGAAGACTCTTTTGATAAAGCTGCCGCGCTCTCTAAACATCCCAAAGGATTGTTAGAGCAGATAAAGCTTTGTAACAGTGTTTATCAAATGAAGTTTCCTGTAAAAATGGGTAGTGAATATGTGGTTATCGAAGCGTATCGTGCACAGCATAGTCATCACCGTACACCTACCAAAGGTGGTATCCGTTACAGCATTCATGTAAATCAAGACGAGGTAATGGCACTGGCAGCCCTTATGACCTATAAGTGTGCTGTAGTTGATGTTCCTTTTGGTGGAGCAAAGGGTGGAATTAAAATAAGCCCTCGTAATAGTACTCCTCAGCAGTTGCAGCGTATTACTCGTCGCTACACGGCGGAGTTGATCAAAAAGAACTTTATTGGCCCTGGAATTGACGTGCCTGCACCCGATTATGGAACAGGGGAGCGCGAAATGGCTTGGATATTAGATACCTATATGACATTTCACCCTGGCCAGATAGATGGTTACGGATGTGTTACTGGTAAGCCAGTTAGTCAAAATGGTATCCGTGGTCGTCGTGAAGCTACAGGTCGTGGTGTTTGGAATGGATTGAAAGAGGTTTGTAGCTACAAAGATGATATGAAGGCTCTCGGTCTTGAACCTGGTATTGCTGGTAAAACAGTATCAGTACAAGGTTTTGGTAACGTAGGCTACTATGCTGCGCTTTATATGATGGAAGATGGTGCCAAAGTGGTATCGGTAGGTGAATTAGAAGGTGGCGTATACAACCCAGAAGGATTGGATATACCAAAGCTCTTCAAGCACCGTAAAGAGACTGGTTCTATCTTGAATTTCCCAGGTGCTAAAAACCTGAAAGAAGGTAATGAGTCACTAGAAGTGGAATGTGATATTTTGATACCTGCAGCTTTGGAGAATCAGATCAACCAAAGCAACATGAAGAGGATAAAAACCAAGATAATTGGTGAGGCAGCAAATGGACCAGTAACGCCAATTGCAGAAGAACACTTATTGAAAAAGGGAGTGATCATCGTTCCAGACATTTATCTGAATGCTGGTGGTGTAACTGTTTCTTACTTCGAATGGTTGAAAAACTTATCACACGTGCGTTTCGGACGTATGAACAAACGTTTTGAAGAGGCATCTAATGCTAACATGGCAGACATGGTAGAGCAGATGACAGGAAAGCGTATGAGTAAAGCCGAGCGCAAATTGATCGTTCGCGGTGCAGATGAGATAGATATCGTAAATTCTGGATTGGAAGAGACCATGCACTTTGCCTACGTTCAAATACGCGACATTTGGAAACGCAATAAGAAAATTGAAGACCTGCGTACAGCGGCCTTTACTAGTGCCATCAATAAAATAGCCGATGCTTATTTAGCAATGGGTATTTTCCCTTGATGCACGTTCTGTTTTAAGTCTAATTGCCCTCTGCATTTATGTAGGGGGCTTTTTATTGTTCGTAGGCTTAGATGTAAAAGAAAGCCCCACGCCAAGGCGTAGGGCAGTAATTACTTATCTATATGTAACTGAGAGTAGCTAGTACTCGTCTTCATTAAAGTAAAAGTCTTCGCTGGTGGGGTAATCTGACCAAACATCTTCGATGCTTTCGTAGATCTCTCCGTCATCGTCCAGCTCCTGTAAGTTCTCTATCACCTCTATTGGTGCTCCAGAACGGATACAAAAGTCGATTAATTCGTCTTTAGTAGATGGCCATGGGGCGTCTTCAAGGTGTGAGGCTAATTCTAGTGTCCAGAACATATTTTGTCTTTAAATTTCGTGCAAATATAGAATTAAAACGTTACCGTCAAAATTAGTGCGTGCATTAAATACACAAATAATTCACACAAGTTCAAAAAAAGAGGGGGAAACTGTTGCCTAGCCTACATTCTAGGTTTCCAAGGTAAGTCTTCTTTTCCGTTGTCGTATACCCATTTTCTAGAGAGTACGAATAAGAAGTCGCTTAATCGGTTCAGATACATCTTCACCTTTTCATCTACCCATTCGGTTTCTTCTAGCTGAATGGTCAATCTTTCGGCCCTGCGGCATACACATCGTGCAACATGAGCAAAGGAAGCAGAAGGATGTCCGCCAGGCAATACAAAAGAGCGCATTTCAGGTAAATGCTCGTTCATCAAGTCCATCTGCTTTTCCAATAGCTCAATATCGGTATCATGAAGGTCAGGTATCTTCATCTTCGACTTCTCAGGGTCGCTAGCTAGTGATGAGCCAATAGTGAATAAACGGTCTTGTATTTCCTTCAGCAGCTCTTTATCGCGCTCTAACGAAGCATGATCACTCAATACGCCTATCCAGCTGTTCAGCTCGTCTACCGTTCCGTAGGCTTCAATACGTAAATGATGTTTGGGTACACGGGTGCCGCCTATAAGGCTGGTTTGGCCCTTATCGCCTGTTTTGGTGTATATCTTCACCCTACTGCTCTCCAGGGTTCTTAAGCACCTTAGGTACTTTAATGTAGTCGCTGTCTTTAAGGGGAGCGTTCTTCAAACCATCTTCATGACTTATCACCTGCTCCATCTTATCTTCACGTAGCACATTCACTTCCTCGGTCATATATATCAAAGGTTCAACACCTTCTGTATCTACTTCGCTTAACTTATCTACGAAGTCGAGCATTTTCTTCAGATCTTTTTTGATGGTCTCTTTGGCTTCTGCCTCAAATTCCAATTTAGCCAAGGTGGCTATTCTATCAACCAACTGGTTGTTTACTTCCATATTCTTGCTTTAAGTCGCTATCAATAATAGCGAATACTTCGTTCTTTAATAGTTCTACTTGTTCATCCGTCATCCCCGCTGTTTCAATTGGTGGATGAACTATAACCCTAGCCGTACCAGGAGCACATTGCATCTCTTTATCGTAATTGAAAAGATGCCAGTTATCTAAAAACGTAATGGGAACTATCGGTACTTGTTTGTCAATGGCCAATTTAAAAGGCCCGTTCTTGAACTCCAATAGCTCTGGTGGGTTAGCGGCTGTAGTTCCTTCTGGAAATATAACCATGCTGTAACCTCTATCAATACTTTCTGCAGCCTGGATGAAGGCCTTGAACGAACCTATTTTGCTTTGTCTGTTCACTGCAATATCTACCGTGCGGAAAAACATTCCGAATATCGGAATGTCGCCAAATTCCTTTTTTGCCATAAACCGAAAACGGTCGCCTGCGAAAAGCCCAAAGAAAGGAATATCCAAAATGGAGGTGTGATTAGAACAGAAGATATATTGCTGATCTTTATCAAATCGCTCACCGGTATACTGAACTCGGTAGTTCATTCCCGTAAATGGCATTAAAAAAAATGCCCAAACCCAACGTAGTTTATTGGCATAAGGATACCATCTTTCGTCGCTAAGAGTGATATAGAACAGGGGGTACAATAGAATAAGCAGCCCACCAAATATGATGAAGTAGTACCAAGCAAATACTCGGCGTAGTATCTTATTCATTTCTTCCACCATTCAAAAATACGAATTTTACTATTTTCGCTACTTATGGAGCGAGTGGTATCAGGCGTTAGGCCTACAGGCAAAATGCATTTAGGAAATTACTTTGGGGCAATACGCAACTTTGTGAAATTGCAGCACGAAATGGATTGTTTCTTCTTTGTGGCTGATTATCATTCGCTTACAACGCACCCTAAGGCTGAGGAATTGCATCCTAAGGTGAAAGAGACGCTATTAACCTATCTTGCTTGCGGTCTAGATCCTGATAAAACAACGCTTTATGTACAAAGTGATGTTCCACAGATAGCAGAACTTTATCTTATTCTTAACATGCATGCCTATGTGGGCGAGCTAGAACGTACAGTAACTTATAAGGATAAAGTAGCTAAGCAGCAGGATAATAATAATGCTGGGCTATTAACCTACCCTGTATTAATGGCGGTGGACATTATCATTCATCATGCTACTAAAGTGCCAGTTGGTAAAGACCAAGAACAGCACTTGGAGATGACCCGTAAGTTCGCTAACCGCTTCAATCACTACTACGGAGATTATTTTAAAGAACCAGAAGCATTCAATTTCGGAGAGCAATTAGTTAAAGTGCCTGGGCTTGATGGAAGTGGTAAAATGGGTAAAAGTGAAGGAGAGGGCAATGCCATCTTTTTAACGGAAGACCCTAAAACCATGGAGAAGAAGATAAAGCGTGCTGTGACCGATAGCGGACCGACGGAGCCAAATTCTCCTGTAAGCGAGGCGGTTAACAATCTATTTACACTATTAGATCTGGTTTCTGAGGCTGGGGTTTCCGACCAATTTAAGACTGATTATGCTAATTGCACTATACGCTATGGGGACCTGAAGAAGAAGCTTGCGGAAGATACTATTGCCTTTACCGCTCCATTTCGCGAACGCTACTTGGAATTGGAAAGCGATCCTGATAAGCTACGCACAATTGTGAGGAGTGGGGCAGAGAAAGCCAGAGAGAGTGCAACCAAAACAGTTCGTGAGGTACGCGAATTAATTGGGATAACGCCCTTTTAAGTAGGGGAAATTGTTATTTTTAACACACAACCAACACGAGTGGACACACAAGAATATAAACATATAGCAGTAGCGGGAAACATCGGTTCAGGGAAAACCACCCTAACTGAAAAACTCTCTCGTCACTTTGGGTGGCATCCGCATTACGAGGATGTAGAGAATAACCCCTACCTGAATGATTTCTATCAAGACATGGTGCGTTGGTCGTTCAACTTACAGATGTACTTTTTGAACAATCGATTTCGCCAAATAATTGAGATACAGAATGGTAACCAAAGCGTAATACAAGACAGAACTATTTATGAAGATGCTCGCATTTTTGCGCCCAATCTTCACGCTATGGGTTTGATGAGTACCCGCGATTTTGATAACTACACCAGCTTGTTCGAAACCGTAAACTCACTTATTCGCCCGCCCGATCTACTGATATACTTGCGTGGTACTATTCCATCGTTAGTTAATCAAATACAGAAGCGTGGAAGAGAGTATGAGGATAACCTTAGACTAGACTACCTACGTAGATTGAATGAATACTACGAAGCTTGGGTAAGTAAGTACCAGGATGGTAAGATATTGATCATTGATATTGATAGTTGCAACTTTGCCGAAAGCCAAGAAGATCTAGGTGATGTAGTTAACCGCGTACAAGCGGAGCTATTCGGTTTATTCTAAACTTACTTTTCAAACCCTTTGTAATGGATGTTAAAGATAGCAACGGTAATCCGCTAACTGAAGGCGATTCTGTAATTCTTATTAAAAGCCTTCCAGTAAAAGGATTACCCGTTACTTTGAAAAAAGGATTGAAGGTGAAGAACATTCGAATGACGGATGATGAAAAAGAGGTGAATTGCAAGATAGATAAGACTTGGATAGTGCTTAAAACAGAATTCCTAAAGAAAGCTTAGCGGTCATACTGAACGTAAACAAAAAAGCCTCCGATAATATCGGAGGCTTTTTTGTTTTGATCTAGTAGTACATTCTGTTAAGCATCCGCTTCGTCATCAGATCCGCCACTCAACTTCTTCCATATGAAGCCGAACCCAGCTGCGATAGCAAGAAATATCACCTTACCGAATTTTGCAATTATGGCAAAAAAGCCACCTTTTGCCAACACCTTCCCAGCTACTAATCCAGCAATACCAACAGCAGCTATCTTATCATATTCTGGGTCGAAATCAGCATAGCGGCTACCCTCGTTGAATGAGGTACTGGCAAGTATAGCGGGTATATCACCTTCTACAACTTCCAGTTGATCCATATCGCTAATGAAGTTCATTTCTAAAACCCCTTTTCGACCTAGGAAACGGATATTGT
>CAYGTK010000094.1:9208-15546 GCA_964352775.1 uncultured Chitinophagaceae bacterium
GTATTATCCTCAGCCTCACCAAAGCGAAGTTCTTTGGCCCAATGCAGTGTTTTGTCTGTAGCATCATAAAATGGCTTTGCAGCCCAGCCAATTAGCTCAATTTCTTCATAGCCATTCTCTACTCTATATTCATTCGCTGCTTTAGCATCGCTCTGCATTTCTTCCAGCATGTCATCATAGTCAATATCACTAGCCTCATCGTCTTCTATATAACCTATGTCATCCCAGTTAATATCTATAACGTAGCTACCGTAAGTGTAAATATTGGTTTCCTCTGGAAACAATATGCCTAATGTTTCACTAGGAGGGTTGCCCCATACATCGCTTAATACATAGGCACTCTGTTCAGGGTTTAAGTATTTGTATCCTTCAGGTACGTTCAATGTTGCAAGGTCGTCGCCAAGAGTGATAACACCAGTTTGGTAGTTCATAGCTTTTGAGAGGCTATCATCACCACTCATAATAGCAGCTATAAGACTATCAGCATCAAAAGAAAGTGTGTCGTTGGTCTCGTCGTCTATTAATTCAACTTCTGACAATTCAGCTTCATCGCTTTCATCAGCGAAAATGGTGTTAGGTATGAACAGTGAAAAGAGTACGGAAATGACTAATAAGTAATGTCGCATGGTGTTAGCTATAAGGTTAAAAGATGCCCGAAAATAAAGAAATAATCCGATGTTAGCATTTAATGTTATGCAAGGCGGTAGCTTTTGGAATAGTGTTATCAGCGGTATACAAAAGGAAAGAGTTTTTCTGGTAGGTAGTATGATATCGAGATACTTTAGTTTGCTATTTTTACCACCAACTACCATTGCGAATTGGTAATATGAAAGTCTCAATAGTTACACCCAGTTACCAGCAAGCTGATTATTTAGAGGATACGATAAGGTCCGTTCTTCAGCAAGACTATAGTGATATTGAATACATCATTATAGATGGCGGTAGTACCGATGGTTCAAAGAATATTATAGAGCGATACGATAAGCAATTAGCCTATTGGCAAAGTGAAAAAGATGATGGGCAAACGGATGCCATTAATCAAGGATTAAAAAGAGCTACTGGTGATATTGTAGCTTGGTTGAATAGTGATGACCTGTACTTGCCAACCACTATTTCCAAAGTGGTTAACTGCTTCCGATCTAACCCAGATATTGGCATCATTCAAGGTGATGTACAGAATTTTTCTCCTTCAGGAGATGGTGGTTTGCACAAGGCTCAGCAGTTTGATGCGGTGGATATATGCAGAAGGGTTACCGTTCACCAACCTGGCGTGTTTTGGAAACGTGAGCTTATGAACGAAGCAGGCTACCTAGACCCCTCGTTCTATTATGTAATGGACCACGACCTATGGCTGCGATTATTCCTTAACTACAAAAGCATGGTGCTTCCAGAAGTGCTTGCTAGGTTCAGGATACATGATAGTGCAAAGACTTTTGGAAACCCTAAAGGGATGTACTACGATATTAGAAGAACCGTTTCACGACTAGCATTACGTCTTGATAATGACTGGGTAGCTGAGTTGAAGGAGTTTGAACTCTATAATAATCCAGAAGGTGTGGCTTACGATATTAGTCACGAATTCACCCCGACAGAATTAAAGGAGCTCCGCAAGAATTCATTGCTCAATGGGGCATTAGAGGAATACACTTTCGGTAGTCCGAAGTTGTCTAATGCGATATTCCAATACTTAACTGATAAGTATGGTGTAGAAGGGTATGCTAAGCAAGTTTGGGCTAATAGGCTCGGTATTTCGCCACTGTTAAGGCACTTTCGCTAAAGCACTAATAAAATTAAAGCTGTTTACGGTTTGCCTAGCGGTTAACCGAAAAGGTAATCAAACAGCGTTTTACCTCACCCCAGCCATAGTTCTTATATTCGGGGAAAGCATCAACGCATATGGCAACTACAACTAACCCTCGCTTAAAAGGCGGTTATTTCATTTTAGGAGATACACCGGCTGAGGAATTATTCGTTTCCGAAGATCTTACGGAAGAACAATTGATGATAGCCAATACGGTAGAGGAGTTCTGTGTAAAGGAGATCCAAGACTTTTTTATGTCACGCGGAAGCGAGTTAGAGGTCACCAACCCTGATGATAAAAAAATAGTACTATCCATATTGAAAAAAGCTGGTGAAATTGGTTTAGCTGGGGTAGCCATACCAGAAGCCTATGGCGGTATGGATGTTGATTTTAAGACTAACACTTTGTTTTCGGCAGTCATTTCAAATGGCTTCAGCTTTGCCACTACGCTTGGTGCGCAGGTTAGTATTGGTAGTCTACCCATTGTATATTACGGAACGGAGGAGCAAAAGCAAAAGTACCTTCCAGGAATTGCCACTGCGGAAAAAGTAGCGGCCTACGCCCTTACCGAACCAGGTGCAGGTAGCGATGCCAATGGTGGACGAACCAGCGCCAAGCTGAACCCTGAAGGCACGCACTACCTTATTAACGGACAAAAGATCTGGATAACCAATGGTGGATTTGCCGATGTATATATCGTATTCGCCAAAATAGATGATGATAAGAATCTCTCTGCCTTTATTGTGGAGCGAGACTACGAAGGCTTTAGCGTAGGCCCCGAAGAGAAGAAGATGGGGATAAAGGGAAGTAGTACTTGCCAGATCTATTTTGATAACTGTAAAGTACCCGTTGAGAATCTATTGGGTGATCGAGGTATTGGTTTCAAAATGGCTTTGAATATTCTTAATGGTGGTAGACTTAAAGCAGGTGCAGGGTCTATAGGCGGCTCGCAATTAGCAATGACCAAGGCTATTGAGTATGCCGTAGAACGTAGACAATTTGATACGCCTATCTCTGAATTTGGAGCGATACAATACAAGATCGGTGATGTTGCAGCCAGAGGGTTTGCAGGATCGGCAGCGATGTACCGCACGGCGGATATGATAGATCGAAAAATAGCCGAATACAAAGCGGAAGGAATGCCGAGCAACGAAGCGAAACTGAATGCCTCACGAGAGTTTGCGGTAGAGGCGTCTATTATTAAAGTAGAAGGTAGTAACCTAGGTTGCTACGCAGTAGACGAGGCCCTACAGATATTTGGTGGAATGGGTTACGCAGTAGAAACTGGTATAGAAATGGGCGTGCGCGATGCGCGGATCACAAAGATATATGAGGGGACTAACGAGATAAACAGCATGCTTGCCGTAGGCGAATTGACCAAACGCGGCGTGATAACCAAAGAGATAGACCTAATGGGTGCGGGCAAAAAAATGCCAGGCTACCTATTCAAAAGCTTCTTTGGAATGGAAAGCGGAGGGAAATACTCAAACGAGTGGCGACTAGTACGCGGTATCAAAAACACCTTCTTATTAGTAAGCGGTGTAGCTGGGCAAAAGCTGGGTAAAAAGCTAGTAGATGAGCAAGAAATGGTTATGAATTTCTACACCCTATTAGCAGAAGCCTATGTAGCCGAAAGTGCCTTACTAAAAATAGAAAAGCTAGCCGCCCGAAGTGGTTACGATGCCAAAACATTGGAAGTACAAACCGCAGCCATGCAACTGTACCTATACGAAAGCCGAGCTAAAGCTTGGAAGGGCGCCCTCGAAGCTATCTTAAGCTTCGCCACAGGCATGCAAAAGAATATGCTGAAGCGTGGCGTGAAACTGCTACTGAAACCCTACGACGTGAACCCCAAAGAACTCCGCCGCCAAGTAGCTAGGCATGTTATTGATAAGAAGAAATGTGTGGTTTAGGTTAGTATTTAGCAGCTAAGCTCTCGGTTCTAATTTCTAGGAACTATCTATCTTCGCCGCATGAAAAGAACTATCACCACATTATTGAGCTGTTTGCTAGTGCTTTCGGCTTTTGCGCAGAAAGTAGTAAAAACAGTACCTACTGATAATCAGAATGAGAACTTTGTTTACGCCATGTGTGCCTCGGCCGATGGTGGCTACCTACTTGTAGGTGGTGAAGACGCTGTAAATGGTGGCTACTACGCTAAATTTAATAGCGACTTGGTAAAACAGTGGGATGGTACGGTGAGTGTTGGTGCTTTTGAAGAATTTTTAGATTGTACACCTATATCGGGCGGGGGTTATTTGGCTATTGGCCTTAGCGAATCAGTTAACGATACTGTGGAGTATGGGTTGGTTTCTGTAATTGATGCTAGTGGGCAGAACACGAGCAACAAAACCTATAAAGACCCACGTGCTGGGTGGAATATAGAGTTGTTTTCCATTTGCCCTAGTTACGATAATAATTTCATGGCTGTAGGCTATACATTTAATACTGCTGGTATTAACAGCTTACAAGAGTACATACTGTTTAAACTAGATAGCAATGGCGATACTATATGGACGAAGCGCCAGCCAGTAGGGAGTAACCCACTAGTACCTAGCTACATTATTCAAAGTAGCGATGGTGGTTTTTACATTGCTGGAAACGATAACCTAACAAATAACCAAGGCGATCTAGTGCTATTAAAGCTTGATGCAAATGGTGATGAGCTGTGGCGTAAAGTATTGATTAATGGAGCGAGTAAAAGCTATATAGCCTTCAAAGCATTAGCTACTAGCGATGGAGCATTGTTAGGTTACTCTGCCTTTAACCCAGGGGCAAATACTTTTGAGGGTGGCTTTGCTAAGGCCAACTTAAATGGAGATTTTGAGTGGGAAAAAGCACTTAATGGAGTGAACGATACTGATGCAGCGGGTTACCAAGCAGTAGCTACTGATGATGGTGGTTATATACTAGCAGGTTATACGGCTTCGCAAATGGGTAACCTGTTGCAGTATGCCTTTCAAAAAGTAAATGCCCAAGGGCAATTGATATGGTCTTACAACGATCCAAATACATCCACTAGTGATGGTGCGGTTGATATTCTACCATCTTCTTCTACGCCTGGTGAATATGTGTTCGCAGGTTTTGATGAGGGAACAGCTAGCTCAACAGGGCTTATAGGTTTATTGCAAGATACCATTGCCATTACTTCTATTGCTAGCTACCAAGGTCTAACTATCAGCATATACCCCAACCCTACAGCTGGTGAATTTCAGTTGCCTTTTAGTGGTGGCTATCTACAATTACAATTGGTAGATATGCTAGGCCGTAAGGTGAGTGAAATACGAAACCTAGGAGGGCAACGCTATGCATTTACAAGCACACCAACTGCTGGGCAGTACTTACTAATAGCAACAGATGGTAAGGGTAATAAGGGAGCCACAACCCTAATGGTGGAGTAAAACCTCCTTTTTCCTTATATTCGTAATTATAGTTAATTGTTATGAATAGGAGGATAGCTTCGATACTTATACTGCTTTCTACTTCCATGTTTTTAATGGGGCAGAATTGCTTTCAGCCCACAGCAAGAGTTGCTTTTGAAGTAGGGGAGTACCGCGCCATTCTTTCTGGGGGTGGCAGTTATGCAGATGATAGAACGGATAATGAAAAGGGGCTACAGGTACCAAAAGGATCGGGAGTAGGTACCGTTTTTGCAAGCGGATTATGGATAACTGGTAAGGACAGTGATGACAGCATCAGGGTAGCGGGAACAACTTATGCTAACTATGCACTCTGGGATTTTTATCCAGGACCAATTCTTGGAGATGATTCCACCTCTCAAGATGTTTGCGATGCTTATGATAAATTCTGGTTCATAAATAAGACCGATCTGCTAGAGCTAGAGATAACCATTGCGCAAAATGGTTTGCCATTATTAGATAGCTTGATTCCTGAAAACGTATTACGCTGGCCAGCCAAGGGTAATAAGTATGTAAGGGATAAGAACCAACAACCACTGCCAATAGATCAAGAACTGGCACCTTTTTTTGACTGGAATGGAAATGGTATTTATGAACCTCGCTGGGGAGAGTATCCTAAGTTTAAAGGTGACAAAGCTGTGTTTTGGGTAATAAACGATATAGGTAATGTACACGAAGCTTCTGGTAGTGAGAAAGCTTTAGGTGTAGAAGTGAGAAACATGGTTTATGGATATAATGCCCCAAGTCAGCCGACAGTTATTTTTTACCATTCCAAAGTTATAAAGCGATCAGCTGAACCTATAGATAGTGCTTTTATGGCTTTGTGGACAGATGTTGATCATGGGTGTTTTATTGATGACTACGTAGGTTGTGACAGTGTATTGGGCATCGGTTTTGCCTATAATGGCGACTTGGTAGACGCCTCTTGCGGAGGTGTGGGTTACGATACCCTGCCACCAGTTAATGTAAGTATGATACTAAATGGACCGCAGGCCTACACTAATAACGGTTTAGATGATGATGCTGACGGTATAGTAGACGAAGGAACAGATGGAATAGATAACGATGGAGATGGTAATGTGGATGATATTAACGAACAAGAGCTATTCCGTAGACCG
>CAYGTK010000095.1:0-15433 GCA_964352775.1 uncultured Chitinophagaceae bacterium
ATACTACATTGACCATTACTGGTTTAGCTCCTAATACAGATTACGTAGTATATGTACGCGAGATATGCGCAGCAGGTGATACTAGCCTTTGGGTTGGCCCGGTTAGCTTTACAACTCCATGTCCTATACAGTTTGTTGCGCCTTACTTTGAAGATTTCACTGCAGTTGGAACAGCTAACTCTAATACCGTTACAGATTGGGATAACTGTTGGACAAGTGTTAACACTGGAGCTGCCAATGCAACTTGGCAAACCAATTCACCTGCTACTGGACTTAATCAAAACTCTACAGGTACAGGTCCATTCTACGACCATACTACATTTGGAGTAAATGGTGGTCAATATATGTTCTTAGAAACATCAGGTGTTGCAGGTACTGTAGGTACTACAGATACATTAACGAGCCCTATTATTGATGTTTCTAGCCTAACAGTACCTTATGTTGAATTCTGGTATCACATGTTTGGAAACCTTATGGGTGATCTAAGCTTAGATGTAAGTGTTGCAGGTTCTGGTGTATGGCAAAATGACATAATTGTGTTGAGCGGTCAAGCTCAAACGGCACAAGCAGAACCATGGTTGAAAGCTGAGGCAGGTTTGGCAGCATATGCTGGTCAAACCATTCAATTACGTTTCAGAGGTACATCTGGTGGTGTGCAGTTCTCTGATATAATGGTCGATGATTTCAGTGTTATTGAAGCACCTACTTGTATTACTCCAGGAAGCATTACTGTTTCTAATGTTGATACTTCTTCAGCATTAATTACTTGGACCCCAGGTGGTACAGTTGCTACTCCTACTTACTTATTAACTTTTGGCCCTGCGCCATTGTCAGCAGCTACTGATACTGTGTTTGTAGTTACAGATACATTCTTCAATGCTACTGGATTACTAGATAATACTGACTTTGAATTCACACTTCAAGAGGTATGTGCTCCTGGTGACTCTAGTAATGTAAGTCCAGTAGGAAACTTCAAAACGAACTTTTTACCAATTAACAACAACAACCCACTATGTAATGTAGGTTATGCTATTCCTGACAACGGATGTGCATCTGGAAACACTCTAGTTGTAGATGTAATTGTTTCAGGTGCTCCTGGTGATTCATTGGGAACTAATGTTATCGTAAGAGGTGTAGATATCATTTTTGAGCACCAAGATCAGTTAGACCTTGAATTCTCTTTGATTTCTCCAAATGGAGTAAGTGTATTACTTGCTGCTGATGAAGGTACAGGTGCAGCTGATAATTTTGGAAATCCTGGTTTATGTCCAGCTCCAACTAGCTTTGTTAGTTTTGATATGGATGCATTACAGACAATTGTAGCAGCGACAGGAGCTCAGGTTTCTGCTGGCGGGTCTTTTGTGCCAGAGGGCGATTTCGCAGATTGGTATGACGATTCAAACCCGAACGGTGTTTGGCAATTGGTGGTCTGTGATGACCTTGTTAACGACATTGGTTCTTTACAATACATTCAGATCCGTCTTGATACTCCTGCTACTTGTTTCCGTGCCTTGGCACTAGATGTTATTTCTACTGAAGACAGTTCAGCAACTCTAGCGTGGACTCCTGAGTCGCCTGGTACAGCTTACATTGTAGAATATGGAACTGCGGGATTTGCAGTTGGTACAGGGTCAGTTGCTTCTGTTACGGATACCTTCACTACAATTACTGGCTTAGCGTCTGAAACGACTTTTGATTTCTATGTATACACCGTATGTGCACCTGGTGATACGAGTATAGCTTTTGGCCCAATAAGTGGAACAACACAATGCCCAGCATTTACAGCTCCATATTTTGAGGATTTTACAGCTGTAGGTGCAACAAGTTCTAATGCTGTTACAGATTGGGATAACTGCTGGAAAAGTGTTAATACTGGAACCGCTAATGCAACTTGGCAAACCAATGCTCCGGCAACTGGTAATAACCAAAACTCCACAGGTACTGGACCGTTTTACGACCATACTACATTTGGTGTAAATGGCGGACAGTATATGTTCCTTGAAACATCTGGTGGAGCTGTTACTGTTGGAACAACAGATACATTGTCGAGTCCATTTATTGACGTTTCTAGCTTAACGGTACCTTATGTTGAATTCTGGTATTTTATGTTTGGAAACCTAATGGGTGACCTTAGCTTAGATGTAAGTGTTGCAGGCTCTGGTATTTGGCAAAATGATATAATTGTGTTGAGTGGTCAAGCTCAATCTGCACAAGCCGATCCATGGTTGAAAGCAGAAACTGATCTTGCCGCCTATGCTGGACAAACTATCCAACTACGTTTCCGTGGTACATCAGGTGGTATACAATTCGCTGATATAATGATCGATGACTTCGCAGTATTTGAAGCTCCTCCATGTCCAGATCCAAGTTCATTCGCAGTTTCAGATATTACTCAGAACAGTACATTAGTTACTTGGGAATCTGGTGCGAACGGTACTAGTTGGATAGTTGAATACGGAGTATTCGGATTTACTCAGGGTACTGCTGGTGGTACAATAATTACCACAACCGATACTTTTGCAGTACTAAGTGTCCTTAGCTCAGAGACACCTTATTCAGTTTATCTACAGGAAGTATGTACTGCTCAAGATAGTAGTGTGGTTCTTGGTCCTGTTGATTGGATAACATTAGAGGCTTGTCCAGATTTAAGTAATGTAACTGTTGATACTGTTGATCAAACTTCAGCAGCAATTGATTGGAATAGCTTTAATGTAGGTTCTACTTATGAAATAGAGTACGGCCCAGCACCACTAACAGCTGGAACTGGAATGATCATTAATGGTACAGTACCTGCTGGTAGCCCTAAGGCAATCATACCAGGGCTTACTGATGCTACTAGCTACCAGTTCTTTGTACGTGAACTTTGTAGTGCTGTTAATGATAGTACTGATCAAGAGGGACCTTTCGGGTTCACTACCTTGGCTACTTGTGTACCTGCCGATAGTTTTGAAGCTACCTTTATTGGTGGTGATACTATTGAGGTGGATTGGAATAGCGCAAATGGTGTTACCTACTTTGTTGAATACGGCCCAACAGGATTTACCCCTGGTACTGGAACTCTAGTTTCAGGCACAGTTGGTGTAGATGGACCGCCAATTATTGTTACGGGTTTAACTGAGGGTCAAGTAAATGACTTTAGACTTCGTGAAGAGTGTACTGCAGGTGATACTAGTGTAGCACTTATTATTCAAGGTGGTACACCTCCTTCTAACGATGATTGTTTTGCTGCATTACTAGTTGGTACTTGTGGTGATACTGCTGTATCATACATTAATAATGGTTCGGAATCTCTACCAGGTACGAATTGTGGTGGTGATGCTGAAGATGATGTTTGGTTCACTTTTGTAGCTACAAATGCTCAAACTCGTATAGAGTTAATACCAAGTGGTGTTAATTATGATGCTGTGTTAGAGCTTTTCTCTGGAGTATGTGATACTTTAAATAGTATTGACTGTTCTGATAATACATTTGAAGGTGATGCAGAAGTGATATTTGCAACAGGCTTAATACCTGGAAATACTTATTATGTTAGATCATACGACTTCTTTGATGTACCTACAGGTGATAGCACCGTAGCATTAAATGTTAGCACTCTTGATGGAGGAGCTATTAGCATTGTTGGTGATACAGCTGCATGTGATGGAAGTCCTATCACACTTACCGCGATAGCAGGTACAGATTATTTATGGTCAACTGGTGCTACTACAGCGTCGATTACTTTAATACCTACTGCTACGGCAGATTACAGTGTTACTGTTTCTGCTGGTAATTGTGTAGGTGCTGATACTGTTACTATTCCTTTCTATCCAGCAGTAGTTGCTGATGCAGGATCGGATGTAACGATATGTGAAGGTGATACAACTACATTAACTGCTACTGGTGGTACTTCGTACTCATGGAGTTCAGGTGATATGACAGCTATGGCGATGGTTTTACCTACGGATACTACAGAGTATTATGTAACTGTTACCGGACCAGGTGGATGTGATGATGTTGATACTGTTACAGTAAACGTTATTCCTGCACCTATCATAGTTATTACTTCTGATACTACAATTTGCGAAGGAGAAACTATTGATCTGTTAGCTTCTGGCGGTACTGACTACTTATGGTCTACTGGAGAAACTACAGCTCAGATAACTGTTTCGCCTGCTGCATCTGTAACATATGATGTAACTGTTACTGAAAATTCTACTGGTTGTTCAGCTTTCGATGCAGTTGTAGTAACTGTAAATGATACACCGAGTGTAAGTATTCCGGCAGCATCAATATGTGCTGGTTCAGCAACTGTACTTGATGCAGGAAATGCTGGTTTTGACTTTGCATGGGCACCAGGTGGTGAACTTACGCAGTCAATTGTAGTGAATACTGCTGGTACATATACTGTAACAGTTACTAACCCAACTACTTTATGTTCTGGAGTTGGTGTGGTAGTTGTAACTCTTGATACTGCATTGAATGTTCCTGTTATGGATGTAACCATCTGTGAAGGTGATGTTACTACTCTTGATGCAGGCAACATTGGAGCAAATTACTTATGGTCTCCAAATGGAGATACTACCCAAACTATTGATATAACCTTAGCTGGTGACTACTCTGTTGTAGTTACAGATACTTCTGGTTGTGTTGGTAGAGATACGGTTACACTAGACTACTACCCAGCTGTTCCGGCAGATGCGGGTATGGATGTAACCATCTGTGAAGGTGAAACTACCATGCTAATGGCAACTGGAGGAGTAGGATATGAATGGAGTACAGGCGACCTTACGGCTGCTGCTAGTGTTTCTCCTTCTGATACAACTGACTATGTAGTTACTGTAACAAGTAGCGATGGTTGTACAGCTACAGATACAGTTACTGTAAATGTTAATCCTGCACCAGACCTTACTGTAGCAGATGCTCCAGTTTGTATTGGTGATACTGCAATATTGAGAGCAGTTTCTACAGGAACTCTACTTTGGAGTACTGGTGAAACAACTGACAGTATAGTAGTATTTGTAACTACAACTACTGGATATAGTGTTACTGCAACAGATGGCATTGGATGTACCAGTGTTGATTCTGCAACAGTAATAGTTAATTCATTACCTGTAGCTGATGCTGGCCCAGACCAAACAATATGTGTAGGTGATGCTATTCAGATAGGACCTAGTAATGCTACATTCATTAATGAGAACTTTAACAGTTGTTCTGGTTTTGCTCCTACAGGATGGTCTACTAATGTGATCTCTGGTCCATGTGATTGGACATTTAATACAGGTGATATGCCAACTGGTACAGACTTTACTACCTGTGCAGTTATCTTCAACGATAACTTGTGTACTGGTGGACCAAGTATTATAGAGTTGTACACTCCTGTGTTTAACACCACTGGAGCTGGATCACTAGACTTTAGTTTCGACTACTCTCATCAAGATTTCGCTGGTAGCGGATTCATTGTTGCTGAGGTATTTGATGGATTTCAGTGGGTTGAGATATGGAATGTAACTGTTGATCAAATAGGTTCATTCTCACAAGATCTAGCTCCGTTCTCAAATGCGAACTTCCAGATACGTTGGAGATATAATGACGATGGTGCTAACTCAGGCTTGACTTGGGGAATAGGTATGGATAATATCCAATTGATCAGCGTGCCAGCGGGTACGTTCGCTTGGACTCCTGCAGCTAGTATTGACGATCCTGCTGGATTTAATCCAATAGCTTCTCCAGATACAACTACAGATTATATAGTAGTAACTACAAACCAATTCGGTTGTACTGATATGGATACTGTTACTGTAACAGTTGTTCCATTAACTCCAGTGACTACTTCTGGAATTGTAGGTCCTTACTGTATTGATGATACTACTCAGTATGCTCTTACAGGAACTCCTGCAGGCGGTACGTTCAGTTATGCTGGTGTTGATACTAACGTATTCATTCCTTCATTAGCTGGAACAGGTGACGTAAATGTGATATACACTTATGTTGACCCTACTACACTATGTACTACATTAGATACGCAAGTAGCTGATGTTCGTCCATTACCTACTTTGGCCATTAATGGTTTACCAGGTACAGTTTGTTTGGGAGACACAATTGCACTTAGCCCTTCACCTGCTGGTGGAATGCTAAGTGGTGATGGAGTAATAAATGACAGTACGTTCGTAGCTAGCGCTATAGGATCTCCAATAGTGTCATACGCTTACGCGGATTCTATAGGTTGTTTTGATAGCATTGCAGTTGTATTGTTCTCTCCTGGACCTACAGCAGTTACTATTGACTCAATAGCGACTACATACTGTGCAGAAGATGACCAAGATGTTGTACTATCTACAAGCTTAGCTGGTGGTACCTTCAGCGGACCTGGTGTTACTGATACAGTATTCAATCCAGCAGCTGCTGGACCAGGTACTCACACAATTACATATGACTTGATACCTACAAGCCAATACATTGTTAATCAAGTGGCATTTGGAGTTCAGACAGGTGGTACACCAACTGCAGCACCTAGAATTGTTGGTTCTGATGATGATGGTGTAACTGGTGTAATGCCAATTGGTTTCAATTTCAGTTTCTATGGAAATAGCTATACTGAGTTGAGAGCAAGTACTAATGGGTTCTTATACTTCGATGTTACTTCTACAAACAATACCAGATTTAACCAAGTTCTTCCAGCTACAGCTGCGCCTAATGATATCATTGCGTTCATGTGGGAAGACCTTAACATCACTGGGACTGGTGGATATACTTACTATACAGACGGTGTAGCTCCTAATAGAAGATTTGTAGTTGACTATGAAGGGTTCCAATTTGGAAGTTCATTTGTTCTTGCGCCAGTTCAAGCACAAATAGTATTGTATGAAGGAAGCAATGAGATAGACGTTACCTGTATACTATGTGTTGGTGATCCTGGTACTGCTGATGCAACTCAAGGAATTGAGAATATCGACGGTACTGAGGCAGTTGTTGTATTAGGTCGTAATAACAATGCTTGGAGTGATACTACTAGCACTTATCGTTTCTCTCCTACATTCTGCCCTGGATCTGATGCTATCACAGTTACAGTTAATCCTACTCCTGCAGTTACTGTTGGTGCGGATACTGCAGCTTGTGAGAACGAAGTATTGACCTTTACTGCTACAGGTGCTTCTGACTACTTATGGAGTACTGGTGATACTACTGCTGCTATTACGTATATAGCTACTGTAAACACTAGCTTCTCAGTAACTGGTGTTGATGCCAATGGATGTTCGGCTACTGATACAGTTAATGTAACAGTAAGTCCAGCACCTGTGTTGATGTCATTATCTACTGATACATCTATATGTTTTGGTGAATCAGTAACACTTACCATAAGTGCTACAGGTGGAAATACTCTTTGGAGTACTGGAGACACTACTGCAAGTATTACAGTTAGTCCAGCCGCAACTACTACTTACTCAGTAGCAACTACAAACGGGTTTAACTGTAGTGTAGGTGGAGACATCACTGTAACAGTTGAAGCTCTTCCTGTAGTTACGTTATTGGATGAGTCATTCTGTGTTGGCGGAAGCGCTACACTAGATGCTGGTAATCCTGGTTCTAGCTTCTTATGGAGTACTGGAGATACTACCCAAACAGTTACATTAACTGTAGCGGGTGTGTTTAGTGTTACTGTGACCAATACTGCTGGTTGTACAGCAACTGACGATGCACTTGTAACATTGAATAACAGCTTAACTGTTACTCTACCAGATACTGACATTTGCCCTGGAGAGACCTTGACACTAAGTGCAGGTAACTCTGGTAAGGATTACTTATGGAGTACTGGTGATACAACTCAGACTATTGATGTGACTACAGCTGGAAATTACGGTGTGCTAGTTACTGATCCAGTTGTTGGTTGTACCGGTACAGATACTGCTACTATTGGTGTATTGCCAGCAGTTACAGTAAATGTAGCTGATGCTACTATCTGTGATGGTGAAACTGCAACACTAGATGCAGGTAATGCTGGTTCAACTTACCAATGGAGCAATGGCGATCTAACTCAAACAACTGATGTAACAGTTGGTGGTGATTACTCGGTTGTTGTAACAAGCGTAGATGGATGTACTGGTACAGATACTGCAACAGTTGTTGTTAACCCTACCCCAGTATTAGTATCACTTACTGCAGATGCTGCAATTTGCGATGGTGAGTCTATCACTTTAACTGCAAATGCAACAGGTGGTAACATACTATGGAGCACAGGTGATACTACTGCTAGCATAACAGTTAGTCCTACTGTAACAACTACTTACACAGTAGATGTTACTAATGGATTTGCTTGTTCTGTAAGCGGTTCAGTAACTGTTACGGTTAACCCTCTACCAGTAGTTAATCTATTGGATGAGTCAATATGTATTGGTGGAACGGCTACATTGAATGCTGGTAATGCTGGTTCAAGCTATGTTTGGACAACCGGTGATACCACACAAACTATCGATGTAACTGCTGCTGGTGTTTATGGAGTTACCGTAACTACAGCAAATGGTTGCGTAGCTAATGATGACGCTACCATTTCCGTTACTACCAACTTGACAGTTAATCTCCCTGATACTGACATCTGTGATGGAACATCTATCACACTTGACGCTGGTAACGCAGGTAAAGACTTCTTGTGGAGTAATGGTGATACTACTCAGACTATCACAGTTTCGGCTGCTGGTAATTACAGTGTAGTTGTTACTGACCCAATTGCAGGTTGTGATGGTACAGACACTGCTACTATCGGAATTCTTCCAGCAATTAGTGTAACACTAGCAGACCCTTCAATTTGCCCTGGAACAAGCACTACGCTTGATGCAGGAAATGCAGGTTCTAGCTACGCATGGAGCAATGGAGACACTACCCAAACAACTACAGTTAGTATGGGTGGAGATTACATTGTTACAGTAACTAGTACTGACGGATGTGTTGCTACTGATACTGCTACTGTATCTATGTTCCCTGGAGTAACTATTACGCTTGCTGATTCTACAGTATGTGATGGTGAAACAGTAACACTAGATGCAGGTAACGCAGGTTCTAGCTACGCATGGAGTACTGGTGATACAACACAAACTGTAACAGTTGGTGTTGGTGGAAGTGTAATTGTAACGGTAACTGATGCTAACGGATGTGTTGGAACAGACACAGCTGTTATCACAGTTAATCCACTACCTAGCGTAAATGCTGGTCCTGATGTTGCAATATGTCTTGGTGACAATACATTGCTAACAGCTACTGGTGCAACTAGCTATGTGTGGAGTACAACAGCTACTACGGCAGCAATTACTGTAGCTCCTACAGTAACTACTGACTACATTGTAGTTGGTACTGACGGAAACACATGTTCTGCTACTGATACAGTAACAGTAACAGTAAATGCATTGCCTACGGCTGATGCAGGTGCTGATACCGATGTTTGTGAAGGTTCAAGTGTAGATTTGACTGCAACTGGTGGTACTGGTTATGACTGGAGTACTACGGAAACTACTGCTACAATTACAGTAACTCCGAATATCAATACGAACTACTCAGTTACTGTAACTGATGCTAACGGTTGTACTGATACGGATGATGTAGATGTAACAGTTAATGATCTTCCAGCTCCTACATTCGTAAATGTTTCTGATACTACTATTTGTGATACTACTCAGGCTATCAAGCTTGTAGCATCATTACCGAATGGTACATTTAGCGGTACTGGAATTATTGGAGCAGATACCTTCGATCCATCTTCTGTAGCTACTGGTCAGACTTATACGATTACCTATAGTGTGACTGATGCAAATGGTTGTACTGGATCATCTAGTGTGAATATTACGGTAGATGATTGTATTGGTATCGAAGACTTAGGTGCATTGAGTGCAGTAGAGCTTTATCCTAATCCATTCCAAGAAGTGATCTACATCGAATTCACATCAACTGTGAACGATGACGTAGAGATCAATTTGGTAGATATGTTAGGTAAAGTACACGCTACAAGCGCTGATGTGATCAGTATCGGTAAGAACAAATTGACCTTACCTACTACTGCTTACATGTCAGGTGGAGTATACTTTGTAGAAATAGTTCAAGATGGAAATACTTATCCTTTCAAAGTATTGAGAGTACAGTAAGCTCATCTTTAGCTTCAAATAAGAAAAGCGTCTCGCATTTGCGAGGCGCTTTTTTTGTTTTTTGTAATTTCCGAATATGAACCTTTGGCAAAAAGTAACAGATAGTATTCAGCGGTGGCTGCCTAGTCCATTTACTATAGCAGTTGGCATTACCCTATTTGTAATTATTGTTGCCACCCTATTCACTGGTGATGATGTGTCAAAGTCACAATATTTTGTTGATGTTCTAGGCTTCTGGAAAAAGGGCTTTTGGGAGCTATTAGCCTTTACCATGCAAATGGCCATGATTCTTATACTTGGCCACACTCTAGCGCTTACAGATGTTGTTAAACGGTTTATAAATATTGTAGTTAAGCTTTGTAATACTACTGGTAAAGCAGCTTTTTGGGTAACCTTTTTTACTATAACTGTGGCTTTTCTTAACTGGGGCTTGGGCTTGATTTTCGGAGCACTATTGGCAAGAAAGGTAGGTGAGTATGCTCATCGTAATAGTATAACCATTAATTATCCATTAGTTGGTACTGCAGGCTATTCGGGCTTAATGGTATGGCATGGTGGTATAAGTGGTTCAGCACCCATTACAGTTGCTGGTGAAGGGCATAGTTTAGAAGCTTTGATAGGAATAGTGCCTTATAGCCAAACGGTATTCTCAGGGTTCAATTTAGTGGTGTTTACTGTTCTATTGATCGGTTTGCCTACAGCTATGTTGTTGTTCTCAAAGTATCTCGCAGCTCCAAGTTTTCAGTTGCAGAATATTATAACACCTCATAAGGAACAAACGCCTATTAAGGGAGTAGATGGTTCACCAGTTATTGGAAGAGTTTTTGGCTTATTGATCTTAGCCACTGCCCTTATCTATTTACTTGATAGCGGCAAAGCCCACTGGTGGAATTCCCTTGATCTAAATACGATCAACTTTTTGCTGTTTGGCTTGGCCCTAATGCTGCATAAGAGTATCAGCGACTTCCTTGCTGCATTTGAAACAGGTTTAAAAGGGGCAAGTGGAATTTTAATACAGTTCCCACTCTATGCTGGTATTATCGGGGTAATGAAGTATTCAAGTTTAATGGCACTAATAGCTGATGGATTTGTCAATATTTCAACGGAAAGTACATTACCTATATTCACCTTTATAAGTGCAGGCTTGGTTAATTTATTGGTGCCTAGTGGCGGCGGACAATGGGCAGTTCAAGGGCCTATAGTGATGGAGGCTGCAATTGAGCTTAACTCATCTATACCAAAGAATATATTGGCTTTAGCCTACGGCGACCAATTGACGAATATGCTACAACCCTTTTGGGCACTTCCTTTATTGGGCATTACAGGATTAAAGGCTAGTGATATTCTACCCTATACCCTCTTACTATTTTTAGTAGGTGCGCTAATATTTACCGTGGCTTTAGTGTTATTTTAGCAGCAAAGAGAAGTGAATGGATACGAGACCGACTATATTGGTAACCAATGATGACGGCATAACAGCACCCGGTATACGTGCATTGGTAGAGGTAGCTAAAGAGTTGGGCAGAGTAGTGGTGGTAGCACCAGATAGCCCACAAAGTGGAATGGGACATGCAATAACTATTGACAAACCCTTACGATTAGAGCGTGTTCATATTTTTGATGACGTAGAAGCCTATAAATGCACAGGTACACCTGCGGATTGTGTAAAGCTTGCTAAAGATAAAGTTCTACATAAGAGACCAGACCTTTGCTTGTCAGGTATTAATCATGGGTCTAATTCTTCTATCAATGTTATCTATTCTGGAACCATGTCTGCAGCAGTAGAGGCAGCCATTGAAGGAATAAATGCGATAGGTGTTTCGTTATGCGACTATAAATATGACGCTGATTTTACCGCTTCTAAAAAGTATGCCTTAAAAGTGGCTAAAGAAGTTTTAGAACATGGCTTACCAGATGGAACATTGTTGAATATAAATGTACCGCGTAAGCCTGTAGAGGAAATAAAAGGAATTAGGATATGTCGCCAAGCAAACGATAAGTGGGTTGAAGATTATGACGAGCGTAAAGACCCGATGGGGCGCACTTATTATTGGCTGAAAGGCGAATTCATTAGTCAAGATAAGGGAGATGATACTGATGAGTGGGCCTTGCGTAATGGTTTCGTATCGGTAGTGCCTGTTCAGTTCGATCTAACGGCCCATCATGCCATAACTCATATCCACCAAAAATGGGAACTTAATGAAGGGTAGAGATAATATCGTTTTTGGCTTAATAATAGGAAGTATCATCCCACCGCTAGGTTTCATATTCATTTCCGAGATAGATACCATCATCTTTAAAGACATGCTGGGGTGGACCGAAGGGGTGAGCATCCAATTTCAATGGATAGTCTCTTTAATGTTCAACCTTATTCCTTTCGGTGTTCTTAATAAGCATGGCAAAGAGAGTACCATGCGGGGTATAGTTTTTGCCACGCTAATAATAGCAGTAGTTATTGCAGTTGTATACTGGGAACAATTTAAATATGGTTGATCTACCAAAGTGAAGTATTACATCATAGCTGGAGAAGCATCAGGTGATATGCACGCTGCTAACTTGATGAAAGCCTTAAGTAAGGGTGATAACTCGGCTGAATTCCGATGCTGGGGTGGTGATAAAATGGCCGCAGCTGGGGGTACAATAGTTAAACATTATAAAGACTTAGCCTTCATGGGCTTCGTTCAGGTCCTTAGAAACTTAAGGACCATATTCCGGAACCTAGACTTTTGTAAACAAGACATACTGGACTATGCACCTGATGTAGTGATATTGGTAGATTACCCAGGGTTTAACTTGAGAATAGCCAAATTCTTAAAACAACATCAGCTTAAGTGTTTCTACTACATATCCCCACAGATATGGGCTTGGAATCAGTCTAGAGCTAAGCAGATAAAACAGAATGTAGATAGGATGTTCGTCATCCTACCTTTCGAGAAGGACTTTTATGCCAAATTCGACCATGAGGTGGATTATGTTGGGCACCCTTTATTAGATGAGTTGGAGCAGATAGAAGAGACTACTTTCATCCGAGAGATACATTCGCTAGACGAACGTCCTATTGTAGCCTTACTACCTGGTAGCCGAAAACAGGAGATAACAGTGATGTTACCCGAGATGCTAAGTGTAGTTTCTCATTTCCCTTCCTACCAATTCGTAGTAGCTGGTGCTGGAAGTATTGATGAGCAGTTGTATCAAGACCTTATCGGTCAAGCAGATGTGAAGTTTATAAAGAACCAGACTTATCCTATCCTAAAGGAAGCCAAGGCAGCATTGGTAACTTCTGGTACGGCAACACTAGAAACCGCCTTATTTGGAGTGCCACAAGTAGTATGCTATAAGGGGGGATGGATCTCTTACTTAGTGGCTAAGTATCTTTTAATAAAAGTGAAATTCATATCCTTGGTAAATCTAGTAATGGATAGAGAAGTGGTAACAGAATTGATACAAGGCGACTTGAACACCACTCGGTTGACAAAGGAATTGGAACGTATACTGGTGCCCGAAGAAATAGAGCGGCTACAGGCTGACCACACCGAACTTCGAGAAAAATTGGGTGGCCCTGGAGCATCAGAAAGAACAGCTAATTTGATGCTGGGCTATTTGAAGTGGAGAGGCTAAAAATTGTATATTTGCCACGCTTAAGTATTAAGGGGCCATAGCTCAGTTGGCTAGAGTGCTTGCATGGCATGCAAGAAGTCGGGGGTTCGAGTCCCCCTGGCTCCACTATAAAAGCGAGGATGAACAGCCTCGCTTTTTTTATTGCGTCCCATTGGTACACATCATTTATTGCTATTAACTTAGTGGCCTAATTACACGGAAAACATGTCAAAGGCAAAGGAATACTTCGAAGCGAATAAGGATAGATTTTTAGAAGAATTGATGGAATTGCTCCGCATCCCATCTGTAAGTGCCGACCCAGCATTTAAAGATGACGTATTTGAGGCTGCAGAGTTCGTTCGCGAGAAGTTGGAAGATGCAGGTGCGGATAATACGGAGATATGTCCTACAGATGGATTTCCTGTTGTGTATGGAGAGAAGATAATTGACCCTGCTTTACCTACAGTATTAGTTTACGGTCATTACGATGTTCAGCCTGCCGACCCTTATGATCTTTGGGACTCTCCACCATTTGAGCCTGTGATAAAAGATGGAAAGATATACGCCCGTGGTGCTTGCGATGATAAGGGGCAAATGTATATGCATATCAAAGCCTTTGAAGCGCTTTGGAAAACGGATAGTCTGCCTTGTAATATCAAGTTCATGATAGAGGGAGAAGAGGAAGTTGGTTCTGATCACTTAGAGCCGTACATCCGTGATAATTGCGATCGTTTAAAGGCGGATATTATTCTTATTTCTGACACATCTATGCTGGCCAATGATACACCTTCTATTACTACAGGGTTAAGAGGTTTAAGCTATATTGAAGTAGAGGTTACTGGCCCAGAGCGCGACTTGCATTCAGGCGTTTACGGAGGTGCAGTAGCAAACCCTATCAACGCATTGACTAAGATGATAGCTTCGTTGATGGATGATAAAGGCCACATCACTATACCTGGTTTTTACGATGATGTTGTAGATGTGAGTCCTGCTGAGAGAGCGGAAATGGCAAAAGCACCATTTGACCTAGAAGCTTACAAAGAAGATCTAAAAATTGATGATGTAGCTGGTGAAGAAGGATATTCTACACTAGAACGCACCTCTATTCGCCCTACACTAGATGTAAATGGAATGTGGGGTGGCTATATTGGCGAAGGAGCAAAAACAGTACTGCCTTCAAAAGCATATGCAAAGATCAGTTGCCGCTTAGTACCAGATCAAGGGCATGAAAAGATAACTAAGCTATTGGTAGATCACTTAGAAAAAATAGCTCCATCATCTGTTAAAGTAAAGGTAACGCCGCACCATGGTGGAACCCCTGTAGTAACCCCAACAGATTCTATAGCATATAAAGCTGCTGAGGCGGCGTATACAGAGACTTTTGGTAAGAAACCAATACCAGTTCGATCTGGTGGTAGCATTCCTATTGTAGCCTTATTTGATGAGGTACTCGGGTTAACTTCTCTGCTTACGGGGTTTGGCTTAGATACAGATGCTATTCACTCACCGAATGAGCACTTCGGTATATTTAATTTCAATAGAGGAATCGAAACTATAATCAGTTTCTATCCGATATACGCTGAAATGTCAGAAGAGGGTTAGTAAAAGTCTTTTCTAGGAGCTTCTTGGTCAGAGAAAATAAACTTCGTGATCTTCCATGCGTTAGCTACCAATTCTGTTGGCTGAGAAGCTAGTTTTAATGCACGCTTGACCATGTAAGATGGTCGGAA
>CAYGTK010000096.1:0-15332 GCA_964352775.1 uncultured Chitinophagaceae bacterium
TAACTGGACCAGGCGGCGACGGTGGCGATGGTGGCGATGGTGGTGCCGGTGGTATTGGCGCAAATGGTATTGCTCGCTTAGTAGTAGTAGATGGTGGAGCTAACCCTGTATTTGCAGATAGCTTATTCGACCTTGCTTCTCAACCTACAATAGTTGCTGAGAATATAAGTTGTACAGGTGCTACGGTAACATTTGATAGCCCTGGTCCTGCAAATTGGGACCTTGATGCTGATGCAACTCCGCAAACAGCTACTACTCAAATAGCAACTACACAATACAGTATTATCGGTCGTAAAACATTGACTTATGACGGTAACCCGTATCAAGGTTTTTATAATGTAGCTACTTCTGCAGAATTCAATATTCCAGAAATAAGCACTAATGCACCTAATATAAACGGTATAGCTACTGCTTGTGTGGGTGATCCTATCAGTTTTTTCAGCTCTTTAGCTGGATTGAATTACGAGTGGATATTTACAGGTGGAACATCTCCACTTACATACTCAGCAGATTCTTTAGATGTGCTTCCGGGTATCATATTTACTACGCCGGGCACATACGATGTGCTACTAAGTGTAACTAACGATTGTTGTGGACCTTCTCCATACGATACGCTAGCTCTATTAGTAGAGCCAACTCCTACAACTACTATTACTCCAGACACAATTACTATCTGTGAAGGAACTAACACTACGCTTACAGCGGCAGGTGGTGTTTCTTTTGTTTGGAGTACAGGTGCTGTAACAAATGCTATTACAGTAAGCCCAGCAGTTGGAGTAACTACTTATACAGCAGTTGCTACAAGTGCTAACGGTTGTTTAGGTGATACAGCTACTGCGGTAGTTACCGTAAACCCTGGGCCGACTATCGATATCATTGGCAACAATCAAATATGTCCAGGTACTTCCACTACGCTTGAAGTAGTTGGTTTCCCGGGAGCAACAGTTAACTGGACAGGTGGTATTGTTACTACTGGTAACCCTATTACTGTTTCTCCAGCTACTACATCTCAATACTTTGCAACTGCTACATTGAACGGATGTACTAGTAGTGTAGATAGCATTACAGTAGTAGTAGATGATACACCTGCACCTGTAATAAGTGTTTTAGGTGATTCTACTTTCTGTGAAGGTGAGGTAGTTACCTTAACCGCTTCAGGTGGTAAAAACTACCAATGGAGTACTGGCCCTAATGATACATTAGCCAGTATTACTGTTACAGTAACTGGTGTAGCACAAACTATCACACTAAGTTCAACTTCAGCTATTGGTTGTGTTGGTCCAGATGCAAGTATCACTATTGATCCTAGTCCTTTATTAGATGTGAGTGCTACTATAGCTTTACAAACACCGTTCATTTGCGATGGTGATACAGCTATATCTATAATCACTCCAGTAAACGGAGGTTCAAGAACTGGTTATCGTTGGTTTGTTAATGGTGTTGAATACATCGCACTTACTGATAGTATTACCGGTATTGCTAACCTAGTAAATGGTGACGTAATTAATGGTCAGATAGTTTCTAATGAATTTTGTGTTCGTGATTCACTAGCATTTACTGATACGGTTATAGTAGATGTTCGTCCACTACCAACGGGTGTTCAGTTTACTACTCCAGAGCAGGTGCCAGGAATTGATGATTCGGTATACTTATTCCAGAACCCATATGTGCTTACTGGTGTACCTACACCGGGTGAGTTCACAGGAGAAGGAGTAACGGATAGTTTATTCGACCCTTCAAGATTGAATGAGAATCAATTCTACGACTTAACCTATACCTACACGGATAGCAATGGTTGTCAGAATACAGATGTGGTAACTATAGAAGTGCTTCCACTAAATGCTTTTTATGCATTACCAACGGCCTTTTCACCAAATGGCGATGGATTGAACGACGGATTTGGCCCTATACTATCTGACGCAGCTTTCTTAGATGAATTCATTATCTACAATCGCTGGGGAGAAGAAATATATACTGATATAAACAACTTGTGGGATGGAACTTTTGAAGGAAAAGACCAACCACCAGGCGTGTATATATACATCATGAAGTTGCGAGTACCGGAGGAAATGCGTCCGCCGAGTGCTGAAGAAACTTTAGAATTCACTGGTGAATTCAACTTAGTACGCTGATCATTACAATGACACCTCAACAACCTAATAATATGTTACGTAGGCTATTATTTGTTTTTGCGCTAGTTAGCATAACGCTATCAATAAATGCACAAGACATTCATTTCTCGCAGTTCTACAATTCACCACTTACGCTTAACCCAGCATTGACTGGTAAGCACGAAGGGGTGTTCCGTGTAGCTGCCAATTATCGCAATCAGTACTATAATGTAGTGGACAACACACAGCCCTACGTTACCTACGCTGGTTCGTTTGATATGCCGTTTGTCTTTAAGAACCAAGATGCATTAGGTGTTGGTTTGCAATTGTATCAAGACAACCAAGGCGAAGGTAATTACGAGAACCTAACTATTATGATAAGCTTGGCTTACCATAAAATGCTAGGTGCTAACAATAAGCACAGCTTATCGCTAGGTTTACAAGGTGGTTACATCCAGAAGAAGATAGGAACGGGAAGTTTTATCTTTAGTGACCAATATGGTGGTGTAGCTGGTACTGACCTTATCCGCGATATGTCAAGAGAGCAATTTGCTGACGAGACCAATGGTAGTGTTGATATGCAAGCTGGGTTACTCTACACGGGTAAGTTCGGTAAGCGTACTACTTTATTCTTGGGTGGTTCCATCTTTAACATACTAGCTCACGATGCAGCATTCAGTAATGCACAGGAATTCAAGATACCTCGCCGCTACGTAGGACATGCGGGATTGGATATTCGCCTTGGGGCGAAGCAGAAGTTCGGTTTATTACCATCGGTGATATACATGAACCAAGCAAAAGCTCAAGAGATAAATGCAGGATTGGCCCTAGGCTTATACTTTAGCGAGAAAGTTGCTTTATACCTTGGGGGTTACTACAGAATTTTAGAATCTGCACCTATAGCTTATATGGGTATTGAGTTCTCTGGTTTCAAAATAGGAGCTAGCTACGATTTCCTTACTAACGACATTCAAGATGTAGCCTCTGGCTTCAATGGTAGTTACGAGTTATCGCTTACCTACATCATGCCACGGAAAGACCTTCCGGTACCGGGTAGTTTACTGTACAACCCTCGTTTCTAATTTCACCTCAACCTTGATATAGCACATTATAAACACTATCTGATGAACCTTAAACCAGCTATATACTTACTTTTCGGCTTACTTATGGGCGCTACTAGTGCTCTAGCTCAATACGAAGACCCAGCAATGGAAGAAGTAATGGAGCTTAAGTGGAAGAAAAAGGCCAAAGTAGCCGACCTGCTTTTCGAAATGGGCAGCTACTATAATGCTATAGAGATTTACAAAAAAGTAGACGAAGAGAAGCCACAGCGTCTCGATATAGCTTACAAAATTGCCAGCGCCAGCTACTTGATGCGAGATTATAATCAAGCAGAGGAGTGGTACAAAAAGATGTTTGCAATTGACTCTACTTCTTATCCTTCAGCAATGTATTACTATGCGAAAAGCTTGAAACGCTTAGGGAAGTATACCGAAGCTAAAGCTGCATTTGAAGGCTTTGAAAAATTGCCAAGCCCTAAGAAAGCTACTGATGAGTACAATGCCATTAAAGAAGCTGTTGAAAAAGATATAGAAGGTTGTGACTTAGGTATTATGGTAATGGGAGAGCCTGAAAAGGTCGTTGTTACTAACCTTGGCACTAACCTGAACCATGTGTTAAGTGACTATGCGCCATTCCCAATGGGAGATGATCAACTATTGTTCGCTGCATTGTCTAATGATTCATTGATCAATCTAAAAGATACTTCTTTAACTAACCCAGAGCGCTATACTCGCCTATTTGTAAGTAATAAAGAAGATGATGACACATGGGGAAAGGCTGAGTTGTATGACCAGTCTTTTAACAAAGGTGATTTTCATATTGTGAACGGTATGTTCTCTCCTGATATGAAATTATTCTTCTTCACACGTTGTGTTGAGAATCAAGACTTAACCATGCACTGTAACATCTTCTATAGTAAAAATGAAGAAGGCGTTTGGTCAGAAGCTATGGAAGCATCGGCTTTAAATGGTAAGAAGTACACCACTACACAGCCATACTTAGTAGAAGAAGATGGTGAATTGGTGATGTATTACGCCTCAAACAAAAGAGCTGGAGACGAAGGTGATGAAGGCGATGATAACGGAATGGACATTTGGATGGCACGTGTTAATGCTACAAGTGGAAATACTGGTAGCCCAGTTAACTTAACTGGAAACATCAATACTGTAGGTGATGAGGTAACACCTTTTTACGATGTAAAAACTAAAACGCTATACTTCAGCTCTAACGGACATGTAGGTATTGGTGGATTGGATGTGTACAGCAGCATGAAAGATGAAGAAGGGAATTGGGGAGAGCCAGTACACATGGGGTATCCTGTAAACAGTAGTGTAGATGATCTATACTTCCGTTTCACTAAAACTTCTAACAAGGGATACTTGAGCAGTAACCGTGGTGAAGCACAAGACTTGAAACACGACAACTGTTGTGATGATATATTTAGCTATGTATACCCACCTACTATAGTTACCCTACAAGGTAAATTGCTAGATGGTGAAAGTGGCGACCCAATTGAAGGTGCTGGTTTCGTATATGTTTACGATGCAGAGAACGACAGCCTTATTGGAACATTTGATGTTAAAGAAGACGGTACTTACAATTTCAAACTGAAAGGTGGTAAGCAATACAACATTGTAGCATCAGGCGAGCGCTACCGCGAAAGCACTATAGCTGTTGATACGGAAGACGCTGAAGAAGGTGAAGTTATCAATAACGACTTTCGCTTAGGTAAACGCGATTACTGGGCTGGTATGAAGATCGGTATTGTTAACTATGGTTTCAATCGTTCTGATCTAGAGAAAAAAGCTAAAAACGAATTGGACAATGTTCTCGTATTTATGAACAGATTCCCTGAAGTGGAGCTAGAATTAGCTGGACATACAGATAGTATTGATACAGAAGAGTATAACCAAAAGCTTTCAGAGCGCAGAGCTAAGTCAGCATTTGATTATTTAACAAGAAAAGGAATTGACACCGAACGTTTAGAGGCTGTAGGTTACAGCGAGAACACGCCAGTGGCTCCAAACTCAAAAGACGGTAAGGATAACCCTGAAGGAAGGGCAGCCAACCGTAGAACAGAATTTGTGATCAAGAATAATCAAGGGCAAAAGTCAGGTGATTCAGAGCTAGAAGAATTCCCAGACGAGGATAAAGAATAAAGAAATACAATAAGGAACGGTGTACAGACCTCGTGGCTTTGCCACGGGGTCTCTTTATTTTGAAACAACATGTGAAAACGAGTGTTAAACAACTTTGGATTACTGTTAATGTGTATGTTAAATACAGGGGTTTTGCGTGGGGAAGTTAATTTTGTATCTTAATCATGGGTAAAAGTGAACTATGCCCCAAGGGATGAATTATATAAGGGTTGTAATACTATCGCTACTGCTATTCTGTGGCTTTACAGCTAATGCTCAGTTAGTTGCGGATTTTGCTAGCACTAACTTTGGTGGAGATACACTAAAGTCGGGTTGTTCCCCTTTAATACTGGTGTTCAGAGATAGCTCTACTATAAATGGAGCATCTATTCCATACCGTAGCATAGCGAATGGCGATGCGTTCAATTCACACTTGTGGGATTTTGACCAGGCTGTTGGAGGAGTTTCTACAAGGCAGAATCCTACTTTCGGTTTTGTGGGCTCCGGTACTTATCTGGTATCCCTTTCTGTATCAATAAATGGGGGTACTTACGTTACTTATGTTGATACTGTAACTGTCTTTCCATCACCTACTGTTGATTTCACAGTAGATCAGACATCGGGCTGTGATCCTTTGACTGTCTGCTTTACAAACCTTACCAATTCTGGAGGATTAAACTTGACCGATACTCTCTGGGACATGGGAGATGGGTTTATTACAACCGCCGCCGCACCGTGTCACACATTCTTTGTTAATCCACAGGCTACACAACGTTGTTTTGACATCACTCTCATTGTTACTAATGACCAAGGCTGTACAGGCTCAGAGACTAAAGCTGATTATATCTGTATCGACCCTCCACCAGTAGCTAATTTTGTTGCCTCTGACACAGCACTATGCGGTGAACCATATATTACACAGTTTTTTGATAGCACCAATTATATTCGTCCGCTAACCTATGTTTGGGATTTTGGTGATGGAGTTGGTACATCAATTTTACAGAACCCAATATATCAATACGCCACAGATGGTTTCTACACGGTAACCCTAACGGTATCAGATACGGTGTGTGGATTAAGTAGTACCATTACTAAAACAGATTATATCCGTACACAGGATCTGTTGGCCAATTTTGGAGTTGATACTTTGGTAGCATGCGCAGGTGTTCCGCTTAGTTTTACTGATAGCTCCTTACTAGGTATTGCAACTAGTGCTACCTATTCATGGGATTTTGGTAACGGGGTGGGTACATCTATTCAGCAAAACCCTAGCTATGCCTACCCTGATTCAGGCACCTTCTTTATTACCCTTACCATTACAGATAACTTTGGATGTACGGAAGACACAACATTGCCTACCCCAGTTACTATACTTCCAGTGCCTATTGTTGACTTTACTGCAGATGTCACCGCAAGCTGTCAAGCGCCCTTAGCTGTAAATTTCTCCGACCTATCATCGGCTGATGTTGTTTCGTGGGACTGGTTGTTAAACTCCCAAAACGGAGATGGCTCTATACTGCAAGACCCTAGTTATACTTATCAGGCACCAGGAAACTATCCGATAACACTTACTGTAACTAACAATGTAGGTTGTACTGCTACATTAACTCGACCATCTTACATTGATATAGATCCAACGGTGGTAAGTTTTCAGGTAGATAGTGCGCAAGGTTGTATTCCCTTGTCTGTGAATTTTACGGATCAAAGTACTAGTGTTGACCCAATTATAAGTTACCAGTGGGATTTTGATGACCCTTCATCTGGAGCTAATAACTTCTCAACCCTACCGAATCCCAACCACGTATTCAATGATGTAGGCACCTACAATCCTTCCTTAACTATTGTTACGCAGTCGGGCTGTATGGCAATGTTCGACCTAATTATCCGTACAGGTGATACATCAATAGCTAATTTTATTGCCACACCGCTTTCTATTTGTGTTAATGAGGTTGTAACATTCACTAATTTTTCAACCGGAACATTCCCTAACACCATATACAACTGGAGCTTTGGTGACGGGCAAACTGCAATGGGTCAGGGGCCAGTTGATAACACTTACGAAGACCCTGGTCTGTTTCAGGCTCAACTAGAGTTGAATAATAATGGCTGCCGAGTTGATACGAGTATAGAGATAGAAGTGTTGGATCCACTAGCCGCATTTGATGCTATACAAGATTGTGCAATGCCGGGCACCGTCAACTTTACTGACCAAAGCACAGGGGCTGACACATGGAACTGGCAATTTGGTCTCAATAATGATTCATCTATATTTCAGAACCCTACTTATGTATTCCCAGCTACTGGCACTTATTCTGTAACGCTTACCGTTACGAGTACTATTACTGGTTGTAGTGATGATCTAATTGAGGATATAGATGTGTCATTCACCACTCCTCAATTCAGTGCTAATCTAACACAAGGTTGCGCTCCATTAACTGTTGATTTTTCAAGTACGTCTATCGGCACTGGACTTAGTAGTGTGTGGGATTTTGGTGACCCCGCTTCAGGAGCAAATAACATCGGATCAGGAGTATCACCAATGCATACCTTTAATAATCCTGGGGATTACACTATTCGCCTAACAGTCACTGATATTACTGGTTGTCAATACATTGAAGAGAAGATAGCTTATATAAGTGTTTCTGGTGTGAATGTGGATTTCGATTCTCCAGTACCTTTTGGTTGTTTGCCACCTGGTGGTCAGTTGAACGTTAGCTTTAATGACAATTCCGTTCCTTTTAATTCCGCAATAGTGGACAGAATATGGGATTTTGGTGATGGGACTCCAGCTATGTCATTAGGCCCAAATCCTATTCATCCCTATACAGTAGCTGGTTTATATGATGTGACCTTAATAGCGGAAAACAGTTTTGGATGTTTTGACACTCTTGTACGGCCAAGTTATGTTGACGTAAATCAGCCTATAGCTGATTTTGAAACTGGTTTCAATTTGTATTGTAGTCAACAGAGTATACCATTTATTAATAGGAGCACGGGAGACGGGTTAACTTACCAATGGGACTTTGGTGACTTAACTACTAATGCAGATACATCTATCATTCGAAACCCATCATATGCTTATCCAGATTCTGGCAACTACGATGTTACTGTCATTATTACTGATAGATATGGATGTATGGATACCGCTGAAGAATTGAGTTTTATTAATATCGCCTTCCCAAGTATCAACTTTTCAGGTGATGATACATTTAATTTTTGCCCACCACACTTGGTGAACTTTACAGAGTTTATCACTTTCGATACGATAAATGTTCTAGGTCCTCCTAATGGTGTGCTCTGGGATTTTGGTGATAATAGTTTCTCTAGTATTCCAAGTCCATCACACATATATACCCAAGCTGGCTTATTTGATATTCGGTTAATAGTTAATTTCGTGAACGGCTGTAGCGATACGCTTATCAGAACTGATTATGTCAGCATTGGTGGAGCTTTGGGCAATATTACAATAGATGAAGATACTGGGTGTTTAGATCATACTGTGTTCCTTGATGCTAATTCCTTTGGCGCAGTAAACCATTTTTGGCTATTTGGAGATGGTGGTGCAGATGCAGGTGAGGATACTATAAGTTACACCTATACATCAGCAGGAATTTACAGCCCAGCGGTTATTTTAACTGATACACAGATACCATCATGTACTTATACCTTAGAAAGTAATGACACGGTGGTTGTAGATACAGTATATGCTGGGTTTCTATTACCTGGTGATACCGTTTGTCAGAATCTCCCCGTACAATTTACTGATACGTCTACTGCAGAAGTCATCCCTCTACTGATCGATTGGCTTTGGGATTTTGGAGATGGAACTACGGATACTGTACAGAACCCGATACATACCTTTACTACCGCGGGTGATTTCATCGTTCGGTTAACAGTTACAAATTTGGCAGGCTGTTCTGATGATTTCTTGGACACTATTAGTGTTAGGCAAGCACCACAAGCCATATTCTCTGTATCTGACAGTATTGGTTGCGATACCCTTATAGTTAATGTTGTGGATCTTTCTGTTTCGGGCGGCGGAGCTATTACAAGTTGGGAATGGGACTTTAACGACCCAAATAATGTAGCTGATGAATTTTCTGTGCAAAGCCCACCTCCATATACTTATACTGATACGGGAACCTACATTATTCAACTAGTGGTGGAAGATGTAAATGGTTGTCCAGACACGATGCCACAAAAGATAACAGTATATGAATCTCCACTAGGTATACCAGCTGACACCTTAACAATATGCCGTGGCGACACTATTGTGCTAGAGGGAGATACTATTGCTGTGATATGGGATTGGACACCGGGCATCTACTTAAGCGATTCTACAATAGCTAGGCCAAATGCCTATCCTTTTGATACTACTACTTATACTTTGTTCGTAGAAGATGCTGAGGGTTGCCAAACGCTTGATGATATAGTGATAAATGTGATACCACTTCCGCAATTAGCTGTAACGCCTTTCCCAGATACTACGATATGTATTGGCGATACATTAGTACTAAATGCCCTTAGCCCTAATGCGGTCAACTACGTTTGGTCTCCAGCTTTGGGGCTTACTGCCCCTTTTCAAGCAACTACACAAGCCATTCCACCAGTTAGTACAGTTTACCGAGTATTTGCTGGAGATGTAAATGGATGTAGATCACAGGATTCCATAGATGTAACAGTGAGTAACTTACAAGCGGATGCGCTAGTAGAACGCACCTGTTTAGGAGACAACACCAATTTCATTGACATAAGTACGTTTACTGATCTCACCATTCAAAGCTGGACGTGGGACTTTGGTGACCCTACAACAACTGCCGATATATCTAATCAACCAAGCCCTAACTATTTATATCCAGATTCTGGTTCTTACATCGTTAGTTTAACTATTGAGGATGCTATAGGGTGTCAGTCTATTTTTAGTGATACTGTTATTGTAGATCACCCTGCCCAGCCAGTGGCTTTTAGTGATACCACCATTTGTTTCGGAGAAAGTGCATCGCTATTCGCTCAAGGGGGTACGAATATTTTCTGGGAACCTGCTTCTAGCCTTGACACCGCTGGTGGATTTAGTGTAATAGCTACACCAGAGTTTACAACTACCTATAGTGCTAACATCACAAATGGAGTATGCCCTTTTGAACAAGCAGAAGTAGAAGTAGTGGTAGAACCTACTCCAGAGATAAACACAATAGACGATACCGAGATAACTAGAGGAACTACTATTAGACTTGAAACGCAGGTGAGTTTTGCTGATAGCACATATTGGTCTCCACCAGATAGTTTGAGTTGCGTTAATTGCGAATCACCTGTGGCTAGGCCATTACAAGATATTACTTACACAGTAAGTAGCTTCAACACTGAATTTGGATGCTTTAATGCAGATACGGTTAATATTACGGTTGTAGAATTCTGTAATGAAGATCAAGTATTCGTTGGTAACTCGTTCACTCCAAATGGTGATGGTGTTAATGACCAGGCATTTGCTCGTTTATACGGATTAGAGTCTATAAATTTTTATAGAGTATTTGATAGGTGGGGTAACCTAATGTTTGAAACCGAAAGCGAATCTATTGGTTGGAATGGGACAGATCTAGAAGGGAAGAAACTTAATTCCGCAGCTTTCGTATATGTGGTAGAGGCTAACTGCTTTAACGGCACGAAAGTGCTGAAGAAAGGTAACGTGACGATTTTAAAGTGAGGATGATGATGATGATGAGATACCTTATAGTTGTTTGGATAGTGCTGTTTTCGGGTTTCGATATGTTCGCCCAAGATATTCACTTCTCCCAATTTAACAACTCCCCGATGACATTGAACCCTGCATTTGCAGGTGTGAATGGA
This sequence comes from uncultured Chitinophagaceae bacterium, assembly GCA_964352775.1. Lineage (GTDB taxonomy): Bacteria > Bacteroidota > Bacteroidia > Chitinophagales > CAIOSU01 > CAYGTK01. The sequence goes on from CAYGTK010000096.1 coordinate 11,156, forward strand.
TGTAGCTACCGATTTGTAGCCAATTATAAAGCCCAATGGACTAACTTAGATGCCTACCAAACGGTAGCAGCATCTTATGATATGGCTGTAGGAAAAACAAAACCTAAAGGAAACTTTGGTGGTTTTGGTGTATCCCTATTCTCCGATAAGGCTGGTGATGTAAACTTGCGCACCTCGCAAGTAAATTTCAATGCCTCTTATTCTTTTGCTATTAACCAGAAGGGCAACCAATACATCTCTACAGGTGTAAGTGGTGGTGTGGGCTTCCGCTCTTTCGACCTAAGCAAGGTAACTACAGATAGCCAATTTGGCGAGAATGGCTTCAACCCAGATGCAGCAACCCTAGAGAATTTTACCAATACTAATAAAGTATATGCTGATATAGGTGCAGGTTTACTTTGGAATTTTAATCCGAGTGAGAATTCAAATTATTATGCAGGTTTTGCGGTATCGCATTTGAATCAACCAGGTATATCATTCTTTGATAATGCCGAAGAGCGATTATACTTAAAGGTGACCTTTCATGGTGGTGGTGTGATACCATTAAATCAGCAGTTTGCCTTAATGCCTAGCTTCATGTATTTGAATCAAGGACCACATAATCAGTTAAACTTTGGTAGTTACCTGAAAATGCGTAAGTCTATCATACCTTCTGACCAGACCGCCTTTTACTTCGGTGCATGGTATCGTTGGAAAGACGCTGTAATATTAGCTACTCGTGTAGATATAGGTAGCATAAACATTGGTTTCAGCTACGACTTGACTTTTTCTAAGTTAAGCCCAGCAACGATTAATGGAGGCCCAGAGCTATCATTCATCTACACCGGATGTTTCAACAACAAGAAAAGCCAAGTTAAATATTGCCCGAACTTATAGAAGAGCTAGGAACTATTTATTCTAAGATATTTAGAGTGCATCAATTGATGCACTCTTTTTTATTTCAAGTGGCAGACTAGTAACTATGTCGAACATCTGACTTCGTTCACGGTTTAGTATGTATTAACTTAGTGAGATGAAATCGTATCCCATATCTTTTGTTTCTACACTCCTGTTTTTAGGTGTTCTATTCTCCTTGCCCTCTTGTGATAAAAATGACATGGCGGAAGAGGTGGAGACTATAACTGCCTGCAATGGCGACCTAAGCCTTTGTGATAAGCGATTGAATGAAGTGGCTTATGCAACAACGCATAATGCACACAGCACCCTTCCTGATGACTTTTTAGCCCTTACAGCTAATCAAGACCTGACTGCTACCGAACAGCTTAACGCAGGCGTACGAGCGTTGAATATAAAGACTTACTATAATGCCGACTGCGGCACTATGGGGCATAACCTATACCACGGCTTTGCTTTTCTAGGTTGCCGCCTTGTAAACGACTTCTTAACGGAAGTAAAGACTTGGTTGGATGCCAATCCTAATGAGGTGCTCATCTATACTATTGAGGGTAGCTCTCCATTAGCAGAGCTTCAGAAGAGTTTTACTGCAACGGGTTATGATACCCTGTTATATCAACACACAACAGGAGAGGAGTGGCCTACCTTGAGAGAATTGATAGCTACGGGCAAGCGGGTGGTTATATTCACCAGCAGAAGTGGTAATGAGAATGCTACCGGTTATCATTCCTACTGGGGTAATGTATTCGGTAACGATTATGCCGCCGAATCACGTACGGACTTTTCGTGCGATCTAGATAACCGAGGTAATAATGCTAGCGGTGATTTCTTCCTAATGAATCACTTTATAACTCGGTTAACACCACAGCAAGATTCATCTGCTGCTATCAATCAATTTGATTACTTAAATGCCCGTGCTAGTGCCTGCAGAGATCAGCAACAAAAGATACCCAACTTTGTAATGATAGACTTTATGGGCGAGGGAGAAGTGATGCGTGTGGTTGATGCGCTTAATGGGGTGCAATAGACGCTAATCTTTCATCTTCAACAACACCGTTCCAGCCTCCACCAAGCCTTTCTCTGTAACGAGAACCTCATCTACTTCGCCATCTTCAAAGGCTTCAATAGTGTTCTCCATTTTCATGGAAAGTAATACTAGTAGCGGCTGACCTGAGCTTACTTTATCACCTGGTTTCACCATCACTTTTACTACTTCGCCGGGCATTGGGGCAATGTATCCGCCATCTTCTGCATCAGCTTGATTGTCTGGGAAGCGTGGTAATAGCTTGGCTTGTAGACTTCCTAGTTCGCTATGGTGAATAGCTACTTGGTCGGCCCAAGTGGCAATGGTGTAGTTGCTTTGATAACCATCTATTGATAGGGTAGCTGTGTCGCCATCTACGGAAAGCAACTCTGCCGTATGTTCGTGGTCACCAACATGTACGTGGAACTTCCCGTTTTCGTAGCGATACTTTAGTGTGAATTCGTCTTCACCGATCGCATACTGTTCTTGTTGCGGGGCATAGAAGTTGTTGCGCCATCCAGGGGTAAGTCCTTTTAGAAGTGTTCTACCTGAGTTACGTGCTTGCCAGCGGTAAAGCAGAGAAGCTATTAACAGATGATGCGCCTTCTCTTCTGCATCTGCAGGGCGTTCCGTTAATTCGGGATGTTGATCTAAGAAATGCGTATCGAACTTGCCTGCAACGTGATCAGGATGAGCTAATACATCAATAAGGAAATCCTTATTGGTAGTAGTGCCTAGTAGCACCGTGCGCTTCAGCGTGGTTATCATCTTACGAATAGCATCCTCACGATCATCGCCCCAGACGATGACTTTCGAGATCATTGGGTCGTAATACATGCTTATCTCCGACCCTGTTTCCACACCGCCATCGTAGCGAGCAAAGGCAAAAGGGGCTTCTTCAAATAAACGAACCGTACCCGTTGCCGGAAGGAAATCATTATATGGATCCTCAGCATAAAGGCGACACTCCATAGCGTGACCTTCTTGAGGTATATCTTCTTGTTTTACAGCTAGTTCTGCCCCTTGAGATACTTCTATTTGTAGGCGGACTAAGTCTAAACCAGTCACCATCTCTGTAACAGGATGTTCTACCTGTAAGCGGGTGTTCACTTCTAAAAAGTAGAACTTCCCTTCGGGCGAAAGGATAAACTCTACCGTACCTGCATTATCGTAGTTGATCGATTTGGCTGCATTTACAGCTGCCGCCGCCATTTCTTCTCGCAATTCAGGAGTAAGAGCAGGCGAGGGGCTCTCCTCTATTATCTTCTGGTAACGGCGTTGTATGCTACATTCGCGTTCGTACAGGTGCAATACATTGCCATGCTTATCACCAAATATCTGGAACTCGATGTGCTTAGAGCTATCGAAGTATTTTTCCAATAGCATGGCATCATTTCCAAAGGCGTTCTTGGCTTCTCGTTTTGCAGCTTCAATGGCTTGGTCCAGTTCTTTTGCTTCGCGAACTATGCGCATTCCCTTTCCACCACCACCAGCAGTGGCCTTTAGCAATACTGGGAAACCTATTTTATTAGCCTCCTCAATGAGTTTCTCTGGTGACTGGTCATCTCCGTCATATCCTGGAATAACAGGCACGTCGTAGCCCTTTACTATGTTCTTGGCCGTTTTCTTATCACCCATGCTGGCAATAGCCTCTGGGTTTGGACCCACAAAGGTGATTCCCTCATTCGCACAAAACTTGGCGAATTCAGCATTCTCAGATAGAAATCCATAACCAGGATGAATAGCATCAGCATTAGTAGTTTTCACCGCAGCTATCAGTTTATCAGCTAGCAAGTACGACTCTGCAGCTTGCAGACCACCCAAAGCAATAGCTTCATCAGCCTCTTTTACAAAAAGCGCATCTTTATCCGCATCAGAATACACCGCTACGGTGCTGATACCCATCTGTCGACAGGTTTTCATGATACGGCGGGCTATCTCGCCACGGTTAGCTATTAGTAGTTTCTTGATCATTCTTAACTCGCTTTATAGCCTTACATACGGAACACTCCGTAGCTTTCTGTTCCTTTAATTTTCTTCTGATTCATTACCGCAAGGCACATGGCTAAGTGGTTTCTGGTTTGGCGAGGGTCTATTACCCCATCATCCCATAGGTTACCCGTGCTGAAATAGGCGCTCGATTTTTTCTCTACCTCTTTCATCATGTACTCGGTCATCTGGCGGCCTTGTTCCTCGTCGAAAGGAATACCTGCTTTCTCCGCCGCTTGTCGTTGGATTATCTCCATCACACCCGCCAAT
>CAYGTK010000097.1:0-15054 GCA_964352775.1 uncultured Chitinophagaceae bacterium
CACATCACTAAATATGGAACGGAGCAGAACAACTACGCCCAACTATTTGATGCCCTTGAACAGCAAAAAACCTTTAATGATAAACAACTAAAGGAAGACTTAAAAGGCACCATGCTGGGTAAGAACTTAGCAACTGTAAAGCTTCAACTAAAGGGACAAATACTGCACCACCTAGTGCAATACAACCAAAGTACCGACGAACAGAGTAAACTATTGCTGGAGTTACAGAAAGCTTGGTGGCTCTCCAAAAAAGGATTTAAAAAATCGGCAATTAAGCTATTAAACAAATGGCATAAGCGTTGTAATGACGCTGGGCTTTGGCACCTATCTATCTTGGCCTTGCAATACAAGAAATTCTGCCTAATGCAGGCCAGCTTGCAGGAAAATGAAGACCTACTTAAAGAACAAGAGGAACTCACCCATCTCTTTTTGAACGAAGCAGAATATTACCAGCAAGTACGCACAATACTCAACTTCCGATTTGGTCGTGAACGAATACGGAGTGAAGAGGACCGCATCAGTCTGGAAGAAATAATGCAACATCCCTTACTGGTAAATGAAGAACAGGCGTTAACAGTTGGCGCACGATATTTCTACTACACCACTTTTGCCATCTATCACAGCACCTTGAATGATGACGAAAGTGCCGCCTTGTATTACCGAAAAGCTCTTGACCTTTTGAGCGAGAACCCAAGTTTTGCCCGCCAACGAGTGGAAGATCATTTTAACCGTCTTAATAGTTATATCAGTAAATTATCTGCCAAAGGTTACACTGATGAATTCTCGGCTGCATTAGAAGAACTACACAACTTATGTAGCACCAAAAACTTCCAGAAACTCAGGCACATTGAGTCACTACTATTCGTTTACGGCTTTAATCACGAAGCACAGGCTTATGCCTATGGAAAGGACTTTTTGAAGGGGCTTATTCTTGTAAAAGACAGAAAGGAAGAAGCTCCTAATCACTGGAAGAACGTAGCTCCTCGATTTGTGACCATTTACCAATACAACGCTTTGGTAATAAGCTTTTGGGCAGCAGATTATAACGAAGCCTTAGATTGGATAAACCTGCTTAAACAAACCAAAGATAAAGGCATGGAAAACATAAGAACCACTGCCCGATTACTAGAAATAATGGCCCACTATGAATTGGGGAATACCCAATTGCTAGAAGCTTTATTGCGAAACACAAGCAGAAAGCTAAGGAGAGAAAACCGCTTTTTTGCCACTGAATCAGCCATTATAAGGCACTATGAAAAACTATTGAATGCACTAAAAGAAGAAGAGAATGCTCAGTTTGACAATTTACACACACAATTACAAGCGCTACAAAACGACAAAGATGAAACAGGTCTTTTTCAAGCCTTTGACCTTACGGCCTGGGTAGCTGCTAAAAAGCTATTTTAATCAGCCTCTCCTTCCTGAATACTAATATCACTCGTATAATTTTGTTGACCGAAAGTGCACCACTTACAGGTTTCCTCGCCACAGCCTTCGTTAAATTCCTGGGCCTTTATTTTACCGTAAACGGTTTGTATCTGTTCTTTTACCGTCGCTAGATCATCATCTGTGATATGAATTTTCTGACGATGGTATTCGCCCGACTTTCTATCGGGCTCTATAAAATCGAACTCTGTGCTTTCTACCTTCCAGGTGTTTCTGTGGTCGCCATCAACTAAAAGCTTGTAGAAAACGGCTTGCCGCCAATAATTACCGCCATACTTTTCTTCATGGCTGGCATCATCTGTTGCCATTTCTACTGGTGGGTTAAAGCGTTTCTTTTTCCTATTGTTCTCGTAAGAGCCTGTTTTGTAGTCTACTACGTTCACCTTCTGGTTGTCAAATTCCAGCTTATCTAGCTTTCCATTAATAGGTACGCCGCCTACTTCTACGCCTCTAAAATTTTTCTCTACTGAAACTATGGTGCTCCATTCGTTCACGTACTTTTTATAGTACTCTGGCAATATCTTCCGCCCATATTCCAAGCGGCGAACATACTCTTCTGGTGTGAAAGAATCTTCGTGGCGCTTAATGTACCATTCAAATTCATTTACTAAAAAGCTAGCTGGTTTAAAGGTGTTGCTCTTTCCATCCTGCATATCGCGAAACAGTCGCTCAATAGCATAATGCACCCCCGAACCGAAGGCCATGTATTGGTTCTTTGCCTGTGGCACGCGCAATAAATTCTCAAAATAAAAAGCCAGCGGACAGCGCAAATAATTATTCAAATGCGTAACCGACAGCTCATATTTCTCTAGCAACTTACCTACTTGCTGTTTCTCTAAAAGCTTCACATCAGGTAGCGCAGGTTCTTGCAGCAGTATCATATTGAAATCGAACAACTGCTCATTAGGTAGTGTAGTTTCTTCTATATCCAATAACGTTGAAGCAACTATTTCGCTCACAAATCGGCTTGCCTCTAGTTCTTTTCCTTCTAAATTAGCCTTAGGGTAAGAAATATGCAGATGCTGCTTTGCCCTGGTCATTGCCACATAAAATAAGCGGCGCGATTCTTCTACATCATCCCCTTCTTCTACTTTGGTGGTCATGTTATCAGGGAATTTATAGGTGTAGGTCCTACCCTTTTTATCCCAGTCTTTTGCTGTGCAGCCTAGTATGAATACGTACTCAAATTCCAGCCCTTTACTGCTGTGGGCAGTCACAAAATTTACACCCTCTTCACTGTAGCTGCTTCGGTTAATTTGTAGCGCAATATTATGGTCTTCCATATTATCCAACTGGTCGAGAAACTCGCTCACGGTAATGTTGGGGTTCTTTACGCTCTCGCTTTTCAGAAACTCGAACAAGCTATTCAGCTCATCCATCAAGCCAAATTTATCTGGCGATTCCATAATGTGCCTTAATATCCCTCCACGGGTAGTTATGCGTTCTAGTAGAGTTTGTAAGGTGGTGTTGGCTACATCGCCTATCCAGCTCTCTAAGTTCTCGCTTAATTTACGTAGCGCAGCATAGCTTTGGTTGGCTTGGTCAAATAGGGTTTGTGCTTGGGTCTCTCCTTTCTTTTTTATCGCTTCGCGCCAGCTTTTTGGACTATGCGCAGTTCTGTGACGCATCTGCAAGGTTATCTCTGCAATAAGCAAAGGGTCTAAGCCAAAGAAGTTAAAGTGCATTACCTCGAACAGTAGGTCTTGACGGCTATGCGGCATAGCAGCCTCCGCATCTACATAACGTAGCAATTGAAGTATCTGGCGGATAAATACCGATTCCAGAATATTGGCCCTTCGCTTGATGTTCACAGGTATTTGCTTGGCTGCCAAGTACCTCACAATATCTTCTGACTGACGGTGATTGCGATAGATAACGGCTATCTCGCTCAAAGGCTGTCCTTGTTCTTTCAGGGATATTATCTGGTTGGCAATAGCCACTGTTTCGTGGGCCAAGTTCGTATACTCGATCAGGTTAGGTTTAATGCTAGATGCAGCTAAGTCAGGGTTTTTCGCTTTAAGGTCTTTTGATAATCCAGCTATCTGGTTCACTAATCGGCCTTTGTTGTGCTCAATAAGGGCTTTGGAAGTATCTAATATCGGTTGAGTACTTCGGTAGTTATCCGTCATCATCACAAGTTGCAGATGATCTTTATGCTGCTCGCTGTATTTGGTTATGTTCTCTACACTAGCCCCCTGAAAGCGGTAGATAGATTGATCATCGTCGCCCACCACGAACACATTGGGCTTATTCCAGTAGTTGATGAGCAATTCTAGTATTTCATTCTGCGAACCATTGGTATCTTGAAATTCATCCACCAGAAAATAATGATACTGCTCTTGGTACTGCAACAGCATATCAGAGTCAGAGGATGCTTGGAACTGCCTCAACACCATCAATATCATGTCGTCGTAATCATACCTCCGCTTCTTAAGCATCATTTCTTGATACTTATCAAACTCCTTTGCGGCAGCAACCAACTCTTCCATCCGCTTCCGCTCAACGGCTATTTTCCCCTCGTTGGGGTCGCCTTTTTCTATTCCTTTTTTAGAATTTGCTCGTTTATAATAGAAGCCTTCCTGACTAGGTAGCTCCTCCAAATATTCATTTGCCCGTTTTTCTATCAACTCGGCACTCCAATCTTCCTTCTTCATTATTTGGAAGAGATTTTTCAACCTACCTACTTCATAATATACATCGCCTGTGTATCGCTTCAAAGGATGGTCGGGGCCAAAAGTATCTACCAATTCACGGAACAACTCTACCTGCTCTAACTCCGAAATAGGGTCGAGCCTCCGAATACCGAACACATCTAGGTTATCCTGTATCACGCTGTTGCAGAAAGCATGGAAGGTATTTATGGTAACCCGATATGCTGCTGGGCCAATGAATTGAACCAACCGTTTACGCATGGCAATAGCGCCCGCATCAGTATAGGTAAGGCATAAAATGTTCTCTGGCTCGGTGTCCGTATTATCTAAAATATAGCCCACCCTTGCAGCCAGTATTTGAGTTTTGCCAGTTCCCGGGCCAGCAATAACCAAAACAGGCCCTTCAATAGTGCTTACCGCATCGTGCTGGGCGGTGTTCAGCCTTGCAAGTTCCTTTTTAAAGTCGCCTTCTTCCTTTACCATAAATATGACATTAGCATGAAACCGAAAAATACGAACAAATGGAATGCATGTTGTAATTTAAAGCTTCCGCATAAACCACGATCTAATGCTCCATAAATTTTCTATCCTTAAGGCAGTTGTTGTCCTCACTTTACTATGCCTATTTTCCTCAAATGTAAACTCACAGATAACCCTGCCGGGAAACATGTATGCAGATACTGCTCATGCTCCATTTTGGTATGGTGTGGCAAGTGGTGACCCCACTACCAGCTCGGTAATGCTTTGGACACACATCAGAAACGACCAACCCCAGCAGCCCACTATTGATGTTAACTGGGAAGTAGCTACTGATGAGCAGTTCACCCAAATTGCAACATCGGGTACCTTCACTACCTCTATGGCTACCGACTGGACTGTAAAACCAGAGGCTACAGGATTGAACGCAGGTACTATCTACTATTATCGCTTTGAAGATGGAAGTGGGAATTACTCTGTGGTAGGCCGAACAAAAACTGCACCTTCAGCAGGTGTTAGCAAGGTGAGGTTTGCCGTAGCATCTTGTAGTAGCATCTTTTCAGGCTACTTTAATGCTTATGGTAGAATAGCCGAACTAAACGACATTGACCTAGTAATACATTTAGGCGATTACATTTACGAGTTTATTGATGAAGACGAACGCATTAGAATACCCACCCCTGAACTGGCAGATCCATCGGATAACAATACTGTACAGGAATGGAGAGACCAACATAAGTATTACTTGCTAGACCCAGACTTGCGTGCAGCCCGCCAAATGCATCCTTGGACGGTTATGTGGGATAACCATGATGCTAAACGCCAAGCCCCTGCCGCTGGAGTACAAGCAGAGCAAGAGTATACCGCTAACCGCGAGTACTTCCCTAGCGATACTGTAGCAAACTACCGCACACTAAAGTATGGAGGCCTGGTTGACGTTATTATGCTTGATATGCAGTTTCTTAGAGGAGATACCCTTTTAAGCGGAACAGGACAAAGTATTTTAGGCAACACTCAAGAAACTTGGTTTTACAATGAGCTGGCTAACTCTACAGCCAAATGGAGAATTATAGGGTCGCAAAAAATGTTTGGTAGATATTTCGTTGGTGAAGAGTTTCCGATGGGCAGCAATGGTTTTTTTAGCACCAATGCCTGGGATGGTTTTCCTGAGTCGAGAAATGAAGTTCTCGATCAAATTTTATTGAACGACCCCGATAATAATATCTTCATCAGTGGCGATTCTCATATATCCTATGCCGCCGACATTCCCCGCGACCCTACAAACGATACAGTGTATATCAAAGAAACTGGCGAAGGCTCCCTTGCGGTCGAATTTTTGCCTACCAGCATTTCAAGGGGGAACTTTGACGAGTTCGGTATCGGTCAGCAGATCATAGATATTCTGATAGATGCGAGCTTAGACATGAATCCTAACCACTTTTACATGGAAGGGGTTCAACATGGATACGGTATAATGGAGATAAATGCCGACAGCACAATTGCCCAATATTACTATAGTGAGATCTTACAACAGACTAACGTAGAAACCAAAGGACAAAAACTAGTAGTGATGGACGGCGATAACCACTGGAAACGAGGGGTGGCACAAGACTCCGCTGTTTCAGTTAAAAGCATTACTATTGGCGATGTAGATGTTTCTGATGTTTACCCTAACCCAGTTACTGATGTACTAAATATAGATGTAGACGTAAACAGCCAACAAACTGTTAGGGTAGATGTGTTTCAACTAACTTCTTACAAAAGTGTAAAGCTACAGGCCGATTCAGAAGTATTGGTAAGTGATAAACACACCTTTAGCTTTCAAGCAGGTGACTTACCCGCTGGGGCATACCTTATTCAAATAGTTGGGGAAGATTTTATTGCAGGCCGCAGATGGATCAAGGCAACAACTCGCTAGACTGTATGTAATATAAATATGCACCAATAGCTGGCAGCACTACCAAACCTAAAAACCAAACAAAAAGGAAGAAAAGCTTAGTTAATACGCTCATTTTTTTACCTGGCTTGGGTTGTAATACTCCACGCACCATCCCCATTATCTGTGGCTCTTGTTGGGCATAGTTATAATCACTTGGGTCTAGTCCTTTCAAACTGGGGTAGCTGCCAATAACCTCTTCGCGTATTTTCCAATATTCCTCATCAGTTAGCTCCTCATAGTCTTTATTCAAGTCCAGATCAATGTGCGAAATGTAACGCTGCAGGCGGTAATTATGATACTGGTTATATACACCTATAAGCATAAACCCACCAAATAGCATCATGAATATCTCATTGAAATAGATACCCACGCCTAATAGTACTACAGCAGAGAGTAATGAAAATACCAACTGCACTACCCTGCTACCACTAAAAAAAATGGCCTCTATCAATCTGCCCCCATCTAGCGGGTTGACTGGTAATAGATTGAACACATTCAAGAACAAGAAAATATTGGCTGCCTTAAGTAGAATAGGCAGATCACTTTGTGGAAGTAGATAGAATAGCACCAAGCCAATGAAAATACCAGGCATGGGGCCCGCTAAGGTTACCACGGCTTTTTGCCACTGCGGCACATGTTGCTTATCGCCCGAAACAAAGGCCCCAAAAAAGGGAATGAACAACATCTGTACATCTTGATAACCAAAAGCCTTCATAGCCAGCAAATGACCCATTTCGTGAATGAACACTACTACCACAAGTGTAAGCACTAGCTGCCAATCTTGCCCAAAAAAGAAATAGAATGCGGCTGCAAAAAGCACAATGCTTAAAATACTGCGCTGTAAGTTCGGTTTCTTCTTCTCTACTACTGGTTTTGGCAGATAACTGCGCTCATACCATTGCTCTTCCATACCCTTAGAATGTGTTTGCTACTAAAAAAGTTTAGGTGCGCACCGGGTTGCCTACATTATATACACCAGCATTACTGTAATCTTTACCTGCTTCGCGCTCAATTTCTGGCGGAAATACTATGCGCTTATCCGCATAATAATCTCTCCTATGATCGCCTTCACTCAATTTATTGTAGGTAACATATAAAGCTCTGCGCGACTTATCGCTCGTATTACCATCAGATCCATGGGGGATATAACTATCAAACAACAGCATATCACCAGCTTTTACCGGCAGGTGTTCCCAATTAAGAGTTTTGGCAAATTCGCGATCAATGCTACCATCTTCCGCCTGCGGAAGTAAGCCCTTCTTGTGCCAGCCGTTTTTCACTACCTGTAAACAGCCATTTTCTACCGTGCTATCATCTACGCTCAACATCATCGTAATATGGTATTTCTGCCCAAATGAGGTAAATGCAGGGGCATCTTGATGCACTCCAAAACCCGAACCTCCTGGCAGCTTAAAATTTATCTTCTCCTTAAAAAGCACTGCTTGTTCGCTCATCAGCTCACTTAGCATACCATAAATGCGCGCTCCTGCCAACAATTCCTCAAAACCTTCGTGGTATTCAATAAAATTCTCTACTCTACACAGCTGTCTATCATTAGCGGCCGTACTTTCAAAGTACTTCATCCACTTACCCGCCGTTTCAGGCCAGTCCGTTAATTGGGTTACCCATTGCTGTAGTTCGGCCGTAGCCTTATCATCTAGGTAGGCAGGTATATGCACGTAGCCATGGTGTTCCCAGCATTGTAATTGTTCGTCGGTAAAATAACTCATGATGGTAGAGGTTTGCCCTACAAAGATGATGGAAAATTATGCTTTATGCGAGTGGTTAATAGGTTAAGTTGCTGTGGACAAAACACACGTCATTTATTCACCACGAACTGTAAACTATAATTAAAAACTAAACCACATCATCTAACATCACCTTACGCTTGCGTAGGTGGGCTTGACCTTCAGTTTGCATTAGGCTACCCGTAGCTCCTTTGGCAATTTCTGCGGCGTTACCTTCATCGGTGTCGATATGCATCTCCAGCGCGTACTTGGGCGATACGCGGATGAGCACATTGCCAAAGGTAAGTTTACGGTCGCCACTGCTTACGTCTACCTCTACTATATCGCGATCTTTCACCTGAAATAATTCAGCATCTTCAGGTGTCATGTGTATGTGGCGCCACGCGCAGATGAGGCCTTCGTGCAGGTCTACCTTTCCTTCTGGGCCTACTAGGGTTATTCCAGGCGTGTTCTCTGTTTTACCCGACTCGCGTACGGGGGCATCTATGCCTAAAAAGAACTCATCAGTTCGCGATACTTCTACTTGGTTCTTGCTGCGCGTTGGGCCTAAAATGCGCACCCGCTCGATCGTGTTTTTTGGACCTACCAATGTCACACGCTCATTAGCAGCGAACTGACCTGGTTGCGATAAAGGTTTGTATTCAGTAAGCTGATAACCCTTGCCAAATAGTAGCTCCACTGTTTCTTGTGTAACATGCACATGACGGGCCGATACAGCAATGGGGATGGGTGGTATCTCATTCACCTTTTGCTTATCACTGGCTAGTTTTGCCGTTTGACGGGCTATAGATAGTTGTTCATCGGTAGCTATAGCCAGCATTTTTACGCGACTGTGTATCATGCTGAAGTCAGCTACATCACTATCACTATTTAGGCGAATGTCACGATTCTTATCTTCATTTATCATGGCACCAATAAAGTCGAGCCGTTGGCAAACGCGGTGACGTATCACGGCACTATTTTCGCCAATTCCACCTGTGAACACAATGGCATCTACCCCACCCATTACAGCAGCGTAAGCACCAATATATTTACGAATACGGTGAGTGAACACGTGCATGGCCATTCGGGCAGCCTCATCACCATCACTCGCTTTTTCGATAATGTCGCGCATGTCTCCACTAGTGCGTGAAATACCTTTCAGGCCACTTTCTTTATTCAGTCGTCGGTCTAGTTCTTCTACGCTAATGTCTTCTTCGCGGGCTATGGCTATAAGTATGCCTGGGTCTACGTCGCCACTGCGTGTGCCCATTACAAGGCCCTCAAGCGGGGTCATACCCATGCTGGTTTCTACGCTTCGGCCATATTCTACGGCGGTCATGCTACACCCACTCCCCAAGTGGCAGGTGATAATGCGTAAATTCCGATGATCTTGTTTTAGGAACTCCGCAGCCCGTTTTGATACGTACTGATGACTAGTACCGTGAAACCCGTAGCGACGGATGTTATACTTCTCCGTCAGGTCGTGCGGTAAGGCATACAACTGCGCACGATGCGGTAAGGTATGGTGAAAGGCTGTATCGAAAACGGCTACATGTGGTAGGTCAGGGTAAAACTCTTTTGCCTTACGAATGCCAATCAAATTGATAGGGTTATGCAGTGGGGCTAGTTTGTTAAGGTCTTCAATGGTTTGTTCTACCGCCTCATCAATATGTACAGGGCTATCAAAATGGTCGCCCCCATGCACCACACGGTGACCAACGGCCTGTACAGCTACATCACCTATTGCTTTTTTCAACAAAGGAAAGAATTGGGCAAGCACTTTATCATGACCAGGACCTTCCAATTCCATATCATTTTCACCTAGGTGCAGCTGCGGTTTATCAGAACTTACTCGTTCAATAGTAGCCTTAACAGTCCGCTTTCCCGTTAGGGAATTTATCAGTTCAGCTTTTACTGATGAGCTACCACAATTGATGACCAAAATATCCATAAGTGATGTTATTTGCCGCTAAAATAGTGAAGAAGAAGTAACCCTTGTTTTAATTCCTGCATAAGCATCTTATTTTAGACCTTCCAAACTAAAAAAACCGACAACAATGGAATTAGCAGTAGGCGCACGAGTAGAACATCCCAAATATGGTGAAGGAGTAGTTTATGGTGGAGATTTCGATTTCTACAAAGTCTTTTTTCAAGATCATGGCGAAAAGGAAATAGCTCGCGAATATGATGGCATGACGGTGCATAGCAATGGCCCCGAAATGGAGAACGAACTGAGTATAGACGTAGTGGAAGATGCCCTGCGCACCGTATTGCTCGACTTGATAGACTTTACCCCCATGCTACCCATGGCTGCCCGCTGGGTAGGTGGTACTATGGAGCTAAAACCATCAGACAGTAGCTTGAGCAGCAAAGAAATACCTCTTGATACCTTCTTTAAAAAGATAGTGATGCTTCGCGACCGCCTACGCGTGTTAGAGCAGAGCATCAACAGTCATAAGGTATTGACCGAAGAGGATAAAGTGCACCTGCAACAATACATCACCCGATGCTATGGTAGCCTTACCACCTTCAACATCCTGTTTGCCGATAACGATCATAACTTTGTGGGCGATAGTAAGAAGCGCGGGGAGTAGTATAATAAGTAGTGAAAAGTTAAGGAAAGTGATTTTGCATGGTCTTCATTTACTAGGAGGTACCATAGCAAGGGTAAGCTAGTGATACACAATAGAATTGGCATGGTTGCGTTAAAAGATCATATTTTTCACGTAAAACTTACTTACTATACGACATGCCGTGCAACCATTTTATAGATTAGCACATCTAGTGATAAGTTCTAACCGTATAAGCCAAAACTCAATCCCCATGAGATCATTATTGTTATCCCTCCTGATCAGCACACTCTTTTCAGCGGCTAGTGTTGCTCAGTGTAATAATCTTCCCTACAATTTTGAAGGATTTAGTCCTGATACAATTTATTGTGCTGAAACTGGTGTGCCGTTCTACGGTGTATATGATTTTAGATCGTACGACCTAGTAGCTGGGGTTACCAGCAATTATATTATTATAGATAGCCTTACCAACTTACCCCCAGGAATAAGCTATACAGTAATAGACTCTTCTGGCGACGGTATATTTAGCACATCAGAACCCGGTTGCATTACACTACAAGGCACCACTAATGGCCCTGCTGGCTATTATGATATTGGTGTATACGTAACATGGAAACTCAGTATCCTTCCAAACCCTATTTCTGGTGAGTTAGAAGCTATTATTACTCAAGTAGCGACAGGTTCCACAGATGGTTTTGATGGTGGCATTAATGTGGTAAGCCCAGGAGGTAACTGTGCTTCCTCACAACCTCCTTTTTCTTCGCCATGTACTGTAACTCCTAGCTCAGTTATCGGCTTAAGCCAAGATACACTTCCATGCGCCCAACGAAACGTTCCTTATGAGGAGATCTTGCAGTTCCAAAACTATACTACTATAAATATAGCTGGAGCTCTTGTTACTATAGATTCTATGAAGTTACTAAACCTTCAGGGAGCGCCTAACGGACTAGCTTTAGCTACTAATAAGCAGAACGACACTTATATAGCGGGCGAGTTTGGTTGTGTAACTATATCGGGTACTACGCTATCTGCTATTGGCGATTATAATATTGACCCCCGAATACGTGTTTGGGTAACATTAGGGGGCACTTCAAACACTATCGATACTCTATTAAGTGCCTTAAGCGGAAATACGCTTGATTTGGAAGTTGTACCTCAAGGTGCTGCCTGTAATTACACAAACGTATTTCCGCCAGGAACTTGTGGTCCTAACTATCCGTCTATAATTGGCTTTACCCCTAATGATACGATTTGTGCTGAACGGGGAGATTTTTCCGTACACATCGAATCCATTAGGAATTTTGGCATCATACAAGGAATAACGGTAGAGTGGATGACAATAGATAGCATTGTAGGGTTACCAGATGGTATTAGTTATATAGTTGACGACTCAACAGGAGATGGCACCTTTAGCACGCTCGAGCCTGGGTGTATTCAATTTGCCGGTACTAGCAATGACAGTATTGGTGATTATAAACCGGAAATATTTATTACGATGAAAGTTACCTTGTTGCCAAATCCAATTTCGGGTAGCTTGAATCAGATCATTGACCAACTAGCTCCGGGAAATACTTTCTACAATAGGATCGTTTACCGCTTAACTGATCCTGGCGCTAATTGTGCAATATCGTTCTCAAGTGGAATTAGTCTTATCAGCGGATCAGTATTTTTCGACCAGAACGCTAATGGACTAAAAGATAGCGGCGATATAGACATGGCCAACCAAATGCTTACTTTAACCGATACATCTGGGTCAGTATCATTGGTTACCAATTCGCAAGGCTTGTTTGCTCGATTGGTAAATAATAGCACTTACGTCTTGTCGTTAACCATACCTGCCAGTTATCAGTTATCTAGCTCACCAGCTACTTACAACTTAGTGCTATCTAACGACACTAGTGTATCAGGCTTGGTTTTTGGAATTACCCCAACCAACCCCATGCCTTCTGTACAAGTTAATATTGATGGAAACACTCTACGTCCTGGATTTTATGCCACCCAATGGCTCACCTATGAAAATACGGGTACTACAGTAGAGAGCGGAACTATTACTTACTGTCCTGATGATTCCCTCAGCTATATAAGCTCAACAGTAACTCCTGATGCCATAGTAAACGGCTGTTACAAATTCGATTTCACTAACCTCTTCCCTGGTCAAACTGTAAGTATAAATATTAGAGTAAGAGTGCCCCCTAACGTTGATCTATTGGGAGACACCCTGTGTTCTACAGCAAATGTTGACCTAACAAGCGGGGTGAATAACTCCATTTATGCTACAGATGAAGTTTGTATAACTGTATTAGGTGCATACGACCCTAATGACAAGCAGGTACTGCCAGATCTTGTTTACAATGAAGATAAAGATGATGCTGTGCTAGCCTATCGTATCCGTTTTCAGAATACGGGTACCGATACAGCTTTTAATATAGTAGTGCGCGATACCATTAGCCCATTTATTGACATTAATAGCATTGAAATGGTAGCTTCTAGTCACAATTACCAGTTGAGTATTGAAGGTAGCGCAAGGGTAGCAGTTTGGACATTCGCAAACGTGCTGTTGCCTGATAGCAATGTGAACGAGCCTGGTAGCCATGGATATATCAAGTTTAGAGCTAGTCTTGTAGCTGGAGTACCTGACTTTACCACAGTACCAAATCGCGCGGGTATTTTCTTTGACTTTAACCCGCCTATTATTACTAATTACGCAGAGCTGAAATTAGATGAACCAAATAGTATCCGCGTGAGCGATCAACTTCGTGCTATTGCTTTCCCTAATCCAAATAATGGTTCGGCAACCATTCAGTGGGCTAAGGAACTGAACAATTTTGAGGTTAGTCTATTCGATATTTCTGGTAAGCGCCTATTGTTCGATGATAAGCTGCAAGGCAATAGCTATCAGCTACAGATGGAAGGCTTAGCGGGTGGTATTTACTACTACCAGATAAGCCAGCAAGGGCAGGCTTTGGGTAAGGGCAAGTTGGTAGTAATGGAGTAGTAATACCCGCATACTCTCTTGCAAAATACACATGATTTATCTTTTTCCACATGTGTTTTTTTGTAACATTTGATGTGACAACACGTAATAAGTTGTAGTTAAGCTCTTTAGCTTGATGACTATAACTTAATATACACGTTATGAACGTTGATCAATTCTCCCTAGCCAATGGCGAGCTACTATTTGCCAAACAAACCACCACACCTTCTGCAATAGCTATGGTATTGCTGTTTACCAGCCGTACTCAGTTAGAAGATCCACATTGGATAAGTGTTGTAAAAGATGCTTACCCTAATGCCCCAATTATATCCTGCTCTACTTCAGGAGAAATATATGATGAAGACGTGTTGGATGATTCCGTTTCAGGAGTTGCTGTACAATTTGAGAGTACAACTACAGCTATACACCACATTCAAAATAAAGACGCGATAGATAGTTTTGCCTCTGGAAAAGCCTTGGCTGCTGAATTCGATAAGAACGACCTGAAACATATCATGGTCTATTCTGATGGCCATTTAGTAAATGGTACCGACCTAATTAATGGCATGTACAACGCCTTAGGTACCGATATACCTGTAACAGGTGGATTGGCTGGCGATGGCGCCAACTTTGCCAAAACACTAGTTGGGTTGAACGATAATATACAAGAAGGAAACATAGTAGCCATCGGCTTTTATGGTGATGCCATTGAGATAGGCCACGGCTCGCACGGCGGATGGGATGAATTTGGTCCTATACGTTCAATTACCAGATCGGATAGCAACGTATTATATGAGTTAGACGGAAAGAATGCCCTTGACTTGTACAAAGAGTATTTGGGTGAAAAAGCAGATGGATTACCAGGTACTGCACTTTTATTTCCACTTGCTGTAACGGTGGAGGGTAAAGAAGGTCAACTGGTTCGCACGATTTTGAACATCGATCATGAAGAGGGCAGTATGACCTTTGCGGGCGATATTCTGCAAGGTGCTAAAGCACGTTTCATGAAAGCCAACTTCGACAATTTGGTAGATGGTGCAGGTGAAGCTGCCACTACTGCCATGAAGGAAAATAATAATCCAGCAGAATTAGCTGTGATGATAAGCTGTGTTGGCAGAAAACTAGTACTTGGCCAACGTATTGATGAAGAAATAGAAGAGGCTAAGGAGCGATTGGGAGAGCAAGCCGCTGTAATTGGATTTTACAGTTACGGAGAAATATGCCCCATAAAAAAGAATGTAGCCGAGCTACATAATCAAACGATGAC
>CAYGTK010000098.1:0-15033 GCA_964352775.1 uncultured Chitinophagaceae bacterium
AGTCTAGATATACTATGAGGGTGTATCGGTAGGCTGCTGTTGGTGTTTACCAAATTTTGGGCAATCGCATTTCGAGCCTGCGCAAGATGTAAATAAGCCCACCACAAATAGGAAAGCGAATATTTTAGCAGGGAAAGAAGAGCGCCTCATTTTTCAATAGTTTTGTTAAAGATACCCATCACCAAGTAAACGCAAAAAGCAGCCTCATATTTGACCCCCTCTAAAACCATACTGATAGGTATTCTCGATTGGGGATTAGGCCATGCTACGCGAATGATGCCTATCATCAATTATCTATTGGAAGGTGGAAATGAGGTGGTAGTTGCCTCATCAGGCAAGGCTACTTTATTGCTGAAATAGGAATATCCCCAATTGGAGCATATCGACTTGCCAAGCTATAATGTAAGCTACCCAGCCAATGGAAATATGGTAAGCGCCATAGCGATGCAGATTCCTCGATTATTAGGGGTGATAGGAAAAGAGAACACGCTGCTATCGCGAATAGTGAGGAAAAGAAAGATAGACCTAGTGGTATCTGATAATCGCTATGGCTTCTATGCTAAAAAAGTCCCTTCCATATTCATCACGCACCAAGTGCATCTGCTTATGCCAAGCCATATGGCATTGGTAAGCTCAGTAGTTAATGGTATAAATAGACGCTTGATCAATAATTTTTCAGCGCTATGGATACCAGACGGAGAAGGAGAGTTCGCTATTAGCGGAAAACTGGGTCAAAGCAACTTACCTAGTATTCCTCATAATTACTTAGGGCATTTGAGCAGGATGGAGAAAATGACTTGTAATAAGGAATATGATATAGCGGTCGTGCTCTCTGGTCCAGAACCGCAGCGAAGTATTTTGGAGGAAAAAGTATTGGACCAACTAAAAGGAAGCAATAATAGAGTGCTATTGGTTCGAGGTCTGCCTAATGAGAAGGAGCGGTTAGCTACTAGTGATAATATTGATGATAGAAGCCACCTTACTAGTAAGGAGTTAAACAAAGCTATTTGCGCAAGTACCAAAGTGATATGTAGAAGTGGCTATAGTAGTATTATGGATCTACTGAAACTTCAAAAACCTGCATTATTAATACCTACGCCAGGCCAAACGGAACAAGAATACTTGGCAAAGATGTTGAGTGGTAACGATCAATTTCAAACTCAAAAGCAGGAAGAGCTAAATGTGCTGAAGGGGCTTGAGCAATTACCTACGGAAGTAACTTCAACAAGTACCTTTCAAGAGAATTATAGGTCAATAATAGATGAGGCTCTTGCTAAATTAGCCCTCTAGTTTTTCCAAGGCCATTTGCCCATGGTCTAAGAACATTTCTGCGGGTTTAGCGCCCATAATGCGATGCTTTACTTTTCCTTCGCTATCTAAATATAGCAATGTAGGGTAGGCGGTAATACGGTATTTAGAAGAAAATTTTCTTCCATCTGGTGTTTCCATATTCAGCTTCACATTGATGAAGTTTTCGTTGTAGAATTCCCCGACAGCTTCATCGGTAAAGGTGTTCTTATTCATCCATTTACAAGGGCCGCACCAAGTGGTGTAAGCATCTACAAATATTGGTTTGCCTGTTTTTTGAGACTCCTCTAATGCTTCACTCCAAGTGCCTTTGAAAAAAGTCATCCCTATATCTTGGGTTGGATTTGCTTGTGCTGCTAAGCCCATTAAGGCTATTAGAAGTAATAATGGTAAATGCTTCATCCTATATTTCTTTTGACTCCCAAAGTGGAGCGTATGCTAAATGTACTTGTTTTCCGAAAAATAGTTTCGTTGTCTCTTCAAATGAACCTGTAAGGTCTGATACAAAAAATTTGTTTTCACCATCTCTTTTAGTAGACAATGCTCCCTGTTCTTCTAATATCCGCTTACACTCTAGCCCCACAAAATCTGTTGAGTCTATCACATTAACGGCTCCTTTGTAATAAGCGTCTATCGCCTGCTTAATTAACGGGTAATGGGTACAGGCAAGTATAAGTGAGTTAATGTCTTTCAACAAAGGGTCGCTCAAGTAGGCATCTATTACGGTCTGATTAATACGGTCGTTAAAAAACTCCGCCTCTATCATTGGCGCTAGTAGCGGGGTAGCAAGCGATACCGTATGCAGTTCAGGTGCTTGTTCTTGAAGTTTACTGGCATATATGCCAGAGTTTATCGTTCCTTGCGTGCCAATTATACCAACCTTTCCGGGTGCTTCTTCTGCAAGCAAACCCTTTACTATGGGATCGATAACGTTCAAGATGGTTACCTGGCCACCGAATTGCTCAACCAAATGGTTATGAGCTACCGATGATGCGGTATTACAGGCAATTATCACCTGCTTGCAACCTAAACCTATCAGGTGCTTGGTTATTTCTTGCGAGTAGCTCCTTACCAGTTCGGGCGATTTGTCACCATAGGGTAAGTGGGCGGTATCGCCGAAATAAATGATCTGTTCTTCAGGAAGTTGTCGGGAAATAGCCCGAGCAATAGTTAAGCCCCCGATACCGGAATCGAATATGCCGATCGGTCGCTGCGCTTTCACTAGGTTCTTATAAAATGCCTAAACGTGTTTTAACCTTAGCAGTTACATCGTTAGAGTCTGCAAAGTATAATAAAGACTGCCCTGGGCTAGAATCGAATATGTAAGTATACCCTTCCGCTTCAGCTAGTTCTTTAATGGCCTTCATGATCTTGTCTTCAATTGGCTTAATTAGCTCCAATTGCTTCTCCATCATTTGTTGCTCTGATGTCATTTGGAGCGTTTGAATACGCTTTTCAAGGTCTAAGATCTCACGTTGCTTAGCTTCCTTTACAGGAGGTAGCATAGTAGCTTCATTTTTTTGGTAGTCATTCGCTTTTTGGCGATACTCGTTCTCCATGGTTTGTAGAGCACCTTGTAATTGCTGAACGTAGCCTTGTAGCGATGTTTCAGCCTTTTTGTATTCAGGTAGTACTGTAAGTAACTCTTGAATATTTACATGACCAAATTTAGCAGCTGTTTGCGCGCTAGCAGTAAATACTACTGAAGTGGCTATTACTAGAGATAATATAAGGAAACGTTTCATTCTAATGTTTTTAAAATTCGGTTGGCAAATATAGTATAATTGGGCTTATTCGTTGCTGGTTTCGCCTTTAGGGGTATAGCCCATTGCACGGATAATATCGTCGCTTTTATCAAGCCTTGCGTTAGCAAACAACATCATTACACCACTAGATCGGTCGAGCACGAAATCCCATGATTCGGCACGGGCCATTTTCTCTATTGCTTTAAAGACTTTGTCTTGTATTGGCTTGATCAGTTCTTGTTTCTTTTGAAACAACTCACCTTCGTAGCCAAATTTCTGCTTTTGGAATTCTTTAGCAGCCTTTTCTTTAGTCTCTATTTCTTGCTGGCGCTGTAGTTTAACCTGTTCAGGAAGCAATACTTGCTCAGCCTGGTAAGACTTGTATAGTTTCTCTATTTCTTTGTAGCGTGCGTCAATTTCTTGTCTCCAGTTTTCTGCCATTTGATCTATCTGCTGATTAGCAGCTTCATATTCTGGTATACTGGATAAGATGTATTCCGTATCTACATAACAAATTTTAAGTGCGTAGCTAGAGCTAACAAAGCTTAGGCTTGCAATAATGGTGAGTATAAGTGTTCTCATGATCTTTCGTTTTAAGGTTACTCGGGTTCAAAACCAAGTACGATACTGAATTTACCGTATCTACCCAGTAAGTCGCCGAAATTTGATGCCGGTGGTAAGTCTTTATCAAAACCTATGCCATAATCAAATCCTAACATACCGAACATTGGTAAGAATATACGCACACCTATACCAGCAGTACGTCTCAGGTCGAATGGATTGTAATCTTTTATGCTACCCCAAGCATTACCACCTTCCACAAATGCATGTGCCCAAATGGTGGCTGATGGGTTAAGTGAGAATGGAAAGCGCATTTCCATGGTAAACTTGTTATAGAATGGCGCACCTTCATTTGGAGTGAATACATCGTAACCACGAAGTGCGATGATCTCACGACCGTTAAAGTTAAAGTTGGCAATACCATCGCCACCCAGCTCAAATCGCTCGAACGGAGAGTAGCCTATACCTTGGTTATATAAGCCTAAGAAACCGAACTTGGCGGATGTACGCAATACAATTGGGAACTTATTGCTCTTGGTCAATTTAACAAACCACTCTGCCTTGAATTTCCACTTGTGATACTCTATCCACTTGTACTTCTCGTTATCGCTAAGTGTGGAATAGTCTTTATTACTGAAAGCAGAATAAGGAGGTGTGAGTTGCAGAGAAAGCGAGATGTTAGATCCACGCTCAGGGTAAACAACTGATTTACCAGGTGTAGCACTGTTACGTGCCAAAATGAACTCTAAACTAAAGTTGTTCGATGAGCCATCAGTAATAATGAATGATTGTGAGTTCCAATTATCTAATACATAATTCTCAAAATTAACTAGAGCTTGGAAGGTGAAGAAATCATCTGGCCATTTCAAACGAGTACCAATACCAATACTTGCGCCATTACTGATCAATCTACCTTCAACATTACGTTCAGCGTCTAGGTCAGCAAAGCGACTGTGAAAATAGCTTACGGTTAAGCTATTCGGCTTTTTACCACCCAACCAAGGCTCGGTGAAGGAAATATTGTACGATTGGAATATCTTACCATTGGTTTGAACACGTAAGGAAAGCTTCTGACCATCACCTGTAGGTAGTGGTGACCAAGATCCTTTTTTGAACATGTTCTGTATAGAGAAGTTGGTGAACGAGATACCTAAAGTACCTACAACCCCACGGCCACGACCACCCCAACCAGCAGATAATTCCAACTGATCAGAAGGTTGTTCCACTACGTGGTATTCAATATCTACCGTACCATCAGCAGGATTCGGTATCGGGGTAACCTCCATTTGTTCTGGGTCAAAGTAACCCAAGTTAATTATCTCACGCTGAGAACGTATCAAGTCGCTTCTGCTAAACTTCGCCCCTGGAAGTGTTCGTATCTCTCGTCTAACTACGTGCTCCTTGGTTTTAGTGTTACCATATATGCGCACCTCGTTAATAGTGGCTTGCGGGCCTTCATAAATACGTATCTCAATGTCTACAGAGTCCTCAGTAACTGCAACTTCTACTGGGGTAACTTGGAAGAATAGGTAACCATCGTCCATATAAAGAGAACTGATGTCGTTACCAGTTTGGCTCATGAATAAGCGCTCATCAATACGGTTTTGGTCGTATATATCGCCTACTTTCAGGTTCAATATCTTGGTAAGTAGGGTGTCGTCGTACTTGGTGTTGCCCTTCCACTCAATGTTACGTAAGT
Organism: uncultured Chitinophagaceae bacterium; assembly: GCA_964352775.1. Classification (GTDB taxonomy): domain Bacteria; phylum Bacteroidota; class Bacteroidia; order Chitinophagales; family CAIOSU01; genus CAYGTK01. The sequence continues at coordinate 5,314 of CAYGTK010000098.1, forward strand.
AGTACTGGTTACCCTCTTCTACCCAAATATCAATACCAATAAGCGTATTGTCGATGTCGTAAATAGAGTCTCTAACTATTCGGGCATCCTTATACCCCATAGCGTTATAGTAGTCTACTATCTTCTGTTTATCGCCTTTGTATTCACTTTTGATAAACTTTGAAGCGCTGAAAATATTTAGGTTGGTATAGTTAGATATATACTCGTACCATCTAGAAGGAGCTATGTTCTCTAATTGAGATGCTACTGTTCTGTACTCACGGAATTCACGGATGTTTTCCCGGTCGAACATCTCTTTTGTGTTGAAGTGAACCTTCTCACGGGTGTTTTTCATCAAGCGACGCAGCTTACTGTCGGACACATCCACATTACCCTCAAAGTTGATCTGCTCTATCTTAACCTTTGGCCCTTTGTCTACTTTAATGTTTAGGGTAACACTATTATTAGTTAGGGTATCATCTACTTCGATAATGGTTACTTCTGTATTCAAGAAGCCTTTTTCGTAGTAGTATTTCTTAATGATGTTAGCTGTGTTCAGCTTAATGTGCTCAGTAACCACCCGCCCACGGATCAATTTTATCTGCTCACGTAGGTCGTCGCTTTGGTTCTTTTTAACTCCAGTAATGGTAAAGCGCGATAAACGAGGGCGTTCTTCCAAAACTATTTCTAAGAAAGCTGTTTTACCTACAGTACGGGTTACTACTATTTCTACATTAGTGAATAGCCCTTGGCGCCACAAGTTCTTAACGGTATTGGCAATATCATCACCAGGTATGTCTATCAGGTCTCCAACGCTCAACCCAGAAAGAGATACGATAATGTCTGGATCTAAATACTTTAGTCCAACTGGTGTTATACCACCTATCTTGTATTCTGTTGGTGAGCTGTATTCAATTAAAGGGTCATCTCCACCAGGTAATTGTGCTGCCGCTGTGAAAGGCAAAACCCCCACTAATAGTACGAACAGATAGGTGTAGTATTTCATAAAGAGCTTATCTGTTCACTTATTTTACCAAATCGACGTTCTCGCCCTTGGTAGCTGAGTATTGCCTTGTAAAGGTCGTCTTTTCTAAAGTCGGGCCAAAGGGTAGGGGTGAAGTATAGTTCGGAGTAGGCTATTTGCCACAATAAGAAATTACTGATGCGTTGTTCTCCGCTAGTGCGTATCAATAATTCAGGATCAGGCGTGCCTTTAGTGGTCAGGTATGAGCTGAACACCTCTTCATTTATTTCATCAGGCTGTATTGAGCCAGCTTTAACTTCTTTGGCAATTGAACGTATCGATTCCAATATCTCCCATTTTGATCCGTAGCTTAATGCTAACACCAGATCCATGCGATCATTGTGTTCGGTGATCTTTATCGCCTCATTTAGGTTTTTCAGCGTACGGCTAGGCAATTCCTCTATTTTACCAATAGTTTGCAAGCGGATACCATTGTCCATAAGGGTTTTGGTCTCTTTCCTTATGGTGTGTACCAATAGCTCCATTAAAGCCAGCACTTCTGCTTTGGGCCTACTCCAATTTTCCATACTGAAAGCATAGAGTGTGAGGTGCTTGATACCAAGTTCTGCACTAGCCTCGCAGGTTTCCCTAACGGCTAGTACGCCGTTCTTATGGCCAAAAATGCGTTTATGGCCTTGTGCCTTTGCCCAACGACCGTTACCATCCATAATGATGGCAATATGCTGAGGTAGGTTTTTAAGGTCTATTTGCGCTTTAAGGTCCATATGTTATGTGCACCAGAGAATAAGGTGCAAAAGTACGAGGAATTAAGGGATTTTTGAAGGCTTGGGACAGCGTTCCTTCAGTATGGTATAAGAGATGGTAATACCTATAAAAAGAAAGCGGTCGTTCTCGGTCTTATCACCTCTTTGCTTACCGTTATAACCAATGGGGTCACCTACTTCGCCAGAGCGGTCGGCTATTAGCGAGCTATTATCTCCGCTAAATGTCGTGCTTACGTCATCTATATAGTCTGAAAAGGCAAAACGGAAGCCACCTTCTATACCTAAAGCCCAAAAGGGGTTGAAGCTGTATTTAAAACCGCCACCAACGGGAACTGCTATATGAAATCGTGAGTATGGTTTGCCATCAGTATCGGCTAGAGTTTGCCCCTCGGTACCTACAGGTTGTAGTGTTACTTTCTGGTCGTCCAGCTTAGTGGTCGGGTTAAAGTAGAATCCTGATATGCCTATCAATAGATAAGGAGTAAAACTGTTTTCTCGCTTTCGTTTATCGTATTTAAAAAAGTTGATCTCAATTTGGTTACTGAACTCAACAATGTTAGACTTAAAAGACAGGTTGCGGATGTTTTGGAATGGATTGTCTGAGCTTGCATCTTCAAAAGCCACACGCCCGTATTGCAAACCTATTTTGTAGGCAAATCGGTAGCCAATGTTCTTCCGAACGAACACTCCAGCCGACGGACCAATAAATTCAAAGCTTCCATTGTTGTTCAGGTCGCCAAAGTAATTGGCAACACCCATCATGCCGCCTATCTCCCAATCCTGTGCTGTGGCTGGTTTTGAGAGTAGTAGCACTACAAATACTAAGAGTATATTTCGAATAGGTTTCATAAAAGAAGGCCCAAAGGTATGAACTTCGGGCCTATAACGTTTACCGTATTTTATTATTTCGTTCTAGAACGACTTTCTATATTTCTTTAGTTTCTTCGATTTTCTGTCGAATGGCTGCCCTTTCTTTCTCCAAAAATACTGACCATTTGAGGCCTTCGAGATGTTGAAAGAGATGGTTAGCATACTGAATAGGTAACTATCATTGGCTGATGGGTTTCCTCTAAACTCGCCGCCTTCTGTTATGAATCCAAATTCACCATCTGGGTCAAGTTCTGGAGAACGTCTCGATAATTCGTAAACCGTAGTTGCTCGTTCTGTACCGTAGTATCCGAAAAGGTCGTCTTTCTCAGGGTATACACCACTTACATCATCTATGTGGTCGGTGAATGTTACACGGTGACCAAATTCGAATGCTAAGGTCATAAATCGAGTAGCGTTAAATTTCAATCCAAGGCCAATAGGTAAAGTTGGTGTTAATAAGGAATACTTTTTACCGTATCCTGGCATGCCCTGTCCTTCGGTACCTAATGGTTGAAGGCGTATCCACTCACCATCATACTCTGTTTTAGGATTAAAGTGAAGTAAACCGATACCTGCAAACACATAAGGTGTCCAGCGATTATCCATGTCACCTGGGGCAAACTTCAAGATATTGAACTCTAAAGTAGCAGAAGCTTCAATAGCTACTGACTTAAAGTGTAAGTTCCGGTAATTGCGATACCAGTTATCATCTTGTATCTGGTCGTACTCTGCTAAACGGTCGTCTCCTTCAAAGAAGCCGATATTCAAACTTGCGTTCAAAGCAAAGCGTCTTGTAATTGAGTAACGGTAGAATACCTTAAAGGCAGGCTTAAATAAGGAAGCCTGTAAGTTATTAAAGTACCAGTTTCCTGAACTCTCCTGTTTTCCAAGATCTCCCATAAAGTTGGAAGTTCCTGCCCCTACTCCTATTTCATGTCTTTGGGCATTAGTCGTTGTATACAACAAACACATCAACCCTACTATTCCGATCAACCTTCTCATTGGTTCGTTTTTTTATGCTTGACTTAATGTGCTATCAGACGGAAATCTTCTAGCACATCTGCATTTACGATCACAGCGAGAAAATGTTACAATAAAGGTGTAATTGTTAGTAGTTGCGTTGGTCGGCGCCCCACATCAATTTATCGCGGAGCGTGTTGAGGAAATTCATATCATTGATCCTCAAAAGATTAAGGTGAAACCTTTCCCGCTTCACAGCTAACTGAAAATCTAGGTCAGCTGTTTCGTACCGGGAGTCTAATGTGACCAAAAAATTATCGCTACGGCCTTCTATTTCGAAGGATAACACAGCACTATCATCTACAATAATAGGTCGCACGTTCAAATTATGCGGTGCTATTGGGGTGATAACGAAATTCTCTGAATTAGGAAAAATTATGGGGCCACCGCAGCTTAAGGAATAACCAGTAGAGCCTGTAGGTGTAGCAATTATCAATCCATCAGCCCAATAAGAGTTCAGCAACTCACCATTTATATAGGTATGTATGGTTATCATGGCCGAAGAATCCTTCTTATGAATGGAGAATTCGTTCAAGGCATAGTTAGCCCCTTCGAACAAAGGCTTATTGCTATCTAAATGAATTAACGTTCGGCGATCAATTTGGTAGGTGCGTTCTTTTAACGACCGTAGAGCCATGCCTACGTCCTCTTTACTGGTGTGCGCTAAAAATCCTAATCTACCCAAGTTTATTCCTAAGATGGGAATACCACTATCGCGAACTAGGGTCACCGTATCTAGAATAGTACCATCGCCACCAAGGCTAAGCATACAATCTATAGAATCCTTAATATCTATATGGCCGTTAAAAAACTCTGGTGTTTCTGCGAGTTGAATTTCGCCCCCGAATTGATCATAGTAGTTCTTATGAACTACTGGGGTAAGGTTGTATTCCGCAAGGCGGTCGAACACTTCTTGGACATATATCTTATTACGTGGCTTAAAGTATCTTCCATAAACGGCTACACGCATAGTAAGGTTGTTGGTCGATCCAAATATACCAAATAGTACTTGGCTGAGCCAGCTAGTGCTATATGTTCAAGAAATTCATGAGCGAATCGTAATTGTCATGAAGAACGTCCTTGTAGTCGCTTTCTTGGTAAGAGGCTTTTACAATGTATTCATACCGCTCAAAAGTGGCCATTATGTGCTTTATCTCTTGCGTGTTCACTTTTATAGTAACTTCTAGCATCATATTATCTGTAGCAGGAGCTATCTGTAGGCTAAGTATAGTAGCCTCGTTCTGTTCTATTATCCGAGCTATCTCTACAGGAGAGTAGTCACGTTTACTTACTTCCAACACGATTATGCCGCCACTCTCGTTCATACCGCTGAACTGGCCGAAATACTTGATGATGTTCTCTTGGGTAATTACCCCTAAGTAATTGTCTTCACTATCTACTACAGGAATAATGCTCAGTTTCAACTCGTTAGCCACTTTCACTACTTCGAATAGATGGACGTCTTCTTGTACAAAGGGTTTGAACAAAGAAAGCTTGTGTGCACCAATAGCCCTTGTAGGGTCGCTCAGGTCCATAATGTCTTCTTCGGTTATCAGGCCTAAGAATGTTTGCTCATTTACTATGGGTAAGTGAGTTACGTTGAATTCCATCATCCACGATAGTGCTAAGTCTCCAGTATCTGAAGTCTTTAGTGGAGGAATAAGGTCTGATATGAGTTCTCTAGCAGTCATCTATTATAAAACTAGTAATTGTTCTAAGAAAGTATCTAGTAGACTATCAAATTCTTTTGGTCGCTCCATCATTGGTGCATGTCCGCACTTTTCAATAAAGTGTAATTCGCTTTCTGGTAATAACTTATGAAATTCCTCTGCTGCCCAAGGTGGTGTAATAGGGTCTTCTGCTCCCCATATAAGCAAACAAGGCAGGGTCAATTTTCCCAGCTCTTCTTTTAGGTTGTGCTTCATTGCCGAGCGAGCTAAGTATAATATGCGAATGGCCTTCTCTCGGTCATTCACTATGTCGAACACGTCATCCACCAATGCCTTCGTGGCCACTTTTGGGTCGTAGAAGGTAGCTTCGGTTTTAGTTTGAACGTAGTCGTAATCGCCTTTTTTTGGGTAGCTATCTCCTAAAGATTTCTCGAATAGACCAGAACTGCCTGTTAATACTAAGGCGTTCACCTTTTTCAAGTTTTGCAAAGTATACAGTAATGCTATGTGCCCTCCCAGTGAATTCCCTAAAAGAATAACCTTATTATAACCTTTATGGTCAATGAATTTAGTTACGTAATCAACCATTCCGATCAATCCAGTTTCTTCAACGGGCAATTCATAAAGCGGTAACAATGGCAGTACCACTTTCATTTTTGGCGAAAAGTGGTCAATAACGGCATGAAAGTTAGATAGCGCCCCGAAAAGACCGTGAAGCAACAACAGGGTTTCCCCTTCACCCTCTTCGTAGTAGCGAAAGCGCCCTTCAGTCTTTATTGGATAATCCTTCATACGCATAAGCTATACGATCAAAAATAGTTGTTTTTAGTTAGCAGCAACTTATTTAAGTTGGCAAACACCGAGCCAGTTATTCAACAACTGTGAACCATGCTCTGTAAGAATAGATTCAGGGTGAAATTGCAGGCCGTAAACTGGTAGTGTTTCGTGCTTTAAAGCCATGGGTACACCCCTTTCATCTTTGGCTATAACCCGAAGTGGTAGGTTAATGTTGCGAAGAGCCAGTGAATGATAGTGCATAATGCTAAAAGATGACGGTATCTCTTCGAAAAGTTCGTCGTCATCAGGATAGCAAATGCTGGTCTTTCCGTGCAAGGGTTTATCCATTTGATAGAGCTCTGCGCCAAAGAATTCCCCAATGGCCTGAAATCCTAAACAGATGCCCATGATAGGCAGGGTAGAATGGTACCTCTCAATAAGCGGTATGGTAATACCAGCCGAAGTGGGATTTTTTGGCCCAGGGGAGATGAGGATGCTGTTGAAGTTAAGCTTAGCTATCTCGTCTATGCTCAACTCATCATTCCTTATCACCATAGTTTCTACTTGTAATTGTGCGAGTAGGTCGTACAGATTGTAGGTGAACGAGTCGTAATTATCTATCAGTAACAGCATTGCGGCTAGGCCTGAATGGGCTCTTTATTCTGCGAAAGGTCCTTTATTAAATTCTGAAGTGCCTCGAATATTCCTTCAAAGAACGGAATAAGCTGTGCTAAATAGCCAAATATCATTGGTGCCAGTGGTTGTATATAGGAGTATGTTCTAGAAGTATCGATGTCTTCTTTGGTGATGAACTGGATGTTCCCCAGAAACCATAAAAGGATACTAAACACCAAGGTCAGCAGAAAACACCATAATGCTGCACCAAGCATGCGATTGATGAAGCCTAAATACAGCGTTTCAGCGAATTTTTCTATTAAGAAGGAGATCAAGCGAACCAGTAATAACGCTAAAATGAATAAGCCAATAAAGGCTAATAGTGGTAAGTAACGCGTGTTAATGTGAAATTGCTCGTTCAGCAATACCGAAACGTCGTAGCTGTACTTCACCGCCACACCCATACCGATGAATAGGGCCGCAAAAGAAAATAAAGAGTGAATTATACCCTTGCTATAGCCCAAGTAGAACCCAAGGGCCAAAAATACAAGCAAGGCAATGTCTATCCACATATTAGGCGTTCAGCAATTCCTTTATCATGCTGGCTACCGCTTTTCCGTCGGCTCTTCCAGCTATTTCTTTGTTGGCAGCACCCATTACTTTGCCCATGTCTTTAATGCTTGAAGCGCCCGTCTTTTCAATAACGCTTGAAACGATGGCTTTTAACTCGTCTTCACTTAGCTGCTTTGGTAGGTAGCGTTCTATCACCTCTATCTCTTCTCGCTCCGTTTGTGCAAGCTCTGCACGGTCTTGTTCTTCAAATATCGTTAGGGAGTCTCGGCGTTGCTTTACCATCTTCTGTAAAGTTTGCATTACCTTCTCGTCACTCACCTTGCCATCAGCACCCTTTTCGGTAGCGGCTATAAGTAAAGCAGCCTTAATGGCGCGTATGCTACGAAGCGATGCTTGGTCTTTAGCCTTCATGGCTGTTTTCATGTCTTCTTGCAGTTGCTCTTGAACGTTCATCTTGTGCCTTTTTTACAAATTTAGCTTTTTGCGCTTAATAGGTTTGTCATTCGTATTTTTGGTGATAATGTATCTACTGGGCATATCCGCATTTTATCATGATTCTGCAGCTGTATTACTACTTGATGGTGAAATAGTTGCAGCAGCTCAAGAAGAACGTTTTACCAGAAAGAAACAAGATGACGGCTTCCCTAAAAAGGCCGTTGAATTTTGCCTGAACAAAGCAGGTGTAGTTATCGATGACCTAGAGGCAGTAGTGTTTTACGACAAACCCTTCTTGAAATTCGAACGACTGCTAGAGACTTATTTTGCATTTGCCCCAAAAGGTTTGCGATCGTTCATCGCGGCTATGCCAGTTTGGATGGATCAAAAGCTTTTCTTGAAGCGATTGATAAAGAATGAGCTAGAAGAAATAATGGACTACGATAAAAAGAATATCAAGGTCCTTTATTCAGAGCATCACCTAAGTCATGTGGCTAGTTGTTATTTTCCGTCGAACTTAAAGGATAGCGCTATACTCACCATAGATGGCGTGGGCGAATGGGCCACAGCCTCTATCTGTTACGGAGAAATGGAAAAGGTGACCATGCTTAAGGAATTAAAATTCCCTCATTCGTTAGGATTATTGTATTCAGCCTTTACGTATTACTTAGGTTTTAAGGTGAATTCGGGCGAATACAAGTTGATGGGATTAGCTCCTTATGGTGATCCTAAGTCAGAAAGAACCGCAAGATTTCGACAAACAATTGAGGATAAGCTGATAGAGATAAAAGAGGATGGTTCCATCTGGCTCGATCAGCAGTATTTTAATTATGCTGCAGGTCTTCGTATGGCGGAGGATAAAAAATGGGAAGCGTTATTTGGTATTCCTCGTAGAAAGGAAGAGACTGATATGCAGCAAGTGCATTGTGATATGGCATTGGCCATTCAGCAAGTGACCGAGAAGATAGTTTTGAAGATGGCGGCCCATGCAAAAGAAATTACTGGGTCGAAGAATATCTGTTTATCTGGTGGTGTGGCACTAAACTGCGTGGCGAATGGTAAGCTGGTTCAGAGTGGCCTTTTCGAAGAGGTATACATACAACCTGCCGCAGGAGATGCAGGCGGCGCATTAGGTGCTGCATTGGGAGCTTATCATATCCACTACGGTCACCCGAGGAAGTACACAGACACTTATGATAAAATACGAGGCTCTTACCTAGGACCTAGCTTTGGAAGTGATGATATAGCGTTGTGCTTGCAGAAATTCAAGGCTAATTCTACAGAACAAGAAGATATTGATAGCCTAAGCAAAACCGTTGCTGGGCATTTAGCTGACGGAAAAGTAGTAGGCTGGTTTCAAGGAGCGATGGAATGGGGCCCACGTGCATTGGGTAACCGAAGTATTTTGGCCGACCCAAGAAATGGGGAAATGCAGCTAAAGCTTAATCTCAAGATAAAATACCGTGAAGGATTCCGACCCTTTGCCCCATCTGCTTTACCAGAAGATGCCAAACGATATTTCGATCTAGATTCTTCTTCTCCATATATGTTGTTGACCGCCCCTGTTAGAGAAGAAGAGCGAAAACCTTTGCCAGAAGGTTATACTGCGATGCCAATGAAGGAGAAGTTATACTTTCAGCGCTCCAGTTTACCTGCTATTACGCATATTGATCATAGCGCACGAGTACAAACGGTAACTGCTGATACCAATGAACGTTATCACTCACTTATCACAGCATTTAAGACTATTACAGGAGTTGGCGTATTGGTGAATACCAGCTTCAATGTACGTGGTGAGCCTATAGTTTGCACCCCTGAAGATGCTTACCGTTGCTTTATGGATACGGAGATGGATGTGCTGGTGCTTTGTGATTATGTATTGCTAAAAGAAGATCAACCCGCCTGGACTAAGACAAGAAAGTTTGAGCTTGACTGATAAAAGCTATAAATTACAGGCATGTTAGAATTCTTTCAAGAGTTTTGGGAGTTCCTAAAGGAACGTAAGAAATGGTGGCTATTGCCTATCATTCTC
>CAYGTK010000099.1:0-14993 GCA_964352775.1 uncultured Chitinophagaceae bacterium
ACCTACTTATCGATTTAAGAGAAAAATTCGGCTTTACATACATTTTCATTTCCCACGACCTTTCCGTAGTAAAATTCATGAGCGATCGAATGATCGTGATGAACAAAGGAAAGATAGAGGAGATGGGTGTTGCCGATCAAATTTATAACGACCCTCAGCGCGAGTATACCAAAGGGCTAATATCAGCCATACCGAAAGGTCGTTTGGAAGATATAGAAAGCCGTATGGCCGCGCGAAAAAATGCGCTAAGCAATTAATGTCAAAAAAGAACAGAAAAGGGAAATCAAGTACTTCCCCAACCCCACTAACGATAAAGATCTTCAGAGCCTTCGAGGCAGAAAAGCCAGGCACTCCATTTACATGGAAAAAGATCATTAAGAAATTCAGTAAAAAATATTCTAAAGACCAAGTGGTTGACGGCTTAACCAAGCTCCTAGAGCAAGGCCGCCTCGACCAATGGAAAGATAACCGATTGGTTATCTCTCAAACTCAAGGCAACAAGAAAGCTGCAAAAAAGGTAGGCGGACCAGCGGGTTCACTTACTGGTAAGCAATACCAAGGTGTAGTTGATATGAATGCCGCAGGCGATGCCTACGTTGTTTGTGACGACTTAGAGGGAGATGTTTTCGTTTCTCAATATAACCTGATGATGGCCACCGATGGTGATGTCGTAAAGGTGTCTATCATCCGCAAGCGGAAGAATGGACGAAAAGAAGGTGAAGTAGTTGAAATAGTAAAACGCAAGCGCGACCAATTTATTGGTACGGTGCTGATGAACAAGGACTTTGCTTTCTTAAAAACCGATCATTTTATTCCTTTCGATCTTTATATCTCTTCTAAGCACCTTAATGGTGTTAAGAATGGACAGAAAGCCATTGCCAGAGTATTGGAATGGCCTACCAAAGAAGGTGACAGCCCTAGAGGAGAGATAATCGATGTGCTTTCAGGAGCTAACTTGACCGATATTGAGATGAAATCCATCTTGATAGAGTCTGGGTTCAACCTAGAATTCCCTGAAGAGGTAATGAAAGAATCGGAAGCCATTAAGGAAGAGATAACGGCAGAGGAAGTAGGCAAGCGTGAAGATATGCGCGATGTACTCACCTTTACCATTGATCCTGATAATGCTAAAGATTTTGATGATGCCTTATCCTTCCAAGTGTTGGAAAATGGCAATTACGAAATAGGTGTACACATTGCCGATGTATCGCACTATGTAACCCCAGGAACAGCTTTAGATGAGGAGGCGCAAGAGCGCACAACATCCGTTTACCTAGTAGATAGAGTGTTGCCGATGCTTCCTGAAAAGATATCGAACAAAGTATGTTCCCTTCGTCCCAACGAGGAAAAATTAACCTTCTCCTCTATTTTCGAAATGGATGATAAGGCCAAGGTGGTTAATGTTCGCTTTGGGAAAACAGTAATAGAATCGGATAAACGATTTACTTACGATGAGGCACAAGAGATAATAGAAGGAAAAAAGGATGAAACCTTTAGTACCCCAATATTAATAGTAGATAAACTAGCCAAGATCCTTCGTGCTCAACGTTATAAAGAAGGTTCTATAGCTTTCAACTCGCAAGAGGTGAAATTTAAGCTGGATGAAACTGGAAAGCCTATCGGCATCACTATAAAAGTGATGAAAGATGCTAATCAGCTGATAGAGGATTTCATGCTACTGGCTAACCGCTATGTGGCAAAGTACTTAAGCAAATTGAAGCATGGCAAGCAGCCACTTCCATCAGTTTATCGTATTCACGATACACCTGATATGGAGAAGCTACAGGTGTTTGCTGACTTCGCTAGGAAATTCGGTCATGTGGTGAAATTCACCGACCCAGAACAGATAGCCGATGTGCTGAATAACCTGATGGGTAAGATAAATGGCAAGCCCGAACAAGCCGTGCTAGAGCAACTAGCTATCCGTTCGATGGCTAAAGCGATATATACTACGGACAATATCGGTCATTATGGACTAGGTTTTGAGTTCTATACCCACTTTACATCGCCTATCCGTCGTTACCCTGATGTATTGGTACACCGCATTCTTCATGAATCGCAGATCAATGATAAAGAGCTTTATCACAAAGCGGTATTGGAAGATCTACTTAAGCACAGCAGCAACATGGAGCGCAGCGCAATGAAAGCTGAGCGCGAATCTACCAAGTACAAGCAGGTAGAATACATGAGCGATAAAATAGGAGAGGAGTTTGATGGTGTGATAACTGGAGTGATAGCACGCGGCATATTCGTAGAAATAAGCGAAGCTAAATGCGAAGGTATGATAAACGTCCGCGACCTGAATATGTACGATGCTGTATTTAACGATGCAGAGTTGAGTATTGAAGATCCTATTACGGAAACTAAATTCCAGATGGGTGAGCCGATACGCGTAAAAGTGATAGCTACCGACCTTGATAGGCGAACTATAGACTTAGGCCTAGCTGAAGAGGTGAATAAGCCAAAGGAAGAAAAACCGAAAAAGAGTAGAAAGAAGAAAGCCTAATCGGGTAGCTTAACCTTTTTGGTCCAGAAGTTGAGCATCAGCTCTATCTTTTTCAGGAACTCCTCAAAGTCGACAGGTTTGGTTAAATAGCAATTGGCGTGTAGGTCGTAACACATGCGTACATCGCTTTCTGCTTCGCTAGTAGTTAGTACAACTACGGGTATTTTCTTGGTATCCTTATGCCCCTTAATTTCTTTTAAAACCTCGCGCCCATCAATGTTGGGTAGGTTTAGGTCTAAAAGGATAAGGTCAGGCGTAACCACTTTAGTGTGGTTGGCTCGCTTGAAAAGAAAGTTCAAGGCATCTTCCCCATCATTAGCTAAATGCAGGTTGTGGGGTGAGTTCAATTCTACAAAAGCTTCGCGCGTTAAAAGCACATCGCCTGAGTTATCCTCAACTAATAGTATGTCGTATTTTTCTTTTTCGCGGTAGCGCATCTGTTGAACACTTCTACAATTGGCATGTTCCAATTGCTTCTTTGAAGGTCGCCAAATTTAGACGATCCTAGTGGAACAAAAAATATTTGACAACTTTGATCAAACGAAAAGATATGCCGCTTACTTCACCGGAGGAATTAAAGCAACAGTTCGATAGCTATTTACAAGGTAAATTGTTTGGCAAAAGCCCTGATAATTTATACGACCCTATTGATTACATTATGCAATTGGGAGGCAAACGCATGCGTCCACTATTGTTATTGATGGCTAACGATATGTTCGGGGGCGATATTAATCAGGCAACACCTTTGGCCTATGCTGTGGAGCTGTTTCACAACTTCACCCTAATGCACGATGACATTATGGATGATGCCCCGCTCCGCAGAGGTAAGCAGACCGTTCATGAGAAGTATGGACAGAACAGCGCGATCCTTTCAGGAGATGTAATGCAGATATATGTGTACGAGTGTTTCAAACATTTAGATGATAAAGCTTACCGTCAAGTAATAGAGGTGTTCAACCGCTCGGCCATTCAAGTATGTGAGGGCCAACAAAGCGATATGGATTTTGAGACCCGGGAGGATGTGAAATTACCGGAGTACCTTAAGATGATAGAATACAAAACAGCCGCACTAATGGCTGGTAGTTTAGAAATAGGCGCCATTGCCGCTGGTGCTAACGATGAGCAACGCGCACAGATAGATACATTTGGTCGCCAGTTGGGCATCTGTTTTCAAATACAAGATGACTTATTGGATACTTATGGTGACCCAGAGAAGTTCGGGAAAACGGTTGGTGGAGATATAATGAACGATAAAAAAACCTATCTGCAACTTACGGCCATTGAGATAGCAAAAGGGGAAACTGCTGAGCGACTAACAACATTGAGAAAAGCGGATAAATTAAGCGACGAAGAAAAAGTAAATGGTGTACGTGCTATTTACGATGAACTGAATATTCGTGAACTAGCAAGCGAAGCGATGGAAAGTTATCGTGATAAGGCATTTGAGACGCTAAACGCGATAGCTATTCCGCAAGAAAGAAAGGAATTTGTTGCAGCTTATGCTGAAGCTATCTATCAACGGAATTTCTAAATAAAAAAGGGTAGCACTTTCGCACTACCCTTGTTATCTCTTTCATTAGACTTATTATTTCTTAGGAGCGTAGTCAACTTCATCGTTGTCGCCAAACCTAAGTCGCATGTATTCGGGGCCAAGCTCGCGGATGGTCCATTCTTGGATAACGCCTTCAGCGTCATCAGTAACTTGAATTTTGTTACAGAAGTGTAGCATAAAAGTCTTACGCTCGCCATTATGTGGCTGAAACTGACTTTCTAAGCTAGGTTGTGCTATTTCGCCATTGGCATTAAATATCAACTCATCTACTTCAGAACTCTGTGTTTCAGATGTCGCTACCCAATGTTTTGTCATAAGGTCAGCTTCCGCTACACGACAATTGGGTTTAATTACGTTATGGTCCATGTTGCACGAGTGCAATAGGGTTACCAATATCGCTGCTACAAATAGTAGTGCTAATTTTTTCATAGTGTCTCTTTTAATATCCTCCAATTCATACTCACGCTATCCAATACGGATTTTACCATAACTTTGTTACAATGCACTCCACCAAAAGTCTTTCTTATCTCATTTTCTCGCTCTTAGTGTTGTTTTGTTCGCTAGTATTAACCCAATGCAAGTCGAACACACAAAAACCTATTTCTGCTGGAGATATTCAATTGCCCGAGGGTTTTGAAATAGAAGTATATGCAGAGAATGTTACCAATGCAAGGGCAATGACCCTAGCGGACGATGGTACATTATACGTTGGAAGCAGGGGAGAGGGAAAGGTGTATGCTATTATAGATGCTGATAAAGACTATGTAGCAGACGAAATAAAAGTAATTGCAGAAGGTATTGAGCGCCCTGTAGGTGTAGACCTAAAAGACGGCGATCTATATATATCTGCTGTTAGGAAGGTCGTAAAGATCAGCAATGTAGCCAATAACATGGATAACGCTACCCTAGAACTAGTTACTGATGAACTACCAGAAAATGAGCACCACGGGTGGAAGTTCATCCGCTTTGGCCCCGATGGTTATTTGTATGTTCCCGTGGGTGCGCCATGTAATATATGTGAGAGTGAAGATTCCATTTTTGCATCCATTACAAGACTTGACGTTACGAGCGGCGAGACGACACCTGAAATTGTTGCAAAAGGTGTGCGGAATACTGTTGGTTTCGATTGGCACCCAACTACGGGTGAACTTTGGTTTACAGATAATGGCCGCGATTGGTTAGGGGACGACTCTCCACCGTGCGAGCTAAATCGATTAGCTTCTTTTGGCGATCACTTTGGTTATCCCTATTGTCATGGAACATCAGTAGATGATCCAGACTTTGGAGGCGGTAAAAATTGTGAAGACTATGTAAAGCCAGTTCAAGATCTTGGCCCTCATGTTGCACCATTGGGTATGCGATTCTATACAGGTACTATGTTTCCTGAAAAGTATCGTGGTATGGCCTTTATTGCCGAACATGGTTCGTGGAACAGAAGCACCAAGATCGGTTATCGTGTGATGACGGTAGGGTTAAATGGAAACACCTCTACTGGCTATGAAGTGTTTGCTAGTGGCTGGGAAAAGGATGGCGAAGTAGTTGGCCGACCAGTTGATGTATTGCAAATGCCTGATGGCTCTCTTTTGGTATCCGACGATTTTGGTAACCGTATCTATAGAATAACCTATAAACAATAGCAAATGAGCAATTTAGGACCTTACTATGAAGAAATGACCACTATGGTGAAAAAGGGGGCTGAGGTATTCATCTCTCCAGGGGCTTATGTAGTTGGTGATGTGGAATTGGGCGATAAGGTCTCTATTTGGTACACAGCAGTTATTCGTGCCGACTTTGATAAGATAGTAATAGGTAATGGTACCAATGTGCAAGAAGGGGTGCTGATGCACGTAGATCATGGTACGCCTATGGTAATTGGCGAAGACAATGTAATAGGCCACGGCGCTATTTTGCATGGTTGCACTATTGGCAACAACAACCTGATAGGAATGCGCGCAACTATCATGAACGGTGCAGTAATAGGCAATGGCTGTGTTATTGGTGCACATGCCTTAGTTACTGAAGGTATGCAGATACCCGACCATTCTATGGTATTGGGTATGCCCGCTAAGATCGTTAAGCAATTAGACCCACAATCTGCCGATGTGATAAAGCTTGGTGCCGACGAATACATTCGAGAAGCCAAGAAATACTTAGCTAAATAGATTTGGGCAAAAAGCTCAAAATACTAGTCGTTCGGTTCAGCTCTATTGGTGATATTGTGTTGACCACACCAGTAGTTCGCTGCTTGAAGCAACAGTTAGATGCCGAAGTACATTTCTTGACCAAACCTTCTTTTGAGAGTCTTTTATTGGGCAACCCTTACATAGATGAGCTACACCTATTAAAAGAAGATCTGAAGGATACCATTGCCGAATTGAAAGCTATAGGTTTCGATCATCTGGTAGACTTGCATCACAACCTTCGAACAGGGAGGCTTAAGAGTGGATTGACAGGTGTTCCGTCTACTTCTTTCTATAAAATGAATTGGGAAAAGTGGCTGGCGGTCAATTTTGGTATCGACCGATTACAAGACCGACATATTGTAGATCGCTACATGGATACGGTAAAGCATCTCGGAGTGGTGAACGACGGAAAGGGACTTGATCATTTCATTCCTGAAAAGGACCAATTAGATAGCAAAGCCGAATTACCAGAACAGTTCCATAAAGGTTATGTGGCCTATGCGATAGGAGGTAATCATGCTTATAAGCGACTTCCGAAAGATAAGATCATTGAAATTTGTCGGCAGCTCGACATCCCTGTGGTGCTTTTGGGTGGCCCAGAAGACGAGTCTGTAGCTGATAATATTGTGAAGGCTGTTGGTTTGTCGGTGTTCAATGCTTGTAGTAGATATTCCATAAACGGCTCCGCATCGTTAATGCAGCAGGCAAAAGCAGTTATAGCTCATGATACAGGCCTAATGCATATTGCTGCGGCGCAAAAACAAAGGGTTATATCAATTTGGGGAGCTACCACACCTAGTTTAGGGATGTATCCTTATTTGCCAGGTGAAGATTCAAAAATGATAGAGCCGAAAGGCGGTAGTAGGCGGCCCTACAGTAAATTAGGCGACCATAAATGGTACAAAGGTCAATTTACTGGCTTTGATCATCTCGATACAGATGATGTGGTGAAAGCTGTTAACGCTGTGCTGTAACTTCAGTTGTCCTTTCAGGAAGCTCGTATTGGCCCGTTTCTATCATGAAAAGGATGTATTCCAGCATCTCGTTATCTTCTGCTACATAATCATCCTTAAGGCTGTAACCGTTGAATTTGGCTACTTTCTGTAACATGTAGGCTACTGCACGGTTCTTTAGTTCTACAACTACCTCGTAGCAGTTGTTATCAGTTTCTCTGTTGATAAGAAGAGCCAACACCTCGCCTTGCGCTCTAGAAAGGTGCTTTACGTCGTCTTTGAATTCTTCTTTCAGTTGCTCAGCGGTCATTTTCATGTACTTCTTCTTTTCTCTGCGTCGCATATCGCCTGTATCCTCATTGATACGGTCGTACATTTCGCCCGCTATCATGGCGTAGTGGTATACTTTTAAAGTATTTCGCTTAAGGTGATAGAATTTCTTGTGATCTTCACGAGTAGCAAGCTCAGGCATTGCCATTACAGTTACTTCCTCTAGTGATGCTAATAGAAATGTGTCTCCATCAACAATACTTTGTTCTAGGAGGTCGAAATCGTACCCGTACTGCTCTTGAATGGTCTGTGCATTAACAGTAAGAAGTAAACAGGTAGTAGCTATAAGTAGGATAGTATGTTTCATGGCTATGTTTTTCCTAGGTAAAACAAATACAATGCCGATCTTACTGTTTTACCCAAATTCCTCGGCATTCTTCCACTTCACTAGGGAAGACGCTGCTATCTATAATACGATAGCTTACAGCAACTGAATCTCCTGTGCTACTTAGTACTCCGGAGCCTGTAATTGATATGGAAGTACTTGAAACCAACTGCTCTGGGATGATAAATGTGTTTCCATTTACTACCGCCTCAACAGAATCAGGGAATTGACTACTTGCTAGTTCATTTGATAATTGGATACTCTGTGCATCTTCATCAGCATAAATAGTGATAATATAAATAAGGAAGCCTTGATCATCACAGCTATCAATAGCATGGTAAGTAGCAATAAACCTATCTCTGCTGAATATTTCGCAGCTATCACCTTCAAAACCGACTGGGCATACACAATCACCACCCTCGCAGAATCCACCATTTAAACAGACCACGTTCTGGGTTACACAAGGCGTCTCTTGAGTGCAGTCTGCACCACGCCAACCTTTATCACAAATGCAGAAACAATCTCTCGCGTTAGGTTGTGGAGTGCCATTGACACATGCAAAGTTCTCGCAAGGTTTCAACTCACATGCACTTATCAGCGATAAGATGATGAGTAAAAGAAATACGCCAAAAAGGTGCTTTGTGAAAGGGCGAATAGTCATACGATAAAAATAGTACTTATCGGCATCTTTAAGGAATAGTTAGTTTTTTTAAAGTGACTTTGTTAACTTTAGGTTCAGCCGATATAGCCTTATCTTGTATAACGGATATTGAGGCCATATTATTTTGAAATTAATTTTCTAATTTTGTCAGCTTATTAGTTGACATAGCAAAGGGCTATTGCTAACCTTAAAACAGGGTTCATGAACATCAAGCAATTTTTAGTCGTAATTGGCATTTCATTCACATTTATGATAGGTGCTGCTAACGAAGCAAAAGCATCTCACGCATTAGGTGCAGACCTTACTTACGATTGTGTAGGACAAGATAGTTTTTTAGTATCCTACGCTTTCTATCGCGATTGTATAGGTATTAACGCTCCCGCAGCAGAATCTGTAACCGTAAGTTCAGTGGCTTGTAATGCGACTTTTAATGTGCCATTAGTACTCCAAAACCCAGGTGGTACTTTAGATACCAACTACGTTTGTGTGGGTACACCAACTAACTGTGATAATGGAAACGTTTCTGCAGTAGCGGTTTACTTTTACGAAGCATTAGTGGTTTTACCAGATACCTGTAATGATTGGATAATGGGGGTTGGCGTAAATGCAAGGAATGCAGCAATAACAAACCTTGTTAACCCCGGTAGTGAAGACCTTTATGTGGAGGCTACTCTTGATAATACTGGATCTGGAGTTTGTAATAGCTCTCCATTTTTTACCTCATCAGCTGCAATTAATGGTTGTGTAGGTTTGCCCTTTACTTACAATCACGGTGCAGTTGACCCTGATGGAGACTCCCTAGTGTTTACTTCAATTATTCCGCTTGATGCAAGCGGGTCGCCTATAACCACAACTGGTACATATCCAGTAGCTACTACAGCTGGTGGCCCCTACATGGTCGATCCTATCACTGGTCAAATTTCATTTACGGCATCTCAAGCCCAAGTGGTTGCTTTGGCAGTATTGGTAGAAGAGTTTAGAAATGGTGTTTTAGTTGGTAGTACCATTCGGGATGTGCAAATTAGGATAGATAACTGTACAGGTCAGCCAGCAACTGGTCCTATAGTTAGTGCTACTAACGCGAGCATTATCAATGAAAATACTATTGATGCTTGTCCTGACCTTCCTATCTCTTTCACATTTACGATCTTCAACCCAGCTGGTGATGATATTTATTTCGCTAGTTCAAACATCCAAGTATCAATTCCGGGAGCTAACCTAAGTGTAACTCGCGTGTCAAGTGATACCTTGTCAGGTTTGTTTACTTGGACACCGACAGTATTAGATACTGGAGCCAATGTATTTACTGTGAACATTAAGGACGAAGTTTGTCCTTACCCATTCAACACATACTTGTCTTACAACGTAAATATTCTTGATGGTACATTTGCCGGGCCAGATGAGTTCTATTGTATTTCTGGTGACTCCATCCAGCTATTAGCGCGTGGTGGTTCAATGTTTACTTGGACACCATCTTTCGGATTATCTGATACTACTGTAGCTAATCCATTAGCGGGTCCTCCTGTAACTACCACATATGTAGTAACTAGTGACTTGGCAACTACTTGTAGGAATATGGATACGATAACAGTGTTTGTTGTGCCTGATTTTATTTTCAATATTACACCAGATAACGATACACTTGATTTCTGTAGAAATGAAGCAGTACAACTTAATGTGGAGACTGACTCTACCTTTGCTCCATATGATTATTTGTGGAACAACGCTAGTACACTAAACTCAGACTCTATTCAAAGCCCTATCGCTCGTCCGTTCAGTAGCACACAGTATATTGTTACTGTAACATCTGATACAGGCTGTACATTGAGAGATACTTTGGAACTTAACACAATAGGTGTAGGGCCATTAGTAATAGTAACTACGGACAATAATGAACCTTGCCCGGGAGATACAGTGAACTTACAGGCAGATGTGTTCCCACTAACATGTGGGCCTGCGTTAGTTCCGTGTAATGCACAAAACCCTCCAAGTCCGAAAACATTAGGTACTAGTACTACCGCAACTTTCCAAACACCTTTTGAGGGTAATGCATTGGCAGGAAAATATCAAGCGTTGTATTTGGCTTCAGATCTTGCTGCTACAGGTGTTAACCCAGGTACTATTAGCCGAATAGCTTATGAGGTTGGTACCAAAACTAGTAATGGTGTATATGAGAACTTTAC
Source organism: uncultured Chitinophagaceae bacterium (assembly GCA_964352775.1). Classification (GTDB taxonomy): domain Bacteria; phylum Bacteroidota; class Bacteroidia; order Chitinophagales; family CAIOSU01; genus CAYGTK01. Next base: position 10,694 of record CAYGTK010000099.1, read on the forward strand.
CATTAGTTTAGGATGTACAGATGTAAATGCATTGAGCCTGAACGAAGGCTGGTTACCAGCACCTACGCAAGTATTCTTTCAAGCTGGTACTTTTATTAACCAAGGGTATAATAACTTCAACTTCCAGCAACAATATGACTGGGATGGTATATCGAACATAGTTGTTGAGATTTGTTGGACTGCAGCACCAGGTGCTTTAGGGCCAGGTGGTAACGACCAAACCAACAATAATGCTACCACTTATGTAGCCAGTATGAGAAGCCCGGCTGCTACTGCTGGTAATGGTTGTTCTCTAGACCCTTCATTTACTTATCAATTCATTCCAAATACGCGCTTCTTTACTTGTGATGCTGATATACCTAACTACACGTTCCAGTGGAATCCAGCTAGCTCAGTGTCAAATGATACCATACCTAACCCTTCAGCAGTAATAACAGAGGGGATCACATTCATAGTAGAAGTAGAAGATACTCAGTGTGTTGGTTCAGGTTTATTGACTATTCCTATAGATACTACTTTTGATATTGCTGTTACCCCTGATACTCAGGTATGTAGCTTTAACGATACTTTACAGTTGTTAGTAGAGCCTACAGGTAATTTCCCTACAAGTATTTTAGCTTGTGGTCCTTCGGCTCAGTCTTGTCCTGCACCTGCAATTTTGCAAGTAGGTAATGGTACAACTACACTTGATAATGGCGATGGAACTCCATTTAATCAATTTTGGGAAGATAGCCACGTTCAATACCTAATACGAGCAGCTGACCTACAAGCAGCTGGACTATCTTCTGGTACCTTGAGTAATATAGCGTTCAATGTGCTACAGAAGAATAGTAGTGCCCCATACTCGAGCTTTACTGTAAGTGTAGGTTGTACTGGTGATAATGCATTGCCGAACAACAACTTTAACATTACCTCTCCGCTAACTACTGTATATAGTGGTTCGTTTACATCCGCACAAGGATGGAATACCATTAATTTCCAGAATTTTGTTGATTGGGATGGTACATCAAACCTTATTGTTGAGGTGTGTCATGGTGTATTTGACTGGACAGATGATGATGCAGTACAAGGCCGTAATGTAAATTACAATGCAGTTACTTGGGCAGATCAAGATGCACAAGGTGCAATAGCATGTAATTCAGTTTCATTCCCAGCTACAGCTCAAAATTTACCGAATTTCCGTTTTGGCTTCTGTCCAGCACCAGTTGGAACAGAGACCATTACCTGGTCGCCAAATGAGAGTATTTCTGATACTACAATAGCTGACCCTCGTGTTTACCCTACAAATACTACTACTTACACTGTAACCTATGAGTTTGTTAACGGATGTACGCGTACAGATTCAGTTACCATAACAGTAACTCCTTTACAAGCTACTGCTGGACCTGATACTGCAATTTGTGTTGGTGATACGGTTCAGTTATTTGCAACTGGTGCTAGTAATTATGAATGGGCTGCAAATAGCTCTATTTCTGATGTTACCATTAATAACCCACTGGCATACCCTTTAAGCACTACTGATTATATAGTAACTGTTACTGAAAGGGCAACAGGTTGTCAAGGTGTTGATACCGCTAGTGTAGTGGTGAACTTGCCACCAGTTGTTGATTTTGGATTTGATTCATTACTCTGCTTTGTCGATTCATTAGTGATAAATGCTGGTGCTGGATATGTTAGTTACGACTGGTCAACAGGGGAAACTACTCAAACGATCAGTACTGATACTACAGGATTGTTTTATGTAGAGATAGTAGATACTAACGGTTGTGTAAATTCTGATACTGTAAGAGTAAGGCAGAATGCATCACCTGTGGTAAGTTTAGGAAACGATACTACATTATGTGTAGGAGACCTTCTAACTCTTGCAGTTGATGATGTTTATGCTACATATATTTGGAGCATAGGTGTGCTTGGTGACACCTCTATAGTAGTAGATACCGCTGGAGACTACTGGGTTAGAGTGACTGACTCTATCGGTTGTCCTACTCGTGATACTATCAACGTTATGTTCAATGTTGTAGAAGTAGATTTTGGTCCTGACCAATTCTACTGTTTCGAAATTCCCGATACTACCATATTGATAGCAGGTCCAGCAAGTTGGAACTATGTGTGGCAAGATGGTTCTACCGACAGTTTCTTGATAGTAACAGATACTCTTGTAGCATCGGTTACAGCTACAGATGCTGCTGGGTGTTCTGATGTTGATACTATCGAGATAGGTATTTACCCTATTATTCCTTTAGATCTAGGAAGAGATACGTTCTTGTGTCCTGGTGGTTTCTATAACCTATCAGCTCCAGGATTTGTTACTTGGAACTGGTCAACAGGTTCTACAGGGTTCTTTACTGGTGGAGCTGATCCTGATACAATATGGGTAGTAACTACTGATATAAATGGTTGTGTTTATACTGATACTATACGTTATGAGGATGGGTCTCCAAACCTTGACCTTGGAGGTGATACTGCGTTTTGTGTAGGTGGGATCGTTACACTAGATGCAGGTCCAGGGCTAGCAAGCTATGATTGGGCGCCTAATGGGGAAACCACTCAAACAATTGATGTTGATGTAGATGGTACTTATGGAGTAACAGTGGTAGATGCGGTAACAGGATGTTCTGCTGAAGATGAGGTAATGGTTAACGTAGCACCGCTGCCAACCCCTAACTTAGGATTGAACCAAACTGTATGTTTGGGAGATTCAACCACACTTGCACTACAGACGGGATATAATGGCTATGATTGGTCAACAGGTGAAACCACAGCTACCATTGAAGTTGGCCCAGGTACTTACGAAGTAACTGTTACTACTAACTTTGGTTGTACTGGTACAGATGATATTACTGTAGGAACCTACGCTGTAACTCCTTTCAGTATGCCAGACTTACCACGTTGTTTACTATCTGATGTAGTAACAGCAGCTGTTGATACTAGCCTATTTAGTTCTCCAGTTTGGTCTACAGGCGAGACTACTCCGAGCATTGACATCAATACTGATGGTAACTACTGTGTAACGGTAAGTGATAGTAATGGATGTGAAGTGGAAGCTTGTTTTGATGTGGTGATCATTGGTTTGGATGTGCTGGCAACAGCTAATCCTGACACTATTAACAGAGGCGAGAGCACGATCTTAAGCTCTAACTATAACGATTCGATCAACTATACGTTCGACTGGACTCCGGTAATGGACCTTAACGGTGCAACATTGCCTAGCCCAGAAGCTACACCAGAAGAAGATGCATGGTATGAGGTAACAGTTATCAATTCATTGACTGGCTGTAGTGGTTCTGATTCAGTATTAGTTATCGTGAACTCTGAAAACGAAATGCCAACTGCATTTAGTCCGAATGGCGATGGAATGAACGATGACTTCTACTACGTAGGAAATGCTAACGTATTGTTATTCCAAGTATTTAACCGTTGGGGAGAATTGATTCACAACGACCCAAGTACACCATGGGATGGTAAGCTAGATGGTACCCGCCAGCCAGTAGGTACATATGTATATGTTATTGAGTACGAAATTGATGGTGAGCAGTTCTCTGAGAGCAAGCCATTCTCATTATATCGTTAAGAAAGAACTAGAATAATAGAAAAGGAAATATAGAGCAATGAACTATCAAACCATCAACAGAAGCCTACTTATTGTAGTACTGTTAAGCCTGTTCGCTACCCTAAAAGTAGAAGCACAGGATATACATTTCTCGCAGTTCTATGCATCGCCGCTAACATTGAACCCAGCATTAACTGGTAAAATGAATGGTAATTATCGCCTAGCGGCTATTTACCGTAACCAATGGTGGAGTGTAACGTCGTTTGGAAGAGCGCCATACCAAACGCCATCTGCTTCATTTGATATGCCATTTTTTGTTGGTAAGAAAAAGATGGATGCAATAGGCGCTGGTATAATGTTCTACAATGACATAGAGAACGGAGGTGGATTCAGCCGTTTGAAGGTTATGGCATCTGTGGCTTACCATAAGGCTTTGGATAAGAAGGCTCGTCACCGATTATCAATTGGATTACAAGGTGGTTTTGAGCAGTTCCAAACAGATGTAAATAAGGGGACTTTTGAAAGTGAGATACGCAATGGAAATGCTGAAACGCTCGCTAGTGAAACACTAGGTAACCCGAACATGAGTGCTGGATTATTCTACAATGGTACATTTGGTAAGAAATTGACTTTCTACATCGGTTCCTCTTTCTTCAATTTGCTTCGTCCAGAAGAGAGCTTTACAGGTGTAATGGAAGGTGATAGTAAACTACCTCTTCGTTCTGTAGTTCACACTGGTTTTGATATTAG
>CAYGTK010000100.1:0-14963 GCA_964352775.1 uncultured Chitinophagaceae bacterium
GAAATAAAGTCCACTAGCAAGCTCTGCTACAGAAATAGTTTGCTGGGTATTCTCTAACTCTATTCGCTGCACTTGCTCGCCAAGTGTATTGTAAAGTGTTAGGGTAGTTATCTCTTTCCATTCACTTAAGGTTACTACAAAGCTTCCGCTTGCAGGGTTAGGATATACTTGAACTGTAAAATTGTTAATGTTCTCTATTCCTACCAGAACTTGTAGTTCGGTTGTAAGAATACTATCACAACCTGCTGAGTTGGTTAGTGTGTCCAGATAATTACCAGCAACAGTTTGGAAAGCCCCACCAGCAAAAATGCTATCTCCTTCAAATATGCTTGCCATTAAGGTAGAGTCTGAATTTGAATTCACTGTTAGGTTCAATATGCGTGTGCTATCGCAATTGTTAGTTCCTACTAAAAGATCGGTATAAGTGCCTGAGCTTGTATAACCCTCCAAGCTTTCTCCTTCACAGATTGTAGCATTTACGGTAGTTATCACAGTATCTATAATAAGTAGATCGAGCACTCTGATACTATCACAACCATTAGTCCCTTGAAAAACATCACGATAGATACCAGTAGCCGAATAACCTTCAAAACTCTGCCCATCGCAAATGCTTATGGAGATGTTAGAAAATGCTGTATCTAGTACAGTTAAATTCAACGTTCTTATACTGTCGCAGCCCCCATTCGCTTGAAAGGTATCAAGATACATTCCTGCAGCACTATAGCCTGCAAAAGTATTTCCTTGGCAGATGCTTTCGTCAATAGTAGTGCTTATGCTATTCTGAACGGTTAAGTTGATGATAACTGTGCTGTCGCACCCATTAACAGTATTGCGGTTTTCAGTATAAATACCGGTGGTGGTATAACCTGCAAAGCTTTGCCCTGAGCAAATGCTGGTATTGATAGTGGTAAAAGCGGTATCGTTTACGGTAAGGTTTATGGTTACCGTACTATCGCAATTATTACTGTTTAGAAGAGTTACGGTATATGTACCAGATGAACTAAAGCCTTCGAACATTTGCCCTTGGCAAATTTGCTGATTGATAATAACTAGCGATGTATCAAGAAGTGTCAAATTCAATATACGGAAGCTATCGCATCCAGCGGTATTTGTAAAGGTATCTCGGTATGTACCCTGTGCAGAGTAACCAAATAGGCTATTCCCTTCGCAAATACTGCTGTCAATAATGGTGCTGTCTATTCCAATAATAGTAAGGTTCAAGGTGAAAATGCTGTCTTGGCACTGACTGATGGTAAAAGTATCGCTGTACGTTCCTGCAACACTATATCCTAAATAGCTCTTGCCGAAGCAAATACTTGTGTCTACTACGGTGTTATTTTTCACTATACCAAGTTGGTATACCCTCACATGGCCTGCATCTGCCCCATTTCCATCATTTGCAGCAGCCCCTACAGCCACTGTTTGGGCATCGGGCATGCTAACAGACCTTCCAGAGAAGTCAGTAGGTGCTTCTCCATCTATGTCAATTCCCTTTTGCAGCCAGGCAGCTCCAACCCATTCATAAATTCGTACATGACCAGCATTGTTTCCGCTGCCATCGTTAAGAAGCGCCCCAATAGCTACTGTTTGGGCATCGGGCATACTTACAGAATGTCCTGAAAGATCACTTGTAGCCTCTCCATTTATGTCACTACCTTTCTGCTGCCAGGCGCCTCCAATCCATTCATAAATCCGCACATGGCCAGAATTACCCCCGTTACCGTTGTTATCAGTAGCTCCAATGGCAACGGTTTGTGCATCGGGCATGCTTATTGAAAATCCTGACTCATCATCTAATCCTTCCCCATCTATATCAGTACCCTTTTGCAGCCAGGCACCTCCAACCCATTCATAGATTCGTACATGGCCAGCATTGCTCGCAGTTCCATCATTAAATCGGGCCCCGATAGCCACCGTCAGTGCATCGGGCATACTTACGGAATACCCTGACTGGTCACCGGCTGCTTCCCCGTCTATATCAGTACCCTTTTGTTGCCAAGCACTCCCATTCCATTCGTACACCCTTACATGGCCAGCTCCAGCTCCATTTCCTGTGTTTTCAATAGCTCCAATTGCCACCGTTTGTGGATTGGGCATACTCACTGAATACCCTGATTGGTCATCAGTCGCTTCCCCATCTATATCAATGCCTTTTTGCTGCCAAGCACTGCCGTTCCACTCATAAATACGTACATGACCAGAGTTGTTGCCATTGCCGTCATTAAGATAAGCCCCAATGGCAACGGTTTGTGCATCGGGCATACTAACAGAGTATCCTGAATTATCCCCTGCCGCTTCGCCATCTATGTCCATCCCTTTTTGCTGCCAGGCACCGCTTATCCATTCATAAATCCGAACATGGCCGCTATTGTTTCCATTACCGTCATTAAAGCCAGTGCCGATAGCCATGGTTTGTGCATCGGGCATGCTCACAGACCATCCAGATTGGTCACCTGCCACTTCACCTTCTATATCAGACCCTACTTGAGTAGTTGAAATTACATTTCCGATCACGGTTAAATTCAAAGTGCGGATGCTATCACAACCGTTAAAATCATTCAAGGTGTCAATATATGTTCCGCTGCTGGTATAGCCTGCATAGCTATTGCCAAAGCAAATGGTGGTATCAATAGTAGTGAATAAATCACTGCAATTGCTGATAAAACCATCCAATCGCAGCACGTAGCAGGTATCATTATTCAGCCTAGCGGTACTTTTTCCTGCTAAGTACAGGCTACCATCAGTAGACTCTGAAAAGTCCATGAAATTATGCTGCAAGTGGAATGAATTGCGCATAACTCCCGTCTGCGGGTCGATGTCGTAAATGTTGTTTCCATACAAATGGAGTAGCTGCGTACCATCGTTAGAAAATTTCGTTTTAATGCCCGCATAGCCACTTTGGGTACTCACCCGTGGTTCAAAAGGCGTGTTGTTAGTGAAGCCCCAAATTCCAGTGCCTGTGCTGTCCAGCTTCACTAAGTAACTTACAGGGCTTGTGCTACTGATAGCATTGGTCATGGTAACGGCATCCACCTCTAAAGTAGCGATGAGCGTACCTGCCACATAAATATTGGCACTATCGTCAATGGCTATTTCGTAGGGTTGGTTGATGTTGTTGTTGGCAGCGCTACCGAATTGGCGAGTCCAAAGTGTGTTATAATTGTTACCACTGGTACGGTCTAGTTTTCTTATCACTAAATCGCGATAGCTTGAGGTACCGCTGCTTTTATCAATTCCTAAATAGATGTTCTCTGCACCATCAACGGCCAAAGTTCTGGGAAACTCGATAGACGGAATGGTGGGTATTTGCAAAGTATAAATGCTATTACCTGAGTTGGAAATTTTGGTGATGACAAATCCGCCACCTAAACTGTAAAGCACCCATATTTCGCCCATCTCATTTATAAAAGCATCGTACAATAAAGCTGAATTAGCAGTACTATTTAGTGTTAATATTTCTTGCCAATTGCTATTGCCTGCTATATCATACGATTCTACTACAACCGAACCACCAATTGCTTGCGTATTATTTTGGCTAATTGCTATAATATTATTGCCTTTGGTTTCAATAAAGCGACCGTTACTAGCTCTGTCGCCATCGGCTATTTTGAAGGCGTTCTGTGTTACACCCAAGTCGTTCACGTGAAGGAAAAAACCATCTTGGTCGCTCAAACTTGTAGTTAGCATATTACCACTCCCAAAGTCAACCGAATTGTTAAATTGGCCTACTGTGTAAACTTTATCGCTACCTACTGTGGTTATTCCAAACCCCATGCATAAGTCGGCGTTGGGCATAGTGTAGTAGCTATTTTTCCAGCCCACACTTTGTGAAAATAGTGTTTGCGAAAAATAGAGAAGGATACCAATTAGCAAATTGGTTTTTAGCGGGATACGGGTCATTGCAATATTCTTTTTTACAAAAATACATTGCTGGCATACCAACTAAGTATGGTAACAAGAGAATTTAACACACTATATTTGGTTACTATTTACAGTTTTAAAAGCCTAATAATTATGTTTAACCATTGATTATTAGTGTTTTATGAGAGTTTGGATAACATGACAACAAAAAAGAACGATAAGCTTGATGCCGCGCAAGATTCCTTACACGACCTAATACGGTCGCTAACCCCTGATGAGAATAGGTACTTTAAGGTACTAGCCAATCGTAGGAGTGGGGATAAGATTTACATCTCTATTTTTGATGCCATTAGCAAGCAGGCTAATTATGATGAGGAGGCATTAAAAGTATTGCTAAAGGATAATAAGGTGCCCACCCCTTTGGCTCGGATAAAACACTACTTGATGGAAATGGTGTTACGATCGTTAAAAATGCAGCACTTGGAAAGTAAAACCGAGTGGCAGGTACGCAGCGAGATAATCGTAATTCAACACCTGTTTAACAAAGGACTTTATCAGCTTTGCTTAAAGCGAATAGATAGGGCGCTTAAGCAAGCAAGGGCGGTCTTTCTGTATTCTGCTATCCTTGACCTGAATATCATAAGAACTTACGTGATGGGTAAGTTGAGTTTTCCTGAAGGCTTGGCTGCTTTAGAAGAGCAATTAACTGAACAGAATGAAGTACTAGGGCAATATGCTAAGTGGGCTGAACTCACTAAACTGACCTACACTATTGGTGGAATACAACGGTTAAAAGGTATAGCCAAGGTTAGCGGCGGGCCAAAGGATGCTGAAAGTGTCTGGCAAGAAAATACGTTACAGCCTAGTAAGGAGGATACATTGCCCGTTCATTTGGAGTACATAAATGCTAAAATGAACTTTGTATTCACTAAAGGTGACCTAGAAAAATATGTTGAGCTTACTAAGAAGTACCTACAGCTGCTGGAAGAGGATGAAAATTTGATAAATGATAATCCAGTAAAGCGGGTGAATACTTACAATAGCATAGCCGCAGTTAGTGCAATGACGGGTCAAGTAGAACAGGCAAAAGAATATACTATCAAGCTTAGAGACTTAATGTCTCATAAAGATAAAACGGTAGCCATTCGTGCTTTTGAGTTTATCAATCTTAACCTGTTTGTGAAAACCATTAGCGACGGAGGTTATAGTGCCGCCGTAGAAGAGTTACCTGAGTTTTTGGAACGTTTCAAGAAGTTGAGAGCCTATATATTACCTCACCGTAAAGTGCTTTTCTGGTGGTATGTGGCTTTGGTATACTTCGGAATAGGGAAAAAGAATGAAGCGGCTCGCTACTGTACAGAGATAATTAATCTACCTGAACATCTGGCCTATAATGATATACAGTATTATGCCATGATGGTAAGGGCGCTGTTGCACTTTGAGGAAGGTAATTGGCGAATACTTAAGAGTACTTCAGGTTCTGCAAGGCGATTTGGTGAACGGCAAAAACTGCTACAAGAAGGGGAGAAGCAACTTTTTAAGGCGCTTGAACGAGTAGGTAAGCGACCAGAGAACAGTAAAGAGCAATTGGACGCTCTACTGGCTGCATATCCAACTGAATTGGAACACAATAAGAGTACCGACTTTTACCGACCTGACCTTAAAGCTTGGTTGCTTGCTGTTCAAGCGGGCACCACTTATGAAGCTATTGTAGTAGATCACAAAAAAGACCAAGAAAACAACTAACACCATGCAAGCCATATTAGCCTATCTATTTGCCGCCGTATTATTACTAAGTGCTTTTTATCACATTTATAACCCTGCATTTTATGCGCCGCTTATACCTTCTTTCATACCAGAAAAATTAGCTAACATAGCTTCTACCATCGCAGAGACCATTATTGCTATACTGCTGATAGTGCCTTCTACTCGTCACCTTGGTGGTTTGGGTTTTATGCTACTTATGCTAGCGTTTTTACCACTTCACGTTTGGGACTTAGTGCGCGAGCGGTCAATTATTGGTTCTAAGATCGGGTCGGCTATAAGGTTGGTTATTCAGTTCGTTATCATCTATGCAGGCTGGTGGCTTTGGAAGAAGTAAATGAAAAAGCCCCCATAGTTTCCTATAGGGGCTAAAATCTAAACCTTAATTTTTATAGTCTACTGCTTAATTAGGCGATAAGCTTTACTTGCAGTTTCCCCTTGTGCATGTATAAAGTATACTCCATTAGCGTGAGCACTCAGGTTAATAGTACCTGTGCGGTCAATACGCTGCTGATGAACTACTTTACCCATTATATCAAGCACTCTAATGTCGAAGGCACCAGCTAACTCCACCTGATACAGACCCGTACCTGGGTTAGGGTAAATACTGATGACAGTTTGTTGCGAGTTATCTACTCCTACGCTTATCTGCAATGCTGTAGCTACAGTGCTATCACAACCGCCTGCAGTAGTGAAAACATCGTAGTAAGTGCCTGCTTCTGTTTGCCAAGCACCACCTGCGTAATAGCTTTCACCAGGTAGTATGGCTACTGCAACATTAGTAACGTCTTCACCAGTAACTGTTAACGACAGTACACGAGTACTATCACATCCATTGCCAAGTGGATAATTGTCAGTATAAATTCCAGCAGTAGTATAGCCAGCATAGCTTTCGCCGGTACAAATACTTTCTTTAACAGTATGCGTAACCGCGTCACGGACAGTAAGGTCTAACATCCTCACTATATCGGCAGTAGGGGTCAGTAATGTATCAATGTAAATACCAGACTGCGTATACCCGAAAGCATCCGACCCTAAACAGATAGAGGTGTCTATCATTTGGGGGCGATAATTACGAACCAATTCAAAGGTTCTATCGCTAGCAAAGAATTCTAGCGCATCTTCGTTTGCATTGTTCATACGTACGTTGTCAAAAGAGATCGTCAGGTCATTGGTGTTCACCAGTGGGTCAGCCAAAGTGAATTCTAGTTCGAATAGTGTACCAATAGTTATCCAATTGGCACCATCCATGCGGGTCATTGCCATGGCAATGTCTTGGTCTATCTGTTGCTCCGATGCTAGGTCAGTACCCATTGTACCTAGCACGGTGTTATTATAATGCAATTGGATAGAGCCAGGAACGATGTTGTCCATATCCATTCCTAATCTTACTGCCAAACCATACAGATCATCTTGATAAGTTTGGAAATCTCCATAGCTGATAGCCATTCTAACGGTTTCACCACCTACTAATGTGTTCTGCGGATACTCTACAGTTAAAGTAGGGTCGCCAACTACGCCATTCTCTAATGGTCCCCAGCCGTTCGATTTCAAGTGGCTATTACCAAGGTTTTGGTTTACCGCTATCAAGTCAGTTCCATCTATAGTTCCATCACCATTGCAATCGGCATGACGGTAGTCTTGGTTACTCAAGAAATTGCGTTTCCAGGGCGCTGCAGCCTGCGGAACCCAGTTGTTCGAAGCACTAGGCCTTGCAGGGCCAGTTTGTCCACTCGCAATACCAATTGGTAATATATCTAGTGGGTCTACCACTTTATCTCCGTTAGTCTCCCCTGGCCATACATCTGCGGTATCACAATTCACTACTTGTAAATAAAATGCGCGAGAGGTAGCTCTACCTAGTAAACAGTTATCATCATAAGCAGTAAGTATAACCACATTAGGGCGACCACCATTAATACTAGCCGGACCAGCAATTCCACTTACTGTAGTAACTGCTGGCTTACCATAAGCTGAGTCTGCTGAAAAGAAGGTATTGCTATTCGTGTTCAGTAGGGTAACATTTTCTAATGAGTCAGGATCGTCACCATACACCATAAAGCTTACGGTATCGCCCACGCAGAAAATAATAGTATCTACGCCAGTACCGTTAATTCCTGAAACGGTAGGTAGGTCTGGGTTGAAGAAAGTACCTGGGTTTATTACAACGAATTGAAGATCGCGACGCATGGTAGAGATCAACGCTCCAGCTCTAAACTCTTGAACCTCAACAGAAATTATAGAACTTTGCGCCATTGATGGAACGAAAGACATTGCACCAGTAGCAGGGTCGAAGTTGAAAGGCCCAGTAGTTGCTAGTGGTTGAGTTGCAGAAAAACCAGGATTAAAAGCAATAACACCTAGCGGCCCTGCTGATTCTCTAGGGTCTACTAGTTTGTAAGCCAAGCTATCACCATCTAAGTCATAAGCACCCATATTATATATCACATTGGCACCCACGTATACATACGGTGTAAGTGGGGTAACGAATACTGGCGTACTGTTACCAGTTAATAGGCTATTGTCAACAATAGTTTCTGTGTAAAAGGATTGACCACTAGGGTTCACAACATTAGTAATTGCTGCATTTCGACAGCAATCATCCCAAGAAAATATCCATTCACCTTGGAAAGGCAAGGTTATCAGTCCTCTATACAAATGCTGCTCTACTCCTGGTAGTGCATTCGGATCATTACTATTACAGGTGTTTATAGTATCACCACAAGTAGTTGCTAAAGTATTTACTGCTACTCTGTTAAGTGTTACAAAGTCAGTAAAAGGTTGGCTAGTATCTGCACTGGTGTAGAAGATACTTTCTATTGACTGTGCAGGTATTCCGTAACAATCTCTATATAAATAGAGCGTTACCTCGTAGGTATTAGTGCTTTGTTGTAGTAGTGATAATTCACTTCCCATAATGTGAGTAGCAAAGCTTGTATTGGGTATTAAATAGAATAATACCGCCAATACGAATAGCGACTTTTTCATGTTGATGTTGGTTTAGTTAGAAAGGGCTGTTGCTCTAAATTTAGGGTTTTCAAGCAGGACAACAAAATGAGTTCAGTAAAAGGCTAGGGTGGTGTCGGTTTATTGACTTTTGATCATCATTTTTAGTTAGCACCGAATGTACCTCGATGCACTAAAAACCATTCCCACATTTGTAAGAACTTTTCAGAGGCTCTTTTCACTGGGGCTAGGTCTACACCTTTCTGTTCCAGATGATGCCAATGTTGTGGCATAAAACCTGGATGGGGAAGTCCTAGTGTATCTATGGCGTTATAGATTACGCCATCTTTTTTTTCCCAACATCCATCTTCACCAACACGTGGGCGGGCATGGTTAAGCCAACCATTAAAATCGGTTTGAAAGCCAATGGAAATATCGTGTAGTTGTTCTTCGCTCAGATCATTGTAGGAGGTAAGAGATGCGTCATTGAATATCTCCGCCAAATTTTGCTCAATGAACAGCTTCAATTCTTGATAGGTGAATTGGTAAGAATCGATAGAGCCATCGCAATACCACGGGGCTATGCTATCCAACTTTGCTTGATATTCAGGATAAGGACGGTAAGCCTCTAAAGCTATACCTAAAGCCATCAAACCACCTTGTTTATAGATCTTTACAACTTCGTCTTTCGGAATGCCACGTTGAGTATTCTGTATAGGTAAAAAGCCATCGTGCGTGCTAAGTGGTGGTATACCATGTTCTTCCATAAACTGCAAAGCATCGGTTCGTGTTTGGGGCGACATGTGAGTTATATCTATCATCATACCTGCATTGGCCATCCATAGGATGGCCTGCTTGCCCTTATCGGTCAGTCCCTTAGTTTTTCCAGGCGGATGAAAAACGGACTTTATAGTCCCTCTAAAATTGATAACACCAGTTGCGGCACCAGGTAAAGTAGCAGCACCACCAAATTGATTGTCGACCAAATGAATAAAGGTCATAAAGGAAATACCCTGCTTTGCCCAGAAATTGGCATCTTCTTGGCTTCTTATTAAAAATCCTGCTCCTTCTACAGAGTGAATAATAACTGTTTTATCAGTGGTATGAACATACTTTCTGACCTCAGCAGGGTTTTTAGCTACCACGAATTTATCTGAATGTTCGGCTACAAAATCATCAATGTATTTCAGCTCTGTCAATACCAATCGCTTAGCATCTCTGGGGTTCGATAATACTTCGTGTACTATGGCGCCATGTACTATTATCCGTAAACCAGGGTTATCTTCTAAGTAATTGGCATAATTTACATTGGTTAGTTGGTGCTTATAGGTCAAGTTAGGCTCTTCCCCCTCTTCAAAATACTGTAGGCCAGGCTTAATAATTGGGTGAGCCATGTGCATGGTGGGATGTATCTGTAAGTCCATATACTCATGCACTACTTGGGCACTTACAAGCCGCACGGCGATGACAGATAATGCTATTAGTAAAAAGCGAATTGGCATCTTCTAAAGGTAAAAGAATTAGCACATTGTACATTAACAACTGCTTATCTTTGCACTATGAGCGAGATACAAGTAGATCTGGTAGATAATAGCCCAAGTATTGAACTACGACAACTGGAACTTAGTGACTATAAGGAGCTAAAGAGATCGATGGAAGAGGCTTATGCCGATATGGATGATACCCCATGGGAACGTAGGCAGATACAGAAGCTATTAAAGGTATTTCCCGAAGGGCAAATAGCTGCTGTAGTAAATGGCAAGGTGGTAGCATGTGCGCTCTCGCTAACAGTAGATTACAAGAAATTTGGCGACCGCCATACCTATAACAAAATTACGGGCAACGATACCTTTAATACGCATACCGAAGATGGCGACGTGCTTTATGGTATCGATGTATTCGTTCACCCTGAACATAGGGGTATGCGACTGGGGCGTAGGTTATATGAGGCGAGAAAGGAGTTGTGCGAGCGCTTGAACTTACGATCTATTATCGCTGGTGGTCGTATCCCTAATTACTCAGAATATGCCGATGAGCTTACTCCAAAAGAATACATTGAGAAGGTAAAGAAGCAAGAAATACACGACCCCGTACTATCGTTCCAATTAGCTAACGACTTCCATGTAAAGAAGGTGATAAAAGGCTACCTGCCAGGCGATGAGGGCTCTATGGAATATGCTACACTTATAGAGTGGAATAACATTTACCATACGGAAACCGATCAGTGGATGGATCAACCAAAAACGGTAGTACGATTAGGCTTGGTACAATGGCAAATGCGACTGTTCGGTAGTTTGGAAGCTATTAGCGAGCAAATGGAGTTCTTTGTAGATGTAGTGTCGGGCTACCAAAGCGACTTCGTATTATTCCCAGAGTTGTTCAATGCCCCGCTAATGGCAGATGACAATCACCTAAACGAGGCGGATGCTATTCGCCGACTAGCGGAATACACAGAGCCTATTCGCCAATTATTCAGTCAGTTAGCGGTGAAGTATAATATCAATATCATCACGGGAAGTATGCCTTTGTTAGATGGTGACAGCGTTTATAATGTAGGTTACTTATGCCGAAGGGATGGAAGTTTTGAGCGCTATGAAAAACTACACATCACGCCCAATGAGGTAACCTATTGGGGAATGACGGGAGGTGATAACATCCAAGTTTTTGATACTGATTGCGGTAAAATTGGGGTGCTAATATGTTATGATGTAGAGTTCCCTGAACTACCTCGTTTGATGGCTGAACAAGGTATGCAGATACTCTTTGTGCCTTTCCTTACAGATACACAAAATGGTTACACAAGAGTACGAAGCTGCGCACAGGCCCGTGCCATTGAGAATGAGTGCTATGTAGCTATTGCTGGTAGCGTAGGTAACCTACCCAAGGTGAACAATATGGATATTCAATATGCCCAATCGGCGGTATTCACACCTGCGGATTTTGCCTTTCCAGATAATGGGGTAAAAGCCGAGGCTACACCTAATACCGAGATGACCCTAATAGCCGATGTAGATATTGATAAACTAAAGCAACTACACAATTACGGTAGCGTCCGAAACTTGAAAGATAGAAGAACCGATCTGTATCAATTGAAAGTTAAGAAGTAGCTACTCAGTAGTATATATAATCACACCGAACTTGGTGTTCGCATTTAAGTCGGGTCTTTCGGGTAAATGCATCTTTGAAACGAAGCCATCTAAGTAGAGGGCGTTTTTGCAATTCAACTTGTCTCTGAACAGGCTTGCAAAGTCGTATAGATTTACGCGTTCGTTGGAAATGGCGAATACTACCTCTCCTTTATTATTTACTCCTACGCCGCTTCTGATATGTACGTTAGTGGAACCGTTCTTGAATGCAGGATGTAGCTTCCCATCTATAACCAGCATAGGTCCGCTTTGTGTAGCAAAGCTTACTTCTGTAGGTGGGTTGGTAGCATAGTTCTTAGTAGTATTCACTACTGCTCCATTAGCTGTCACAGCAAACACCCCATTGGGTTGAAGTAAAAAATTACCGTAGCCCTTCTCAGTTGTGTTTAGTTGCTTAAGTTGCTTTCCGTTCTCAATATATAAACCTACTGGTGCGCTATTTTTATCAAACATTCCACCATTGGTAGCAAATACTAGGGGAGTACCCAGTTCTTTTTCCAGCGCTGAAAAGTGGAGTAGGGGTTTGTTGTCATTCCCTTTCCATTTCATTTTAATCGCATCTGCATTTGCAGTATATACTCTATATGGAGTGTTTTTGTAGGTTACTGTTGCTTCAGTTGTTTCAACTTTAAGCTCTGTTCTATTACTAAAAGCAACAGTTAACCAGATAGCGGAAATTGCAAAGGACGTCCAAATGATCTTTCTCATGAACTCAAAACGCGATCTGGTAACAGAAATTTTGAGTTAAGTAGTTGCCTTTTGTTAAAGAATCTTAATTGTTAAAGCTCTGGTATCAGTTAATAACTGAAACCTTGTAATGGCAGGAAGTCTTAGACTTTCATCTATTCAATAGTTCAAGTCACAGACTTAAACTAGATATATTCTTTAAGCTGGGCTCGTAAAACAAAAAGCCCCTCTAACATTGCTAGAGGGGCTTCCTTATCATTAAGCTGAAAGGCTATTAAGCTTCACCACCTTCTTCGGCTGGTGTTTCTCCCTCTTCTGCCTTAGGCTCTTCCGCCTTTGGTTCTTCCACCTTTGCCTCTGGTTCTGCTGCTTTTTTCTTAGCGGCAGCTTTCTTGGCTGGTTTCGGAGCTTCGCTCTCTTCCATTTCTAACTTCAATTTCGACAATACATCCAAGTCACCTAGGGTGCTCTTTTCTACGCCACGGTTCAAACTCTCTACTTCGCGATTAGTACGCTTACGTTGTTGAGTTTTCTCCGCTTTCTCTGCTTTGTACTCTTCCTCAGCCTGGTCTTTCCAGAAGGCCATGTGCGATAAGATGATCTTCTTATCGTTACGGTCAAATTCCAAAACTTTGAATTCCGCAGTCTGGTCAGCCTCTACCTGTCCGCCATCTTGTTTCTTGATGTGCTTGTTAGGAGCAAAACCTTCTAGTCCGTATTGTAGTTGAACGATAGCACCGTTGTCTTCTTTCTTAACTACAGTTCCTTCATGGATAGATCCGATAGGGAATACAGTTTCGAAAGTATCCCATGGATCCTCTTCGATGTGTTTGTGACTTAGGGTCAACTTACGGTCAGCTATGTCTATTTCTAATACTACTACTTCCAAGTCTTCACCCACTTTCGTGAATTCAGATGGGTGTGCGTAGCGCTTAGTCCAGCTGAGATCACTAATGTGAACCATTCCGCCAATACCGTCTTCCAACTCTACGAATACACCATAAGGGGTAATGTTTTGAACTTTGCACGTGTGACGAGACTCTACTGGATACTTCTCGGCCACCTTCTCCCATGGATCTGGTTCCAAGCGTTTGATACTTAAAGACATTTTACGGTCTTCACGATCCAAGGTCATAATGATAGCCTCGGTAGTTTGTGCCATACTGAATACCTCTTTCGGGCTTACAGGGGCAGTACTCCAGCTAACTTCTGATACGTGAACCAATCCTTCTACACCAGGTACTATTTCTAAGAATGCACCGTAGTCTTCAATATTAACAACTTTACCATTCACCTTAGCGCCTACTTCAAGCGTTTCGCTCAAGGTATCCCAAGGGTGAGATTGTAGTTGTTTCAATCCTAGAGAGATACGTTTCTTCTCATCATCAAATTCAAGTACTACTACGTTCAATTTCTGGTTAAGCTCTAACACCTCGCTTGGGTGGTTGATACGTCCCCAAGAAATATCGGTGATGTACAACAATCCGTCTACACCGCCCAAGTCGATGAAAGCACCAAAGTCGGTAAGGTTCTTGATAGTTCCTTCCAATACTTGTCCTTTCTCCAATTGAGAGATAATAGCGTTACGCTGCTCTTCCAAGTCGCTTTCAATAAGCGCTTTGTGCGATACAACAGCATTTTTGATAGCCTCGTTGATCTTCACTACTTTGAATTCCATTTTCTTACCTACATATGCATCGTAGTCGATGATAGGCTTCACATCAATTTGTGAACCAGGTAAGAAGGTATCCAAACCCTGAATATCTACGATCAAACCACCTTTGGTCTTGCTTACGATCAATCCTTCGATGATCAAGTCTTCGTCGTGAGATCTTACGATGCTTTCCCATGCACGGGTAAGTTTGGCTTTCTTACGAGAAAGAACTAGCTGACCTCTGTCGTCTTCTTTTTCTTCTACATATACATCAACTTCTTGACCGATGGTCAATTCGTCCATGTCGCGGAATTCTGAACGAGCCACTAAACCATCACTCTTAAAGCCGATGCTTAATACTACGTCAGCGTTGGTTACACCAACTATTCTACCACTTACTATTTCGTTTTCTTCTACTGATTGCAATGTATTCTCATACATGCTCTCGTAGTCTGCTATTTCTTGATCAGTATAGTGGGCAAGGTTTTTCTTACCACCATCCCAATCGTAATCATCGTGTGCAGTTGATACAGCTTCTTCTTCGCGTAGTACGATGTCGTCAATAGATTCTGGACCATCGTCGTCTGTTCCTTCAGTTGCTTCCGCAACTACTTCTTCTACAGTTTCAGCAACCTCTTCTGCTACTTCCTCTACAGCTTCTGCTGTTTCTTCTACAGTTTCTACTACTGCCTCAGCAGTTTCTGTTACCGCTTCTTCAACTTTTTCCACTACTGTTTCTTCAGTAGTTTCTGGTTCAGCAGCCTTTTGTACCTGATCCTCGTTTGTGGCTGCAGCTTCGGGAGCGTTGTTCTCCTGCTGGTCGCTTGGGTTAATGTTTTTTTCTTCGCTCAAAATAGAGTGTTTAAAATGTTAAATAATTTATTCCGAAATGGACCGGAAAGATA
>CAYGTK010000101.1:0-6118 GCA_964352775.1 uncultured Chitinophagaceae bacterium
TTTCCAACTTCAACTTCAACCAGAACTTTACTTATGTTGAATTTAGAGACAGCAGCCAAAATACTACCAGCTACGCATGGGATTTTGGAGATGGAAGTACGGATACCTTCCCATCTCCAAGGCATATTTATAGCCAAGCAGGCAATTACGATGTAACCCTTATTACCGATAACCAATGCGGTGCTGATACCTTTACTAGAGAGGTGAGAATTGTGGGTGTTGAAGAGATCTATTCTAACAAAGGTGGTCGTGGTGGTATAGTTTCGCCAACCATTACGGGTTATGGTTTTACACCAGGCATTAATGTTTGCTTCCGCAGCACGATAGATACTAGTCTTGTGTTCTTTCCCGACTCCATATATGTGGTTAACGACCAGAGTATGATACTGGTAATGAGCTTAGACAGTAGTTTACTACTGGGTTTTTACGATGTAGAAGTGAAAATACCTGGCGATAGCACCCAAATACTAAAAGGGGGCTACGAAATACAGCCCTTAATAGAACCAACAATGAAGGTGGAATTGTTAGGTGGTGGCTTTTATCGTGCCTTTCAGTTCGCAAGCATTCCTATTGTTATTACCAATTGCGGTAATGTAGATGCCTACTATGTGCCCGTAGTAGTATCGGGCATTGGTGATAGTTTGATACTAAACCCGAACGCTAACTTGGTAAACTTGGGTGGAAGTAACTTCGATCTCTTCGATACCACGTTTAGAGCTATGGGGCTAGCTGGTTTTGATACCACCGAGATACAGAACCCCAATCAAGATGACGATAACCCACAGCGAAGGGTGCAAACTCAATCGCTAGTAGTACGCAGAGTGCCTGCGGGCAGCTCTATTACCATAACGCCCAAGGTAAGGTCCAACAGTTTCGATGCGCAAGATGTTACCGTAAGCGTTAAGCCACCATTGGTAAGAAACAACAACAACTCAGGTGATTGCTTTGGTACAGCTTTGCGATGTGCCATTACGGTCACTTTAGAAGTAGTAATTGGTGCATCTGGCTGGAAAGATTGTACCAAATCGCTGCTCAGTTTAATTGAACAAATAGTGGGCGATGCAACTGGCCTTGGCAATTTGGCAAATACCCAAACGGTTGCTTTAGGTGGTAATGCCCGTTCAGGAATAGCCAGCGATGTGTTTTCTGATAAGCTATTAGCATACCCCACCCTTTTAGGTAAAGTAGCCTGGGATTGTGGCGGAAGCTTAATTAAGCTGCTACCAGCAGGTAAGCTGGCCACCATTATTAAAACAGCGGTTAAACTCATGAGCGGAGCGCAAGACATACGGAGCAAGGGAAGTGCCTTTGCCTGTGTGTACGATAGTTATAACGCCTGTGGCGAGAACAACCCCAACGGCAGGCGAACAAAGCGCTACCGATTTATAGCCTCCGCCGACCCCAACAAAAAAATAGGACCGGGTAGCGTAGGCGATGCCTTTATTAGGGGTGATGGGCAATTGTACTACACCATATTTTTTGAGAATGTAGATACCGCCCTGGCAGCAGCCCAACGAGTGGTAGTGCTAGATACACTTGATGATCAACGGTTCGATTTCAGCACCTTTGCTTTTACGGCTTATGGATTCAACGAAACCTTTGTTTCTAGTCAGCCTAACAACAAGGAGTTCACCGATATACTCGATCTTCGCCCAACGCATCCCAACTATTTGAAAGTAGAAGGTACGTTCGATGATCAAACAGGAGTTATCCGCTGGGAATTTGAAACTATTGACACGAATACCCTGCAGTTCACCCAAAATGCCTTGGACGGGTTTTTACCGCCCAACGTAACGTCGCCAGAAGGGGAGGGTTTTGTATCGTTCAATTGTGCCCTACTACCTGGCTTAGCCGAAGGCAGTAGAATTGAGAACAGCGCGAGTATAATTTTTGATGTGAACGACCCTATAATCACCAACCTTTGGGATAATACTACGGATACTACAGCACCGGTTAGTTCTATTGGCATGTTGCCGCTTGAAGTTAACACTGGAGGACCTGATAGTATTGATGTACTAGTAGATTGGAGTGGAACGGATAACATTGCTGGCATTCGTTACTACGATATCTGGGTAAGCGAAGACAATGGGCCATATGAGCAATGGTTATCAAAAACCACAAGCACTTCAGCACCTTACAATGCAAAGCTATGGAGCGAATATAAGTTCTACTCTGTAGCAACAGATAGCGCAGGCAATGTAGAACGTAAATCTACCTTCGACAGTCAAACCAGTATTTATGCTGAAGGAGTTCGGTATTTACAAGGCTCAGAATCGTGGCTAGGCCAAAATTACCCTAACCCTGTAACTGGAAAAACCACCATAGAATTCTACCTAAGCACAGCTGATGAAATAAGCTTGACCATTACCGATCTAGCGGGTAAAGAAAGCAGAATGCTATTGCAAGGCAAATACAATAGTGGCGTACATAAACTTGTGCTAGATGAAGATCAACTAAGCGGCAGTGGGGTGTATACCTATCAATTGACTGGTTCTACCATAAGTGCGCAGCGTAAGTTGGTATTGTTGGAATGATCACCTGCTGATAAATAGCACTATCTTAAATGCTAATTAATATCTACCTAAACACCCCATTGTAACATGTCAACCATCAATTTAGCTTATCCAAAAAAGACAAGAGAATTACATACCAATCATTTCGATTCTACCATGTGGAATGAGTTCAACTTTAGGGATGATGATGTTATAATATCTACCTATGCCAAATCGGGCACTACTTGGATGCAGCAAATAGTATCGCAGCTTATATTTAATGGACAAGAAGGCTTGCCCGTTGCTGATATGTCGCCTTGGATAGACTTGAGGGTGCCGCCAAAAGAAGTAAAGATGCCAATGGTGGAAGCCCAAACGCACCGCCGGTTCGTGAAAACACATTTACCGGTTGATGCGCTTACCTTTTCTCCGAAAGCAAAGTACCTATACATTGGCCGCGATGGAAGGGATGTGGCATGGAGTCTATACAACCATCACATGTCGGCCAACGAGGCATTTTACGGGGCCCTAAATGGATCCCCGGGATTAGTTGGTCCACCATTGGGAAACCTATTGAAGATCCCGTAGCGTATTTCCGCGACTGGTTGGAAAACGATGGCGGCGAATTCTGGTCGCTTTGGGACAATGTGAACTCGTGGTGGGATATTCGCGATCTACCTAATGTGCACTTCGTACATTTCGCCAACCTGAAGACAGATATGCCAGGGCAGATGAGGGAGATAGCTGAGTTTTTGGAGATTCCCATAGATGAGGCAAAATGGGATGATATAGTTGAACACTGCAGCTTTGAATACATGCGTAAGAATGGTGATACAACAGTGCCCCTAGGCGGAGCATTTTGGAAAGATGGCCCTAAGTCGTTTCTTAACAAAGGCACCAATGGCCGCTGGAAAGACTTGCTAACCGCTGATGATATAGCCAACTACGAACGCACAGCTTCAGAAAAACTACCACCAGCAGCAGCCCATTGGCTAGTTACTGGCGAGATACCTGTTTAAAGATGTTATTAATTTACGGTGAGAATTAACTAGAATAGCCATTATAACTCTTAGCTTTTACTCTACTTTTCAAACCTTATAGTTGCTGAAAATGTGTTGTAAAAGGAGGTTCATTTTACAAAACCATGACCAATTTGATACAGGTGAAATAGAGAAAATGTATAATTTGGCAGCATGAATAACCAATAATTATAAGCGTGAAATATTTAGCCGCCTTATCCTTACTTCTTTTAATGGCATACATGCCAGTGCAGGCACAGCGGGAGTACAGCATTTGCGATAGTACTACCTATACTTTTAAGCCCGGAGAAAGTAGTTTGGTAATGGGGCGATCGATATTGTATGAGGAGAGTGCAGGCGTACTTACTCAGTTGTATCAATTCCCAATGCCCGATGGCGATCACTTTGTGCGCGACTTTGATGTGGTAAGCCCCGATCTGCTTTACGCCGTAGTAGGCGATAGGTACATCGGCGATACGACCACCTTATTCCGATCTACAGATGAAGGGCAAACTTGGCAGGTAGATACGTCGTTCTATCCCGCTACTCGGGTAGCTTCTAATTTTGAGAACTATAATTCTATAAATGCCTTACATGCTATAAGTGCTGATACCCTTATTCTATTTGTAGGCTACTACAACTCTGGCTTGTTCTATTCTACTGATGGTGGACAAACTTGGAAGGAGTGGTTTGTGAACCTCATATCACATTACCACGGCATCTTTTCCTGTGGCGATAAATACTATCTCTGGGCGCAAGAAGGCGATGGCTTTCAGGCATCTATGGTCAGTTTCCCGAAGGAAGAACTGTTCTCGCCCAGCTATCAGCATCCGCAATGCTTTAACGAAGATACCGCCTGTATTTATGCCACTCCTAATGTGAGTAGGTGCCAGCAGTATATTGACTTCAGGCAGTTTTCTGATACTGTTTGCCCAAAAGTGACCACGGGAATAATAACGATAAACTCAACTACAGATCTACAGCTATTTCCACAGCCAGCACATAACAAACTACATCTGAAATGGACAACTGCAAGTGGGGGCGAAGTAAGGCTGAACATCTACTCGTTAGCAGGCCAATTATTGCTACAAGAAACCACCAACGCAGTAGCAGGTAGTAATGAATATCAGCTATCGTTACCCGAGCTACCGCAGGGTAGTTACCTGCTGCAATTGGTTGGAGATAAAACCAATAGCACTCGCTTATTTACCAAGCAGTAGTAGCTAATAGCATAGCCCTTACGCCTAACTCCTCGGTTTTTCTGAAAGCTCTTTTACAAGAGCAAAGGCTTCATCCCACATGGGCATCATAAAGTCGATATACTCTTGTTCTAATTCGGCGGTAACAAATAGGGTAGTGGTCTCTCCGTTTTGTTCTACACGATATATCTCTTGCATTCCCATTGCTTTTAGAGCTTCAGGGCTTTTGGTATCGTCTTCTCCTTTAAATACGTAGCCTAAGTATTCAATTACTACTTTTTCATTTGGCTTATGCTCAACTATTATACCCAAAGCGCCATCTTTTTGCGGGGTGAGGAATCGCATGGTGTCACCCACCTGCCAGTTGCCTGTAAAGTAGCTTCCCGCTGCGAATGGGGTAGTCCATAGTCGGTAAGTAGCATCATCCAGAAGTACCTGCCATACTTCCTCTTTACTAGCTTGGATGTCTATCTGCTTTTTTAGTAGTGGTAACTTGGTTTCCACTGGTATGGAGTCCGTTATTGATGTTTCTTCTTCTATGGGCAATGCCGTTTTTGCTTCTTCCTGTTGAACAGAAGAACAACTTATCAGTATTAGGCTAGTTAATAAGACGGTAAGTATAAAACGAGTATTGCGGGTGTGTTGGTCAATATGTGTCATATCTAAAATTACACAAACCGTTTCAATTTGAAGGGGGCTTCTACTCTAGAAATGAGCTAACGATAACTGCAAATATTATTAGACCTACAGCTATAATTAGGCAACTCAACAACTTATAAAAAATACTACTGAATTTTTCCATAGTTGTAGGTGGCAGCTTGCTCTTAGTATCTAAGGTTCCGCTGTCGCGGTAGCTATGGTCAAAGCGATCGGTTTCTTCCACACGAGCACCATCGGCGCTTTTACTACCAAAGCGATAAGGTCGTCGTGGTTTTCTATTTCCCCCTCCATATTTTTGTGATGCAAAACCCATTTCCTAATAGCATTAGTTGCTTTAAACTAATAAATCATTTTGTATTGAAATGCAATTAGGATATAGCTCTAGAGCAAGATCTTTACTTCGCTACTTTATATTCAAGTAGGGTGTGATACCCTATATCATTATCTTTCATTAGAACAACGATTTCATAGTTGCCAACGCTGCTAAAGGTATGTTTCAGTGTAAAGCTATTTTCTTGTTGTTCAAAAAACACGCGTTTCCCAGCTCTGTCTTCTATCGCTACGCTTTCAGCTCCTACTATATGGAAAATGAACAGATAGTTTGAGTCGGTTTGAAGTATGGCGTGCAATGGCATCTCTTTAGCCTCTACCTTTGTTGGGATGTTGTAGCAGGTTGGTGTTTGTATGGTCGGGCGGTGATACAATTTTTGATAAAGATCATTTGGATCAAACCCTAGCTTGAAAAGCG
>CAYGTK010000101.1:6128-14804 GCA_964352775.1 uncultured Chitinophagaceae bacterium
CGGAGAATGCACATAGTGCATTTTTTGAAAGGTATCTACTATCATTTTAGGCTCTACCAAGCTGTAGAAGGGGTCTTCGGGCATATGGGTGTATATGAATTTATAGGGGTCGGTATTGAACCAGAAGTCATCAAAGTCCCTCACCATGTAATAGCGATATTTCTTCTCTTTCACCCTTTCTTTCACTTTGTAACTTGCACCCCAGGTAGCATCAAATACTGCCCATTTACTATCTATCATTATCAAATTCCAGGCATGATCGGGCTTTCGTAACGTTCGGGGCGGCTTATACTTGTACGATTTTGCATAACCTGCCACAGTAATGATATTTAGCCCCATAGCTCTACCTATATCACTGTATAGGTCGCTATATCCTTGGCAAACGGTTTTCCTTTTACTAAGAACGTAAGCAGGGCTGGCATCTTTAATACTATTGTTTAAAGCGCCTTTCAGATCATACTCTATGTTGTAAGTAAGCCAAACATAAATGGCTCTTGCTTTTTCTATATCAGTACTACTAAAGCTGTTTAAGTAAGTAGCCAAACTTTCTATCGTTTGAGTTGCCGATCTTGGGGAGGCTCTAGCTAGGGAGTCTATTTTACTAAAATCATTTTGCTGTGCATGTACTTGGATAGAAATAGATAAAACGAGCAGATAGAAAACGCCCTTCATAGCTGTGGTTATTAGATGATAAAGCTGTGCAAACTTAATAACGTGTTGAGTTAATAAATAGTGTAGTTACTACTATCCTTACAGCTGCTTGTCTATTACTACTCTGGTGCCAACTGCTCCCAATTACTATTGTTTGCCGTGTTATCAATATTGGGGTTGTAGTTCACATCATTAGTGCTAATATATTCGCCTTGGCCGTTTATCCAGTATTGGTTGTAGTTGTTACTGGCCTTATAGGTTTCAGCTGAAGAGCTGTTATAGTTCGACTGTTCCCAAATACCATCTACGGCTTTTTCTTGCATGCGGTCGCTACTAGCATTTCTGTCGCGCCAGCCCTGCATGCTCATTTCGCTTATAGAGTTAGATGCATTTACGTGAGCGCGCTGTGTGGCCTGAAATGCCGCTTGGTTAGCTGCCATGCGTTGGTTGAAGGCGGCAGCCCGTTGTCCAGCCTTTTGTGCCTCGCGCTGGTTGTAGGCTATTATAGGTTGCAATTCATAGCGGGTATTGGCTACACTGAACACATATTGCTTTACCGCTTTATCATAGTAACTGTTCTCCGCTTCCAGTAAGGCAGAGTAATGATACCAGTTCTGCATCGTGCTTCCATTACTTACTAATATCCTTGTAAGCATAAATACTTTCGATCCATCAGCTTTTTTCCATTCTGAACCCATGGCATATGCCTGCTTCTGTACAGGTTCCACGGTCCAAAGTTGTTCGCTATACCACAGGTCAAGTTTAGCCACCTCTGGTATTGGGTACGACTTTATCAAAGTAAGCCCCATTTGCTGACCAGCAGGTTCTAAGTCTTGTTGTATTACCGCTTCTTGGCCAGGAAATGGACGTAATTGCTGCCCACTTTGCATGTACATATTCTGCATGTATGGGTCCGATACGTACATGAACGAGTTTATGCCATACTGAACGATGGATAACCCACCAGGCCCTCTGAAAACGGGCTCGCCCTGTTTAGCTTGTCCATTCACTTGCCAATTGCTGGGCAATGGTATGCGCGAAGTTATAGCCCCATAGGCATCCTTTACGGGTAGCATGGTCAGCTTTTCCCAGTTATTGGCGGGGTTATTTTTTGGTTTGGATGTATTGGTGCTAGTTGGTTTACTTGCTTGTCCCTCTTCTACCTCATCACTATATTCATTGCTCTCGGTCATGGTTTCTGCTTCATTGGTGTAAGCAGTATCCTCAGTTTCGTCACTTCCAGTATTTCCGCAGGCGGTGGTCATTAGCAGTAAGGCAATAATACAATAGTTAAAGAACGGAAGGGTATGGCTAAGCGTATTCATGGCAGCTGTTGTTATGTAGGTCTGTATCTGTTATGAATTTAGTAAAGATCTGTTTTACGATAAAGTGTTTGGGCTGCGATGTTATTTGCTACTGCTATTATTGAAATACTATTTCGGTTTCAATTCATAAATTACATCCTCAAAACTATAGCCAAATGAGCGAAACTGACCAGAACAAAGCCAATGCCATAGCCTTTTACAAAATGGCCTATGAGGGTGAACCTGCAAAGGCGGTAGAGCTATATGTAGGCGACCAATACATACAGCATAATCCCGATGTTGGAGAGGGCCCAAAAGCTTTTATCGATTATTTTGACCGCATGCAGCGCGAGTACCCTGATAAGAGTATCGACTTTCTTCGTGCGGTAGCGGAAGGTGATAAAGTAGCTTTACACACCCACCAAACCTAGCCAAGTGGTGATGAGTACATTACGATGGACTTTTTCAGATTTGATGAAGAAGGAAAGATAGTAGAACATTGGGATTCCATTCAGCAAATACCTGATAGTAGCCTGAACGGCAATACAATGTATTGAGCCAGACTTATATTCTTAGCATCGTTAAGTCATGCTGTGTAAGGTACTGATGTGTTAATAATTGAAAGAAATAGTTTATCTTTCATTCTAACGCCAATAAACCCGCTCTTTATGTCTTATCTATTGAAGCCGATGCTATTTTCGGCATTGCTTTGCTATACTACCCTGAACCTATTTGCCGCTACTGTAACTGTTACCTCTGCTAACTCTTCAGGCATGGGTTCGTTACCTAATACAATTGCAGCAGCACAGTCGGGCGATACCCTTGTTTTTGCAGCCTCCTTGCAGGGTAGTACTATCAATACGTTTGCTTTCATCGATATTGATAAAGACCTGACGATAATGGGCCCAGGTTCAGGTTTGTTGAATTTGAATTGTTTGGTCTCGGGTTCTGCCCCGATGTTCCGAGTGCAGTCGCCCGCACAGCAGGTCAGCATATCTGGTTTCAGTGTAACCAACAGTGCGGTAATGTATAACATAACCACAGGCACTATTTACGTGAACGATATAGTAGCTACTAACGGAACAGGAGTAGCAATTAGATTGGCTACCGTAGGTGGTGCGGCCGAGGTGACCAACTGTCGTTTTAGTGGTTTTACAGGTGCTACAGTTATTCAAACCGTTATCTCTCGCCGATTGATAGTTGATGATGTGGTTTTTGAGAACAACTCGGGCTTTTCTGCCACAGCTATCTCTGCAGGCTCGGTAGATAGTTTGCGAATAACTAATTGCCAGTTTATTGATAATGTTGCTTCAGGTGCAGCTGGGGCAATGGGCATTTTTGGAACCACAGGTAGTGTATACCTGGCTAATTGCCTATTTCAGAATAATCAAGGCTCTAACCTAGGCGGGGCTATTTGGATAAACAATTTGCTGTCGTTAGATAACCGAATAGTCAACTGCCAATTCATTGATAATACTTGCAATGGCAGGGGTGGTGCTATTGGTATTGATGCTGCTAGCAAACCCATTTCTATTGAAAACTGCCTTTTTGAGAATAATACAGCAGTAACTAGTGGTGGAGGTGTATATGCCATTGCTAACGACGAATTACTTATATCGGGCAGTACCTTTTACCGCAACCAAGCTAGTGAATATGGCGGGGCTATAGCTTTAGATGGTCAGCCACTATTTTTAGATAATAGTACGATACATAATAACGCTGTGGTAGTTGGTGTAAATCCCAATTTTCCTCGCACAGGTGGTGGTATTTGTATGTTTGAGGTGATCGCTCAGTCTTCCGACGATGTTAGCATTACCAATTCCACTATTTCTGCCAACCAAGCTGATGGCAATGGAGGTGGTATAGGTAATCTTACTGCTGGCGATATCAATTTTGGTAATACCATTATTGCTGAAAACTTAGCTAGAAATGGAAGGGATGTTTATGATGTTGGTTTAAATATTTCGCAGTCGTTCGGCTATAATATTGTGGGTGATATTAGCGATTTCACAAGCTATATACCCGCAGCAACAGATGAATTTGGTATCAGCACAGCACCCTACGATGCGGGCTTAGGCATATATGGCAACTACGGTGGGCCAACACCTACCCAAGCGCTTAAGTGTGGCAGTGTAGCAATGGATTCTGGAGACCCCAGTATTACCACACCCGACCAGCGGGGGATGCCTAGAAATGGAACGCCCGACAAAGGCGCATTTGAGCGGGTACTTACCGATTCGCCCGATCTTACTTTCACCGCCACATCAGCAGATTGTGGTGCTGCTAATGGAAGCATAGTTATCTCACCCACTCAAGGTTATCAGCCATTACGTTATGCAATTGATGGTGGTACAGCATTTTCTGGCGATAGTATATTCAATGGATTATCAGCAGGTACTTACCAATTAGTAGTAGCTGATACTAACGCCTGCGAAGCTAGGGCAACAGCTACCATAGTAGGTGGCCCATCAGTAGCTATTGATAGCATTTACATTACCCCAGACAATTGTGGGCAAGGCATCGGCGTGTTAATAGTAGAAACATCAGCAAGTGCGGGAGCGGTACTGGAATATTCCATCGATAATGGAATGGCGTATGGCCCAGATAGCCTGTTCAAAGGCTTGCTAGCAGCTAATTATACCATTGTAGTAAGAGATGTGAATGGATGTGCTGATACGGCCCAAACTATAGTAAATGATATTGGCAGCATTCAGGCCAGTGTAAATATGGTGGAAACCACAGCCTTTGCAGTTCCCGTTAGTGGTGCTAATTACCAATGGGTGAATTGTGGTGACTATAGTCCTTTTGCTGGTGCAACGGCTGACACGTTCGCCTTTATGCACAACGGTGCTTTTGTGGGCGATAATGTGGCCGTGATAACTACGCTGAATAGTTGTGTAGATACCTCTAACTGTGTTCAAGTGGTTGTGGGTATTGAAGAAAATAAGCTGTTATCCCAACTGAATATCTATCCCAACCCAAGTAAAGGGCAATTTACCCTGCGCATGGAAAAGCCGTTAACAGGTTCGGCCATGGTGAGCAACTTATTAGGCCAAGTGATACTTAGCACAAGCTTTGAAGAAACTGCCGAACTGAACATCACTATTGATGGAACACCCGGAGTGTATCTACTTATCATAGCCACTGATAAAGGTATGGCTGTGAAAAAACTGGTAGTAGAGTAGGGGCCAAAGGCTGCCTATTTCTTCTTCTTACTTTGCATTAAGCTTAGTAATAGTATGGGCACCCAGCCTAATATCGGTAGATAATACGGCACTACTTCTGGGTGCTTGGCCAAAGTTTTGTAAAAACCTAGCAGCCCTTCATCCAATTCAAAGTTCTCCGCTTTATCGGTGTTGTATTGTTTCTCAAATTCTTTGAATAACACTGGCCACCCGCTTGGTGCTAGGTAGGGTAGCTTGCCCAAATGCTTTATGCCATGTTTAGCTAAGTCCCACAGATCGAAAGGTTTTTTACCATAGTGGTCTACCGCATATTCCAACTCCATTTGCATGGTTCTTTTAATGGTATCGCGTATTTCCTGAAACTCCTCGTGGCTTATTTCCTCATAGGGTTTATCTATCATCTCATAAGGCTTAAAG
Source organism: uncultured Chitinophagaceae bacterium (assembly GCA_964352775.1). Lineage (GTDB taxonomy): Bacteria > Bacteroidota > Bacteroidia > Chitinophagales > CAIOSU01 > CAYGTK01. The sequence continues at coordinate 11,686 of CAYGTK010000101.1, forward strand.
CGGCTGCCCATTACGTAGGTTAGCTTAGTGGGTAGGGCATTATAGGCCAACCAAGGTTGCAGTATGGCCCAAGGCGTCATACCACCCAGCGGAAGGAAGGGTATACCTAGCTTTTGCACTAGTGCATCTACTTTTTTTGAGGTATAGCTGTAGGGATTAATATACTCCCCATTAACAGTGCTAAAGCTTACAATATCGGTTTTGTACTTTACTGCCATGCGCACAAAGGAGGTAGACATGAACTGCAACTCATACTTATGCTCAAAGCCCTTGCTGATGCCCCCAGCACCTTCGGGGTATATCATCACATCGTAATTATTTTGATTCATTAGGCTTTCGAAGTTGATCATATTGGCCTCTAGGCAACCTACTTTTTTCCATAGATCCTCCATTAAAAATGGACTCAATAATTTGGTGCGGGCCAGCATGGGTGCGATCAGTGGCCGGGCTATTCCGTTTAGCGATCGACCGTTGAGTTTATACAGTCCAGTAAGAAATATTATAGCATCCCAGGGGAAACTCATGCCTGAATGGTTGGATGCATAAATGATTGGGCGACCTTTAACCGAACGCTGTGGCAAGGGGTCGAAACCAATGAACATACTTCGGAAGTACTCCTCTTGTAGAAAACCCAATACGTGGTCTAGCAACTTTACTGTGTAGGCTTCATCATAATCTTTATCTAGGTCTTTAAGATTATCCTGCACCAGCTGCATTAATTCCTCTTTGCTAAGTTGATGTGTATCCATAGCTATAAATGTAGCGCAACCACATTTATAATTTGATGACATTAGTCAATCGGCGAAATAGGGTGAGGTACGACTCCTAATTTTTCACACACCTACAGCTAAAGCCTTTGTATTTGTCTTCATCGCGTAGTTGAATGTCTACAAAGTTGTCGAACAGCGCATAGGAATCGGCTTGAGTTGCACTTTTTTCCGTTGGCACCCAAAAGCGGGCAGTACCGTTTCGGCCATTAAAACCAAATTCATCGCGAAGCCCAGTTGGTAAAGCACTGAAGTTGGTGCTGTTAGTTATATCCTGCCCATTGTTCCAATACAGCGGCGATTTTACGGGGTAGGTAATATCATTGCTAATAGCTTCTTGGCCAGCTACTAAGCGTAAATTAGTCCAATCATCTAAAGTAGCAACATGCCAACCACTTGGGCACACCCCCTTTGTATTAGCTATAGCATACCAATTATAAAGCACACCAAAAGTATCAGCATCAGTTGGGCTGTTATTATAAGTGCAACGTGCACCAGTGGTTAACATATTCCATGCTGTATCGGCTGTTACTTCAGTTATGGTACTTCCATCAGCATACGAAGTTGTTACTAGATTTTCCTGACACCAGCACTTGCTGCCTATTTTTACCACTGGGTAGGTATTACCATCTATATCCGTCACGGTACTGGGGCAAGTAACCGATGTATCGTTAAGTGGTGGTATCCAGTGGCAAGTTGGTGGGCGATTATTTTCATTAAAGTAAGTATCAATCAAGTTGAATAGGGTGGGGTCGTAGTTGCGTAGTTTTTCGCGGGTGTTAATGTCGTTCACATTACCATCGCCACCAGCAGGCCCAAAGGGAAAGTAAACATTATAGTATGCCATAACGCCATCACCTAAATACTCAATCCAGTTAGTGGCAGAGTAGGTATTGTCCCAAAGGCCATTGCTACGTGCATTGCTATAGGCTGCCTTTAACTCATCATCAAATTGCGTATTGAAGCCAATACCCGAAATATGGATCAAGTGTGCATACTCATGTACAAATACACTACGCGTATCATCGCCACCACCTGTGTTGCAATACAAGTCTTGCTCAGGCGATGCAAATCCTGGTATTCTACTATCGTAAAGGCCGGTGTTGTTGGGTAAACCTACTAGTGCACCCCACTCTCCATAATCTTTGTAGTCTTCATTATCTAGATCGTATATGGTTATGTAAGCGCCATCTGTTATCATTTTATCGGCAATGCTACCAATGTTGCGCACCATAAATAGTGAAATGCTGTCGGCTTTAAATAAAGAAGCGTCATCTACCTCAGCGGTGGCAACAATAGGTACACCGCTAGAGTTGATGTACTTGGTATAATCGCTAGCTAAGTTTACTTCGGCGGGCGGAGTTATTATCGTAGTACTTCTATAATCGGAAAAGCGACCAGAAGCTGAACCTCCCGAGCCACCTGGCTCATCTTTTTCACAGCCAGTAAATACAAGTGTAGTCATCAATAGCAATGCTACTGTTTTTACGAAAGAAAAAGCGCCAGATAGTATTGGCCTATAGTATAAAGAAATCATAAGTTGTTGCTTGTTTAGCTGTAAGATAATAAAGTGCGCCTTGGGTGTATGCGTTAGTTACCAAGATGTAGACTGAATCGCAAGAATATTTACATCGCCTAACTCTGGCACCCCTGCTTTGCTCATGGCCTATAAAAAGAAAAGCGCACCTATAAACTAGATGCGCTTTTTATATTTTAATTAAAATAAAGCTTAGGCAAACTGGCACATAACGCCGCCCATTAGTATCAAACTGATAAACCAATAGCCGCCGTTAATGGCAATGTATTTCAATCCATGGCGCTCAAAAAGAGCATTGATAGCCAACAAAGGGATACCAAAAAATACTGCAGTAATACCACCATGCAAAGCACCATGCCCAAAGGTGCGATGGTTCTGTCCATACAGATCCATAAACTCCTTCGCATAGTTGAATAGGTCAGAACCTTCCTCAGCGTATGCTGGGTCCATCAAAATGGTAGCATGAAAGCCCGACTGATGAACTACTAATGTGAAAAGGATAAAACACATAAAAAAGCTCAGAACATAAGTAATGCCGAATATCAGGGGCATGTTAGCATCTTCCATTTTCTCGTTAGTTACGCCTGATGCACTCATCCAAGCGTTCTGGAAAAGCATAGGGCTGTACCAAAGCGCACCTATAACTAGGGGAATTAAAGCGGCTGCTGCCGTTACTACTAAATTGGGGAACATAATGAGTTGTTTTGGTTAATTGTTTGTTGTTCAGTTAAATATAAGCCGTTAATAGCAAACGTATTGTCTTTTTCGGTATGTACCAAGTTAAAGCTGATGAAAAACGTAAGAAGCTATGGGGG
>CAYGTK010000102.1:0-1269 GCA_964352775.1 uncultured Chitinophagaceae bacterium
CACTTACAGGGCGAATTGGATTTGTTTACTACCGCAGGCCCTCTATTTTTGCTCTCGGTCATATTGATCTAAGAAACTCATAAAAACATAAACCATGAACAAAGGAGATTTGATCGCAAAGATCGCTGACGACGCTGGATTGAGCAAAGCACAAGCTGGTGAAGCCTTGAACTCTGTACTTGACTCTGTTACCGCTACTTTGAAAAAAGGTGGTAAAGTAACTCTAGTAGGATTCGGTACTTTCTCTGTATCAGAGCGTGCTGCACGTACTGGTCGTAACCCACAAACAGGTGCTGAGATCAAAATTGCTGCTAAAAAAGTAGTTAAGTTCAAAGCTGGTAAAGAGCTTTCTGAGGCTGTATAAGCTTTAGCGAAACTTTAAGAGAAAAGCCGTTACGCCAAGCGTAGCGGCTTTTTTTATTCCTATAAGCTTAGTAACTTCGCACTCTTCATAAAAAAATGATATCATGGGCAAAGGCGACAGAAGATCTAAGAAAGGAAAAAGAACAGTTAGCTCTTTCGGAAAGAGTAGACCACGTTTAGTAACTCCTCTACATCCATCTGCTACAGATACTAAGAAGAAAGAAGAAGTTAAGGAAGAGAAGTAATAGCGCTAGCTTAAGGTGCAATTCTGTAGAGTTGCCAATCTCCGTTCTTTAGTTCGTAAACCAGTCGATCATGGAGTCGGCTTGGTCTTCCTTGCCAGTACTCAAAAGTATCTGGTAGTACTCGGTATCCACCCCAATGGTCGGGCCTTGGTATTTCAATAGTATTTTTAAATTGCTCTTCTAGCTCTCTCGTATTATCATCAAGAGTAATTCGGCTTGCTATCTCTTGGCTTTGTGGCGATGCCCACGCTCCTATTTGACTTGCCCGAGGTCGTACTTTAAAGTAGTCATCAGATTCTTTTGCACTTACTTTTTCAACTTTTCCTGAGATACGAACTTGTCTTTCTAGTCTATCCCAAAAGAAAAGTAAACTTGCTTGGTCATTCTCCTCTATGTCTTTTGCTTTACTACTTTGGTAGTTGGTGAAGAACACAAACCCCTTATTATCAAGCTCTTTTAGCAAAACTATTCTAGAAGAAGGTTTGCCAGATCTACTTGCAGTTGCCAATGTCATTGCATTTGGCTCCATTATTGGGCCATCAATAGCATCTTTAAACCAATCTTTAAACTGGCTAAAAGGATCGCTATGAATTGTGCTCTCTATTAATGCACTTAATTTATAATCTTTTCTAAGGTGACGAACATATTCTTTATTCATATC
>CAYGTK010000102.1:1279-14633 GCA_964352775.1 uncultured Chitinophagaceae bacterium
GTTGATTTTCTGTGGTAATTGCAGAAGTCCTCGTTTTTTCTCAACTTTGTCTTCTACGGAAAAAAGCATTTTTACTTAGGTAAAATGGGGTAAACACAATTTATTGGAATGAAGCCAAAACTTAAAAGTAAAAGTAAGAAACAGTGGCTTAAGGCAGTACTGAACGACATAGATAGCTTTTTACAAGACCATGCAGACAACGAACGCAAGTCGTCAGCGTTTGCTATGGGTTTTGTAGCTAAATATCCTCAGCGTGTAGCTGTCGTGCCTAAGCTCATTGAAATTGCACTAGACGAACTGGGACAGTTCAGAGATCTATACGCACTAATGAAAAAGCGTAAAGTAGAACTGACTCACGAATTAGCTGAAGATCTTTATATCAAGAATTTGATATGGCAGTCAAGAAACGGTCGTCAAGAACGGTTCTTAGATAGGATGGTAATTGCTTCGGTAATTGAAGCGCGTAACGCTGAACGCTATGCTATGATAGCCCCTGCGATGGATGATGCGGATGTAAAGAAGCATTATGCAAGCCTAGCCAAAAAGAGCGATAAACTTAGTGAGGTTTATTTAACCTTAGTAGGAAAGTATTTTGAAGAAGCTGTTGTTAAAGAGCGACTTAGCTTTTTTGAAGCAGAGGAATCCAAAATACTTGCTTCGCTTGAGGTAAGAGCAGTACTGCACTAAAAACTGAAGTAAACTTCTTCAAAGGCCACAATAGCTTGGTCACTGATCATGAATTCAAAAAATTCATCGTTGGTGAAGTTAGGGTGTGATGCCCGTGCATAATACATGTCTGCGGGTAGAAACTCCAACTTAACGGTTCCATCAGTTCCAGTTATTCTCTCTTTAAATTTATCCTGAGCAAATTCTCGGTCAGCTAAAGACGTATATAGCACTACCAAAGTGTTAGGTAATAGCGTATCTACTATTCCCTTGTCAGTGAGAAAACGATGATAAGTAGTAACTTCTAGTAGCCTATTGGTAGGGTTGCCATTTCCAGTATCTACAGGAAAGGGGTCTCCTTCGCAACTGGCTAGGCTAAAAAAAAGCCCTGCCAGAAGCAGAGCTTTAAGATATGTTATCCGCTTACAGCTCAATTACATGTATTTAACTGTGAAGTCTATCATCTTCTTAGTGAAGCCTTTATAAGGAGGGTAGGTGTTCTCTGCCGCTGGCATCGGGTTCCATTGGTCGAGTACTGCACGCTCGTGCGAGAACTCACGGAAACCATAGAAACCATGTGCCATCCCGATACCACTATTGTTTACCCCACCAAATGGTAATTCTGGGTGTGCATTGTGTATTACCGCATCGTTAATGGTTGTTCCGCCAGCCGATGTATGGCTTAATACCTTATCAATGTTCTTCTTTTTAGAACTGAAGATGTATAGTGCAAGAGGTTTCTCCTTATCATTAATAATTGCTAGTGCCTCTTCTATTGTTTTGTAAGTTAGTATTGGTAGTACAGGACCGAATATTTCTTCTTCCATGATGTCTGCATTAGCAGGAACATCAGTAAGTAGCGTAGGAGAGATGAAGTTCTCAGAGTCATTTACATCACCACCAAAAGCAATGTTAGCGCCTTTCTCTACAGCATCGTTCAATAAGCCTTTAATGCGATGGTGATGCTTAGCATTTATGATACGGCAATAGTCAGCTGACTTTTGTATTTCTTCACCAGTGGAACCATAGCTATTACCAATGCTCTTTTTCATAGCGGTGATGAACTCGTCCTTTTTAGATTCATGCACTAAGGCATAATCTGGAGCAATACAAGTTTGCCCGTTGTTTATCAGCTTACCCCATGTAATGCGCTTAGCAGCGTTTTTCACATTTGCTGTCTCGTCAATAACTGCTGGAGATTTACCACCTAACTCTAGCGTAACTGAAGTTAAATGTTCAGCCGCAGCGCGCATCACTATTTTACCTACTTGCGGGCTACCCGTAAAGAAGATATGGTCGAACTTCATTTTAAGTAATTCCGCGCTTACCGTGTAATCACCTTCTACAACTGCTACTTCATTTTCGTTGAATAGCTCTGCAATTATCTCTTTAGTAAGCTTAGAAGTGTGGGGAGTGTATTCCGATGGCTTAACAATAGCCGTACAGCCTGCAGCTATTGCACTTATCAAAGGTATCATGCTCAATTGGAACGGGTAATTCCAAGGGGCTATTATCAGTGTAACTCCTTTCGGTTCAAACATTGTTTTTGCAGAAGTGCCAATGTAAGATAATGGCATGTCCTTCTTCTGTGGACGCATCCAGTCAGAAAGATGCTTTTTCGCATGGCGAAGCTCAGCTAATGTTGGATATATCTCAAGTATATCCGTTTCATCTGGTGCTTTGCGGAAGTCTTTATACAAGGCTTCTTTAATGTCATCACGACGTTTCATTATCACATCGATAACTCGCTGTAGCTTCTTCTTACGTTCGCTGGCAGATGCATTTTTTACATTCTGCTTATTAGCCTGCTGTAGGTTGTATAAACGTTGAATTTCTTCGGCTGCCGTATTTGGTGCTTGCGGAATATCAAAAACTGGAGGAGCTGCTGTAGCTGTAGACATTATATTGGAGTTTACTTAGACTTTCTAAATTACTGCTTATTGCACGTTTTTACAATTTATTGAACGCTGATAACTAAATGTTATTTGAGCGAAAATAGTTCTGTACATCAGATGGCGGGCCTGTTTTTCCTTATTTTCGGAATTAAGCAGTATACCATGGAACAAAAAACAGGAGAGCTAAAAAGAACCCTAGGCCCATTAATGTTATGGGGCTTAGGAGTGGGCTATGTAATATCAGGTATGTACTTTGGGTGGAACCTTGGGTTGCCAGCAGGTGGTTCTTTGGGTTTAGGTATAGCTACTTTTTTCATCATCATTATGTATGTTACGTTCACCTTTAGCTATACGGAATTGGCCTGTGCTATTCCGAAAGCAGGAGGTGCTTTTGATTATGCCGACCGTGCATTAGGCAAGGGTTGGGGCTTCGTTGGAGGCATGGCGCAGAACGTGGAGTTCATTTTCGCACCACCTGCTATAGCCTTTGCTATTGGGGCTTACTTCAATATATTTCTTCCTGATGTTCCCATTCTGTTGATCGCAATAGCGGCGTACTTTTTGTTTACTGGGCTGAATATTTATGGGGTTAAAGCCGCAGCTACTTTTGAGTTGGTGATCACCATTTTAGCTGTTGGCGAATTGCTATTGTTTGCAGGCGTTACTTTACCACATGTGGAGTTGGTTAACTTAACAACCAATCCATTACCTAATGGCTATGGAGGGATATTTGCCGCTATACCATTCGCTATTTGGTTCTTTTTGGCGATAGAAGGTGTAGCCAATGTCGCAGAGGAAACCGTAAACCCTCAACGGAATGTGTTGATCGGGTTCGGGTCGGCCATATTGACCTTGGTGATATTGTGTTTGTTGACTTTCGTTTCTTCCATAGGAGTTGGTGGTTGGGAACAGGTTGTGTACCCCACAGGCGTGGAGGTATTGGATGCGAATGGGGATGTAATTACTTCTGATTCGCCCTTGCCGATGGCGCTTAAAGCTATAGTTGGAGAGAATAATATCCTGTATCATATTCTTATTACTATCGGCTTGTTTGGCTTAGTGGCTTCCTTCCACGGAATAATTCTAGCGGCAGGAAGATCAACGTTCGAATTCGGTAGGGTAGGTTATTTCCCAAAAGCTATTGGTAAAGTGAATAGTAAATTTCAAACACCTGCTGCAGCTTTGATGGTGAATATGGGGATAGGTATAATTGCCCTACTAACGGGTAAAACAGGAGAGATAATAACCATTGCTTGCTTTGGTGCTGTTACGTTGTACATCATTTCCATGATCGCCTTATTCAAGCTTAGAAAACAGGAACCAGAACTAGAGCGACCATTTAAAGTGCCATTCTATCCAGTATTTCCTGCCTTGGCATTGATAATTGCATCGGTGGCTTTTGTTTCGTTGGTGGTTTATAATTTCAATGTGGCCCTTGTTTACTTTGCGATAATGGCACTTGCCTATGCCTGGTTTCATTTTTTTGTACGGCCAAAAATTGCTGAATAAACTGTAAATTCAGCCTTCGGAAAAACACACCGATATGGCTACCAGCGACAAGAAAATTCAAGACATAATTGCCAAGGTTAAAAAGTACCCTGGCAAGAAAGTAAAGCTCGCAGTGGCTGATATTGACGGCATTTTACGCGGAAAGATCGTTTCCTTAGATAAATTCCTTTCCATAGCTGATGGAGGGTTTGGTTTTTGTGATGTGGTGTTCGGTTGGGATAGTTCTGACACTTCCTATGATAATGGTAGATACACAGGTTGGCATACAGGATACCCTGATGCTCCTGCTAAAGTGGACCTTAATACCTTCCGCACGGTGCCTTGGGATAATGATATTCCATTTTTTTTGAGTGAGATAGTTGATAAAGAAGGTGCTCCGGCAGATATATGCCCGCGCCAGTTAGTAAAGAAGATCAAACAGCGATCGCTGGATATGGGATTCTATCCTGTTACTTCTCAGGAGTTTGAATGGTTCAATTTTGAGAATACCCCTCAAGAATTAGAGGATGGTAAATTCACCAATCTTAAACCAATGACGCCTGGAATGTTCGGGTATTCATTGCTGCGCAGTTCAGCTAAAAAGGAATACTTCAATGCTCTGTTTGACGACATGGCTGCTTTTGATGTTCCTATAGAAGGCTTACATACAGAAACAGGGCCTGGAGTGTATGAAGTGGCAATTACCTACGGAGATATGTTGGAGTCGGCTGATAGAGCGGTGTTGTTTAAAACAGCGGCAAAAGAGATAGCTGAGCGGCACGGAGTGATGGCCAGCTTTATGGCCAAGTGGGATATGAGCTTACCAGGCTGTAGTGGGCATGTGCATCAAAGCCTTTGGGATGCTAAACGCAAGAAGAACCTGTTTTACGATAAAAAGGGTGAGCATGGCATGAGCGATGTGATGCGAAGTTATATTGCTGGGCAGTTGCATTGCCTACCGCACATTTTACCCATGTATGCACCAACAATAAATAGCTTTAAGCGATTAGTGGAAGGTGCATGGGCGCCAACTACTTTGACTTGGGCTATTGATAACAGAACAACAGCTTTACGTGCATTGCCAGGAAGTGCTACTTCTACCCGATTAGAAACCCGTGTTCCGGGCTCGGATGTGAATCCATATTTAGCTATGTCGGCCGCGGTAGCGAGTGGGCTATATGGTATTGAGAAAGGCTTGAAATTGGAACAACCAGCTACAGTTGGAAATGGCTATGAAGACTTTTCGAACGGTACCTTACCAAAGGATTTGAACGAGGCTACCCAGCTAATGAAACACAGCGATATTGCAAAAGAATTGTTTGGCGAAGGCTTCGTAGATCACTATACTCGTACCCGTGAGTGGGAGTGGAGAGAGTTTGGGAAAACAGTTACAGACTGGGAGTTGAAACGCTATTTTGAAATAATTTGATATAAACCATGAGATTTAATACTGACCAACAGTACACATTTACTTTCCCCACCACTATACGATTTGGCTTGGGAGTAATAAAGGAATTATCAGCCTATTTAAAGGACAGCGGTAAGCAAAGGCCACTAGTAGTTACCGACCCAGTTATTGCTGAATTGGATTTCTTTAAGTCGATAATGAATGACTTGGATAAGGCTGGAATGCATGCAGCTGTATTCAGTGATATACATAAGAACCCAGTAAAGTCGGATGTGCTTGCTGGGGGAGATGCTTTTGATGAGCATAAGGCTGATTGCATAGTTGGTGTTGGCGGAGGAGCGGCATTAGATGTTGCTAGAGCTATTGTGTTACGAATTGAGCATCGTGAAGATCTGTTCAAGTACGATGACCTTATTGGTGGTGATAAGTATGTAACTAATGGAGTTCCATTTTTTGTGACCGTTCCTACCACATCAGGTACAGGAAGTGAAGTGGGCAGAAGTGCGATTATTTCTGAAGACGAGAGTAAAAAGAAGCGGATACTATTCAGCCCAAAGTTGATGGCAAAGATGGTGTTTGCCGACCCTGAACTTACCTATGGTTTGCCGCCATTTGTTACCGCTGCAACTGGTATGGATGCTATGACGCACAACATGGAAGCCTATGTAGCTAAGAACTACAACCCCATGTGTGAGGGAATAGCCTTAAAGGGTATTGCCATGATAGCAGATAATATTGAGGCTGCGGTAAAAGACAATACACCTAGATCGAGAGCAGCAATGCTTATGGCTTCTATGATGGGTGCTATAGCCTTTCAGAAGGGCCTAGGAGTGGTTCATTCACTTGCACATCCTTTGTCTACACTGTTGGATATGCATCACGGTTTGGGTAATGCTATTATGATACCGTATGGTATGGAATTCAACATAGCTGGCTTTGAGCCGTACTTTGAGAATATAGCTGCGGCTATGGGCCGCAAAGGTGGTAATGGAGATACGGTGATAAGTGCCTTGTTCGAACTGAACGATAAGCTGGGTTTACCGAAAACACTTGGTCTAGAAGGGGTTAAGGCAGAGCACTTAGATACGCTATCAGACTTGGCAGTGGCTGATTTTGCCCATCCAAATAATCCTAAACCAGTAGTAAGAGAAGACTTCTTGGCTATCTACAAAAAGGCACTTTAATCTTTTCTTAGTTTGCGTTACAGAAGCCTTGCGTTTCTGCGCTAGCTATAGCGTCTTGATATTCTTGGTTGGTAGAGAAATCGCTTTCACAAATTGTTTCTTCTACCCCGAAGGTGGTGCAGGTTTGGCATTCTGTTTCGCACGACGTTGCTATAAATAGTGCTATAATACCTATTATAAAGTTTCTCATGGCAGTATCATTTAACTATAGAGTTGCAAAGGTAATGCCAAAAAGAAAAAGCCGAACCAGCAATGAAGTGGTCCGGCTTTTTTGACGGCGCTTTTATGAGGGTGTATTGGTTTTATACTACCAATACTGCTTCTTCCATAATGCCTCTGCATTTATCTAAGAAGCCATCAATTTCGTCGTGGTTCACGCTGTACCATATAACTTTTCCTTCGCGTTGTGTTTCCACAAAGCCCTGCTTGCGAAGAATAGCCAGCTGTTGAGAAGCAACTGATTGCTCTAATTTCAAACGGCGATAAAGATCTGTGACATTCATGCGGTTTTCACTATCATTGATAGTTTTCAGTATCGATTGGCGTAAAGGATGGTTGAGTGCCCGCACTTTTTCTTTAACACTTTTTAGATAGTGTGATTCTTTTTTGTTTAAGTAGCCCATGTCATTAAATTTATCTAGCGTTCTGTAATTTTTGATTCCGTAGACAGCCATTTCCTTGCTGCAACACAAGTATAGCCTTCTTATTAACTTTTTTCTTTACCAAAAAAGAAGCTTAATTAAGTTTCTTTTTAGTTTTAATACTGTTTAAGTATTTGAAAATCAATTACTTAATTCGATATTTAAATAATTTTCTAACTCTGATATACATGGCTTAACTTTACCCTATGGAACATCTACACCAGCTTATACAGAACTTGAGCCGCTCTGAAAAGCGTTATTATTCACTATATGCCAAGGGGAATAGAAGCGATAGTGTATTACTTCAATTGTTTGATGCCATCTCAAAGCAACCAACTTATGATGAAGAGGTTATCAAAAAACGCTTTAAAAAGGCCCGTTTTGTAGATCAGTTGACGGTAACCAAGAATCATCTGTATGAGTCTATTCTAAAAGCTATGCGGCAATACCATGCTGATAAAAGTGTGGAATCGCAATTGGTGGGTTTAATGCAGGATGTAGACTTGCTGATGGAGAAGCAGCTTTACGATCAATGTCTTAAGAAGTTAAAGAAGGCAAAAAGTATAGCAGGTGAGAATGACTTGCATGAAGGGGTTGTTGTGCTTCTGGGAAATGAGCTACAGCTAATGGCGGCTAAATTCTACAAAGGGGTAGATGATAAAGAGATAGAAGCCCTTACAAAAGAGTATGAAGATCTGCTGGAGCAGTTGGAGGAGTTAATAACCATTCGTGGTATTGAAGCAAAGCTATTTAGGCATTACTACATGTATCGAAAGGATAGAATGGACCCAGCCTACATCAAGAAGTTGATGAAGAGTCCGTACCTAAAAGATGAAAATAAACTCAAAAGCTTTAAGGCTAAGCTGCATTTCTACAACATACATGCGCAGTATAACAACCTTATGCTTAACCCAGAGAAGACCTATGAGTATCGGAAACGAATGCTAGAGGCTATTGAAGAAAATCCAGGTAAGAGCAAGAATCTATTGGCGGAGCACATAAAGGCCATTAACAATATGACCAATGCTGCCATGGCAACAGGTAAATTTGATGAGGCCAAAGACTTGATACATCGATTCCGCAACATCGGAAAAATGTACCCTAAGAACTTTATGACCATAGAGTCGGAGACCAAGATATTTGTGCATAGTTATATTCTGGAACTAGTGTTAAGTCGCGCTAGTGGAGACCCTGAACTGGGATTTGATACTATTTCTCGCTCTGATGAAGAGATCGATCGTTTTGCTGGGAAGATGGATGTGGTGTTACTCTTTCACCTGTATATTCTTGCAGCTAATATCTATTTTGAAAATGGCTATTACGAGGAAACCATAGATCGAGTAAATAAAATACTGAACCATGATAGGGCCAAAAACCACCAGAATGTATTACACACAGCCTTGCTGCTACAACTACTTTCGCAACTAGAATTAGAGGAGCTACAGTTACTGGAATATCTCCACCGTTCCACCTACCGTAAGCTTAAACAAATGGAGCGATTGGACGAGCAATCGGCAGATATACTTCGGTTTGTAAATAGGTGGGTAATGGCTTTAGATAAAAAGGAAAAACTGGAATTACTAGAAAGTATTTACCCAGAATGGAGCAAATGGAAGAATGTAGCTGGAGTGAATATTAAGCGATGGTTAGCTTATAAGCGGGATAGGTTGATGGGTGGAAAGGCTGCATAGTGGTATTTACAGTTTCTGTTAAAGCTTTAACGTCCGCATAAAATCCACCGTTTTTTGAATGTCATTATACAAAATGCGGTCTTGCTCTAAAAAGGGTACGTGTTTTCTATAATCAGCTCTTACGGCTTCAATTTGCGATGAGCTTTTCAATGGCGATCGCATGTCTAATGCTTGCATAGCGGTCATGAATTCAATAGCTAGCACCTTTTCAATGTTGTAAACTATTTTGTAGCACTTCACAGCTGCATTGGCTCCCATACTTACGTGGTCTTCTTGCCCATCGCTGCTGGTAATGGTGTCTACACTAGCTGGGGTAGCCAACTGTTTATTCATGCTTACTATTGATGCTGCGGTGTATTGCGGTATCATCAATCCACTGTTCAATCCTGAATTGTGAATGAGGAATGGGGGAAGGTCGCGCTTGCCCGAAATGAGTTGGAAGGTCCTTCGTTCAGATATACTTGCTAGTTCTGCCATACCAATGCCCAAATAATCTATGGACATAGCCAAGGGCTGGCCGTGGAAGTTACCACCAGAATACACGGCATTTTCTTCTTCAAATACCAATGGATTATCGGTAACCGAATTCAGTTCTGTTTCAAATATTTGCTCCACATGCTGTATTACCCCTTTGGTAGCACCATGCACCTGTGGTACGCAACGGAAGCTGTAAGGGTCTTGCACGTTGTATTTAGAGCGGCCTGCTATTTCGCTATCGGCTAAAAATCTTCTAATGTTGGTAGCCGTATCTATTTGCCCTTGATGGGGACGTATCTGTTGTATAGCATCTTCATAGGGCTCGTACTGGCAATTGAAGGCATCTATAGAGCAGGCTGCGGTAAAATCGGCCAACTTGCTTACTCGTTTAGATTCTAGGATGTTCCAGCTTCCCCAGCCACTCATAAATTGGGTGCCATTAATTAGCGCTAAGCCTTCTTTAGCTTTCAATTGAATAGGCTCAAGACCCAGCTCTGCCAATACTTCGGTAGTAGGTCTTTTCACCCCTTTATAGCGTACTTCTCCCATACCTATAAGCGGCATGCTCATGTGCGCTAATGGAGCCAAATCGCCCGATGCACCCAGGGAACCTACTTCCCATATCACAGGCCATATTTCATGATTGTAGAGGTCTACTAGTCGCTGTAATGTTTCTATGCGGATAGCCGAATAGCCTTGCGATAATCCCTTTATCTTCAATATCATCATCAGCCTTACCACCTCGGGCATCACTTCATCGCCCATACCACAGGCATGCGACATAATAAGGTTGTGCTGCAATTGGTCGAGCTGGTCATTACTTATCTGTACGTTACATAATGAGCCAAAACCAGTATTAACTCCATAAATGGTAGCATCTGGTTCTGCCATTTTCTGCTCTAAGAAAGCACGGTTACGTTTTACCTTTTCTATTACCTCGGGAGCCAGAACTAAGTTGAAGGAATCGTTCAACACTTTGCGAAGGTCGTCTACGGCAAGGTGGTTCAGGGTTATTTGGTGTACTGGTTTAGTCATGCTGTAGAAGGTCTAGTACTTGGTCAAATGTATAAGGTTGTTGATCACCTGTAGTCATTATCTTAACTGGTATCTGTCCTGTTTTTACCTCTTCTTCGCCAATAAAGGCTACAAAAGGTATCTGCTTCTGGTCAGCATATTTCATTTGTTTTTTGAACTTGTCGTTGCTGGGAAATATCTCTGCTGCAATACCTTTCTCCCGTATTTGCTGTACATATTTAAAGGCTACCCGCTCTGCTTCACCACCAAAGTTGAGGAAGAGTATTTTGGTAGTAGATGTGTTAAGGTCTAGTTGGTTAAACAACCCCAATTCTTCCATCACATCATATATACGTTCCACCCCAAAGGAGATACCTACACCCGACATGTTCTGTAAGCCGAAAATTCCCGTAAGGTCATCATATCTACCACCTCCACCTATGCTACCCATTTTGGCATCTTTGGCCACTACTTCGAATATGGTACCTGTGTAGTAATCGAGGCCACGGGCAAGTTTGAGATCAAATGTTAATACATTTTGCATTCTGCCCGATACGTAGCTTGCTATTCTTTCAATTTGGGAGATTGTATCCATTACATATTCCCTGCCTTTATCACTCTTTTGTTCAGATAGAATGATTTTCTTGTAGAATGTAATTGTCTCTTCGACACTACCAGAAAAATTTAAGAACTTACTTATTCGCATTGAGGTACGGTTCCCAAACTTCTGGCTTATTTCCGAAAGGACTTTTTCTGTTCCAATTTTATCGTGTTTATCGATTATTGGAATCATTTCTTTAAGTGCACGTAATGAAACTGTTGTGTGAGCTATTGCCCTCTTATTTGCTGAGTCAGCCTCAGGGCTCTTTTGATATTCTTCCATTCTATCATGAAGGTCTTCCTCTGCTAATTCTGCAACTCTGTACAATGCTCTCCGATGATTAAATTTTATCTCAACGTCAAGCCCCAATTTCTTAAACACCTCATCATAAATCAAAATCAACTCCACTTCATTCAATAAACCTTTACTACCAATAACATCCGCATCACATTGGTAGAATTCACGATAACGCCCCTTCTGCGGCCTATCGGCCCGCCAAACTGGTTGTATTTGGTAACGCTTAAAAGGAAAGGTCAATTCGTTTTGATGCTGCACTACGTAGCGGGCAAAAGGAATGGTAAGGTCGTAACGAAGGCCTTTCTCCGAGATACTTCTTGATAGCGTAGAAGAGTCTAATTCACTCAAAGCTTTTTTATCTGCTTTAGATAGATAGTCACCCGAGTTAAGTACTTTGAATAAAAGTTTATCACCCTCCTCACCATACTTCCCCGTAAGGGTTTCTAGGTTCTCCATAGTAGGCGTTTCAATAGGTTGATAGCCATATTTTTCAAACACCTGCTTTATGGTGTTGAATATGTAGTTGCGCTTCTTTAGCTCCGCAGAACCAAAATCGCGCATGCCTTTAGGGGTTGATGCCTTGATCTTCACTTAACTCTTGAATTTATGAATTCGTAATGTGCAAATGACGGGATAATTAGCCAATTGGTCAATTAGCCAATGTGCCAGTGAAAAAAATGTCATGCTGAACTTGTTTCAGTATCTGGCGCACTGCACGTCACGTTCCGCACATCTTTCTTTCGTGAGGTCCTGAAACAAGTTCAGCATGACATGAGGGGGTATTTGAAATCGAAAAGAAACTTATCACTTAGAACTTACTACTATCGTATTTGCTAATTATCCTATCACAAGCCTCATCCAACATTTGGTATACCTTACTAAAGCCATCCGTATCCCAGTAAGGGTCGGGTACTGCCCTGTTCTCATCAGGATATAGTTCATTCATTATCAATTTCACCTTGGCTTCTTCTTCGGCCGATGTAGCTTGCTTTATCACATCGCGATAGTTACTGCTGTCCATTACGTAGATGGTGTCATACACCTCAAAGTCGTAGGTAGAAAATTGCTTAGCCCGTTGGTCGCTAATATCAATTCCATTCTTCTTTGCTTCTTTCATGGAACGCCTATCAGGTTTTTCATCAATATGCCATGCGCCAGTACCGGCACTTTCCACTACCCAATCCAGTCCCTTTTCTTTCGCTTTATGCTTCAAAATGCCTTCTGCCAATGGTGATCTACATATGTTTCCAAGGCATACCATTAATACTTTCATGGGGGTAAAGTTATAAGATTAAGCCCTTAAATTTGAGGCATGAACTTTTCCCCTACTGGTACCGATACAATTATAGCATTATCCACCCCCGCTGGAGTTGGGGCAATAGGTGTTGTTCGTCTTTCAGGTCCTCAGGCTATTGCAATGACCGATGAGGTGTTCTTTGGTAAAAAGTTAGAAAAACAAGCCAGCCACACCCTGCATTTCGGTACTATTAAAGATGGCGATACCATAGTAGATGAAGTAGTGGTATCTCTATTTAAAGGGCCACACTCATTCACTAAAGAAAATGTGGTAGAGGTATCGTGCCACGGTTCCCCCTACATTATTCAACAGATAATTGAACTATTCATCCGTAAGGGAGCTAGAACGGCTAAGCCAGGTGAATTTACCCTACGGGCATTCCTTAACGGTAGGTTCGACCTATCGCAAGCAGAAGCGGTGGGCGACCTGATAGCATCCGATTCCAAAGCATCGCATCAACTAGCCATGCAGCAAATGCGGGGTGGGTTTAGCGACCAGATAAAGGAGCTACGTGACAAGCTCATCCACTTTGCTAGTATGATAGAGCTAGAACTGGACTTTGCTGAAGAGGATGTGGAGTTTGCCGATAGAGATGATCTGAAAACCTTGATATACGACATCCAAAAGCTGATAAAAAAACTAGTAGCCTCGTTCCAACTAGGCAATGTACTTAAGAACGGTGTCGCTACTGTAAT
>CAYGTK010000103.1:0-14592 GCA_964352775.1 uncultured Chitinophagaceae bacterium
GATTTTTTCTAAAGAGGTAATACTAACGGTGTGTATTTTTTTGATTCGGTTCATGCATACATCGGTAAAGGGGTCTCCGTCGCCAGCGTGTCGGTGGAAATGGAGTATGTTTTCGGCGGTGTATTCTTCGGTTTCTTTCTGCCATTCGGCAAACCAATACTCTCGCGTTTCTTGCATGTGCTTATCGTACAAGGGTGCTGATGACCAGATGTGTGGAATGCTTGCATCTAAGGTCTTTACATGCTTTTGTTCCTCATCCCAGCGTAGGTCGTGCAGATCACCATTTTGATATACTACTAAGGTGAAGGGTTCTATTTTATGTAAGTCCAGTTGCTGGAAAGTGTGCTTAATGTCCTCTTCTTCAATCAACTCTAAGGGAATAGTGCCTCGGCTACGGCGGTAGGGTAGGTTACGTTTATGGCGTACAAAGGCCCCATTCAATAAACAAATGAGCGTGCCATTGCGGTGCGCCACTATCCAAGTGCCACCCGCCACGGCATCTTTGGGATACCATACATCGCCATGCCATTCGCCTGGTAAGGTTTCGCGTAGGGGGCTTTCATCACGGTTACTGGTAAGGATGTAATTGCCCTCACCCTTTGGTAAATAGCTTACGGTGCACATTTGCTTTGGTGCTGTATGGTACTAGGGGCAATGCCAAAATCGGCAGGTAGTTCTACCTGTGGAGCAACACGCCTCAATCCAATTTTAAGCAAGGCCAAATGATGGATAGCATGTTCAATTACATGAACCAACTCCCTACCAATGGTGCTGTGTGCCAAATAGGGCACATTACCAATATGGTCGTAGTGGGCTTTTAGGCTCACTTTCTCGTCCAAATTTAATTGGCTTAGTCGCTCTGCAACATTGGCTAGGTGCTCACTGGCAAATAATGGGTCCTCTTCTATTCGGGTATCTCTAGCGCGATGATCATAACATACCAGCCCATCTTTAGTATCTGCGAGGCATTGCATAAACTCAATGGCATGGCGGGTCTGCTGACCAAGGGTAGAGCCATTATACTCTTCCATTGGTGCCGTATAGGTAGGCGCATCAAGCTGCCTCAGGAACAAATGAAAATGCCCTGCAATATGGTCAGTAACTCTATGCAAACTTAAAAGGGTAGGTCGTCGCTATAATCGTTATCGTCGGCTGGGGCATCACCAGCGCTGTAGGAGTCTACGGGTGGCTCTTGGTTCATGCCTGCATCGCCACCACCTGCGCTTACTTTCTCTAAACGCCAAGCATCTAGATTGGTAAAGTAGCTAGTTTGCCCGTTCTTTTCCCATTTACGGCCTTTTAGGTTGAAGTGAACCGTCATTTCATCGCCTACATTAAAGTTATCAAGCAGGTCGCTTTTATCCTGTAGTAATTGAAATTTTACCGACTCCGTGTACTGTGGGTTTTTGTCTACCACTTCCAATACAAACTCGCGCTTGCGAAACTTTTCGCTTACTTGTTGGGTGTCAAATTTCTCTATTAGTTTTCCGTTTACCTCGAAACTCATGCTGTTGTCTTAAATAATGAAATACAAATGTAGGTTTAAGAAGGGTAACAAAAAACAGCGCCTTCTCCACATTGGAAGAAGGCGCTGTTAGTCTTGGTCTTAACTTCTTACAAATACGCCTTCAGTAATGTGTTCTGTGAAGCCGAACGTAGGCGATTAAGTGCCTTATCTTTTATTTGACGAACGCGCTCGCGTGTTAAGCTGAACTTTACGCCAATATCTTCTAAGCTCATGCTATTATCCATCCCTATACCGAAGTACATGATGATGATCTTTTTTTGGCGATCGGTCAAGCAATCCAAGCAATCTGCCAATTCTACGTGTAGCGATTCTACATTGTCTAAATAAGCATCTGCCATTGGGGTATCGGTATTCTCCAATACATCTATCAGCGAGTTGGCTTCCCCATCTTGGAAAGGCGCATCCATTGATACGTGGCGGCCCGAAACACGCATGGTGTCTGATACATCCGACTTGGTCAGTTCTAGCACCTCAGCCAATTCATCAGCTGTGGGCTCGCGCTCAAATTCTTGCTCTAAGGCACTAAAGGTCTTATTTATCTTGCTCAAAGTTCCCACCTTGTTCAGCGGCAGGCGGATGATGCGCGCTTGCTCGGCCAATGCTTGTAAAATGCTCTGGCGTATCCACCATACGGCGTAAGAGATGAATTTGAACCCTTTAGTATGATCGAACTTAGAGGCTGCTTTTATCAAGCCAATGTTCCCTTCATTAATAAGGTCGGGCAAACTTAGGCCCTGGTTTTGGTATTGTTTAGATACCGAGACTACGAAACGAAGGTTAGCCTTTACCAACTTCTCTAAAGCAACGTCGTCGCCCGCAAGTATGCGTTCAGCCAACTGTACTTCCTGTTCAGAATTAATAAGGTCTACCTTACCTATCTCTTGCAAATACTTTTCAAGAGAGGCACTTTCGCGATTCGTGATCGACTTGGTGATCTTTAACTGTCTCATATATTGCGTAGGTTTTTTATAGCATTACACAACAAAAAGCATTGCACAAATTGGCATTGCTTACATATACATCAATAAAATAGGGGGCTAATGTAGACGTGCTTCTATTGTTTTTACTTTTTGTTCGATATCAAAGTAAGGAAATATTGAGAAATAAAGTTCACTTTGGTAAGGTTTTTTTTGTTTTCCTTAAAAGTTATCTATATTCCAACGCAAAATTAGGATAAAGAATGCCAATTAAGAGAGTACAATTTAAATTAGAGCTAAAGGTTCGCTCATCGCCAGCGATATTATATAATTTCTTAACTACTCCTGCGGGACTTACCCAGTGGTTTGCTGAGGCTGTGGATGTAAATCAAGATGACGTTACCTTCACTTGGCACGGCTCTGATGATATAGCCTATATAGTTGATCATGAGGAGGATGTGTATATCAGATACCGCTGGGATTATCAGGCGGAGGATGAATATTTTGAGTTCCGCATTAGCAAAGCAGAAGTTAGTAACGATACTATTTTGACCATTACTGATTTTTGTGATGAGGGTGATGAGGAAGAGGAACAGAACCTTTGGGAAAACCAGATAGAAACTCTTCGCCGCCAAATAGGAGGCTGATCTCTTAGAGAGTTAGCCGCTGAATAGGCAGTTTTGCCTATTTCCACTTTAGTAAAGTCATATTTATGTCACATCCCTGTGTTTTTGGGGTTATGTAGTTGTTATGGATAGCCTTCATCTTATCCGTATTCCAGAAAATTATCAGGTAGCTAAGCTGCTTATAGGTTTGCAGGTAGGTTTTGTGCTCACGGCTATTGCATTGGGTTGGTCGGTTTGGATAGTAGCGTTACTTGGTGTGTTTGCTTTGAATAGCGTAATAAGCTTGCGTAAACGAATGCGCAGTGAAGTAACAGAGCTATTAATAACAAAACAAAGCTTACAGATAACCCAGAATGACGGTAGCAGCCATACCTACAATAGCGAAGAGCTAACGGGAGAGCTGTACCTAGAGTTATTTGTGCTGTATAAGAAGAGCAGTAGCCCGAGTGGATTTGGGCTATTTAGCGTTTTATCGAGTATTGTTACATTTCTTATTCGCTTAGTTTTTTATTCACAAGGAACGAAGAGAATAAAAGGAGAGCGAATAATGGAAGGACAATACTTAAACTGGAAAGTAGCTAGGGCTAGCTTATCAAATAACTTTGCCGAATTGGGTTATGGTGAAGTAGAGCTTATTACTGATGACAAACGTTTTGGGGATATTATGGGGTCTGCCCATTTTGTATTGTGGGTGTTAATGCTGCTATTTCAACCAGTTGTATTCCTGATTTTTTTGATCTTGATCTTTAAATAGTCTTATCTCCTATCTTCTTATTCTTTTTTTAGAAATAGAGACTGCCAATACATATTTAATACTGCAAGCTATCTAGTCATTTAAGTTATCAAGTGATCTCAATCGCAGAGCGATCACAATAAATACTAAGGCCAGTATACTTCCCGCTATCATAAACACTTCTTTACCCACGTAGCTGTATACAATTCCCCCACCAAGTAGTCCTACTATTGCTGCTAGGCTTCCAGCGCTTTGGGCTACGCCTTGCACTGCTCCTTGTTGTTTGGGGCCAGCTATTTGACTCAAGTAGCTACTAAATGAAGGCCATAATAAACCATTACCTAAGGCGAATAACCCTATAGAATAGAATATGACCGACTGGTCGGCTAGGACTAAGGTGAAAAAGAAAATCACCAATAAAGCACTGCCTACAAGCATCAAGGTTTTATCGGCCACTCGGCTGGAAAGGTAGTTGAGCAGTGGGCCTTGAACGCATATTAACAAGAATGCCATAGTAGAGAAGAACAGACCTAGTGTGGTAACATCCCACATCAATAGTTGTGTAGCCATTAAGGGAAAGGAGACGTAGAAGAAGTTGAAGCCTAAAAAGATGAGGAAATAAAGCACTACCATTAGTGGTACTATAGGTAGGGCAAAGGTTTCCCTAATACTTAATGTTTTAGGCTGGGCACTTTCAATACAGTCCTTTAGTTCAAGGTTCAGTATTTTGTTGGTGTGGTCGGCTTCTGTTGTAATGTACTTTTTGCAAGGGCTTACGGGTTCTTTCAGTCCGAAATAGATAAATGCCAGGCCAGCTAGTGAAACCATCAGCGTTAATGATACAGGTACTATTTCTTCTAAAGGCGTACTACCTAGTAATCCAGCAAGGGCGGGGCCTAAAATGAAACCAAGATTCATGGCAGAACCCATTAGCCCGAAGTTGGACTTGCGGTGCTTATCTGTAGTTATATCTGCTAAGTAGGCGTTGGCTACTGAGATGTTGCCACCAGTTAATCCATCAAAACCACGAGCTAAGAATAAAAGCAACAATGGGATGGTGAAAATAAGTGTGCTACCACTAGGTAAAGTCGTTTCAAATAGGTCAGTAATAGGAACGAATAAGGCGATAAGGAAAATAAGCCATGCAAAAGCTGTACCTGCTTGAGAATACAATAGTGCTTTTCTACGGCCAATATTGTCTGACCATCTACCTATCATGGGCGAACCGATAAATTGAAAGGCGGAATAGGTAGCTCCAAGAAAACCATATAAAAGTTCATTTCCTTTAAAACGAACAACTAAAAAAATGAGGAAAGGTAGAGCTATACTAAGTCCCAAAGAGAAAATGAACTGCACACTGAGTAAGGGTAAAAGCGATTGTCCGTTCTTAGTATGATTGAAAGTGCCTTTGAAAATATTCATGTATCAAAGATGGCATTTTTAGAAGCCTATCGTTGTTAATTGGTAGCTAAATGTTATCTCCAGCTTACCCTAATAGGTAATTTTTTAGTTTTAAGTGTAGATGGAACTACTGCCAGAATACTCTCATGTAGCGCAGTTAACAATTGCTCTTTCGCAAAACTATTTAAAACTACTAAGCTGATCTCTCTACTTGGTTCTGGTGCTTTGAACCGCCTTATATTTACTTTTTTGATCTGTTTCGTTATCGCCAGCTCTGGTACAAGAGTAATGCCCATTTGCTGATCTACTAAAGCAGTTAATGCTTCTATTGAGCCACTTTCGTAATGAAACCCACGCTTCTCTTTTCCTTGTTGCGCATCGTTACATACTGCTAGTGCCTGTTCGCGAAAGCAATGCCCTTGGCTTAACAGTAGGAGGTCGTTGGTTGCAAGGTTATCTACTTCTACCTCTTCCTTAGTTAAACTATGATGACCTTCAAATCCATATAGCAGAAATGGTTCATAGTATAATGCTAACTCTCTTATATTTCGCTCTTCTAATGGTGTAGCTGCTATACCAATATCTAATTGGTCGCTTTTTAGTGCTTGTACAATTTCATGTGTTTGCAGCTCTTGAATTATAAGTTGCGTATTTGGGTTTTGTTTTACGAATGTATTAAGGAAACGAGGAACAAGGTATGGAGCTACAGTAGGAATAACGCCAATGCGAAATTCACCCTTTAAACTATCGCGCTCCTGAATTACAAGATCTTTAAGTAAAATTGTTTCTCGTAATATTTCACGAGCTTTCATCACCACTAGTTCACCGGTGGGAGTTAGTTCTATTGGCTTTTTTGTACGGTCGAATAATTGAAACCCAATTTCGTCTTCTAGCTTTTTTAGCTGCATAGTAAGTGTAGGCTGCGTAATGTGGCAGCTTTCTGCTGCTCTAACAAAATGCCTATGATCAGCTAATGCCACCACATATTCTAACTGCTGTAAGGTCATGTAAAGGTGTTTGCCATAAAGTTAAACCATCTATTGAATTGCTTTCCTCCAGATCTTGTAAATTTGTACAACCGGTGGCTACGGTAGCTACACAAGCCCCACTTCATAATAGGAGTGGGGTTTTTATTTTAAGCTTGAACAAACGCGATCTACACAGCAATTTTCTTCTGCTTTTTCACTTTTGTTCGTAGTTGGCTTAATTCATAGTTTACTTGTTACAATATGGTTTGATGTGTTTGATGCATCTGGTGAAGCATTATACCATAAAAGAAGGCTTTGTCTATCAGTTTGCGGTTATGCTTGATCGTCCAAATGATCAGCTTCCAAAAATATTTACGATCTCTATCCTTGATGCCAAGAGCCCAAATAACCCTAAGCACAATTTTTATATCGCTAAGTCGGAAACTTGCTGGTATAACAGTTTCAGTTTTAGGGAAGCGATAAGTAGTAAAGAAATGTAAGATCCGCTGCATTGATCTTTCAGGGGAGTAAATGCCCTCGGTTACCTTTTTAAAGCCATTAAACAGTTCTCTTTCGCCCATTACAGGAACGATATTGGTATCGCCCTCAGCAAAGGCAAAAGGCTTTGAGAGTCTATTCTCTTTCTTCATCCTTTCGTACAACTCGGTGCCTGGCGGAGCTTTTAATACGTTAACTATAGGTAGTGGTATACCGCTTTCTTGAATGAAATCTATCTGCTTTTGAAATATATCAGGTGTATCCGTATCAAACCCTACTATGAATCCACCAGATATGATGAACCCTTTCTCGTGTATCTTACGAATGTTGTGCATCATATCTCGCTTAAGGTTCTGGTTCTTGAGCGAAACTTTTAGGCTAGCTTCATCAGGTGTTTCAATACCAATGAATATATGACGGAATCCAGCATCAATAAGAAGCTGCATAAGTTCATCATCATCAGCAAGATTTATTGTTAGCTGGGTGGCAAAGAAGAAGGAAGGTTGCTTGGCTTTCCTCCAAGCTATTAGGGCTGGTAGTAAGTCCTCTTTTAGTA
The DNA here is from genome assembly GCA_964352775.1 of uncultured Chitinophagaceae bacterium. Taxonomy (GTDB): domain Bacteria; phylum Bacteroidota; class Bacteroidia; order Chitinophagales; family CAIOSU01; genus CAYGTK01. The sequence continues at coordinate 7,228 of CAYGTK010000103.1, forward strand.
CACGCTTGTTGCCAATAAGATTATCGTCTGCAAATAGTACAAGTTGGATGTTGCTCAACCCGTTTATCTTATCTAATTCGCCAATTATTTGGTCAGAAGTCTTAACCCTAGGTCGGCGACCAAATAGTGCCGTTACATCACAAAAATCGCATCGGTAGGGGCAACCTCTAGAATACTGAACTATTGCGTATAGATACTCATCTAGGTTAGCTAACTCAAAAGCTGGTAAAGGCGATCTTTCTACATCCGCAAATTGATCGGTTTGATAGATTGGCTTTGGCTCTCCTTTACTTAAGTCTTCAATAAACCATGGTAAGGTGATCTCAGCTTCATTAAGAACAAAATGGTCTACTTGGGGAAAGCGTTCATACTCATGTGTGAATAATGATCCTCCTGCTACTATTTTGACCCCATTGCGTTTACACGCATCTATGACCTCGCGAACAGAATGTTCTTGAACATTCATAGCTGATAAGAATACAAAGTCTGCCCAGTCTAGATCTTTCTGTTGTAATGGCTGTAAGTTGAGGTCTACTAGCTTTTTGTTCCATTCGTTTGGTAACAGAGGTGCAATAGTGAGTAGACCTAGAGGAGGGTAAGCTGCCTTTTTACCTACTACATCCATAAAATGCCTCATGGCATAAAAGGTATCAGGCATTTCAGGGTAAAGAAGCAGTACATTCATGGTAGTGGTCAAGTTATTGCAAATTGATGGCTTCTACAATTAGAGTGACCTATTTTATCGTCAAATACTTTTGTAGTCGGTGCATAAAAAAACCCATGCCTAAGCACAGGTTTTTTTCTTCATGATGTATGTCTTAACCTAGTTCAAACGTAGAATGGGAGCTTCAATATTATGATCGCTCAACAACTTCTGCGTGTAGGTAATTGTTCCTTTTGGTGTAAGTACTTTGAAGCCACCATGCTTCATAGCACTAATAACACTTAACAATTTCCACTTACCAACTAACTTTCTTTCATTCTCAGGTCTGTCAGCAATTTCAAAGTAGTGCTTAACACCATGCTTAACTGCAGTAATATCAGGAATGAACTGTTCCTTAGTTGCTTGATTTGTTAATGCAGTTGGTACTTCTAAGTCACCCCACTCAGCTCTAATATCATCATATCCCATTCGCTGGAGCATTTCAATAGCAGATTGAGCTAAGGTTTCATAGGTTTTAGTACGCGACTCTTTTAACATTGGAATATAGTTTTGTTAAGTTGTAAAAATACAAAAAAACACCTAGGTTGCAAAACTGAACAGGTTGTTAATTGTTCTCTTTACCATCCACTAATACGGCATCTATCATGTCGGAACCAAAGCTATACGGTACTCGTGCTAAACTGTCCATTGGTTTAGTAATTATAAGGTTTGCCCGCTTCCCGATAGTTATAGTGCCCATTTCATTCTCTAAGCCCATAGCGTATGCTGCATTTTGAGTAAGTGCGCACAAAGCTTCTTGAGGGAGTAGCTTCATTTTTATACAAGCTAAAGACCAGACAAAAGTTAAATTACCAGAAGGAGTAGAACCTGGATTATAATCGCTAGCAAGTGCTATAGCTAGGTCATTGCTTATCATTTTTCGGGCCGGACCAAAGGGAATACCCAAGAAGAAAGAACAAGAAGGTAGAAGCGTAGCCATTGTAGATGAACCTTTTAGTGCAAGTATATCTGCTGAGGTCATTTCCTCTAAATGATCAACGGATAATGCCTTGTGCTTTATTGCGGCCTGAATACCTCCAATACTTGTAAACTGATTTACGTGCACTTTTGGTCTTATCCCATATGTTGTACCAGCTTTTAGCACTACTTCCATTTCATCAACAGTAAAGTAATTCGTTTCGCAGAACACATCGATATAGTCAGCAAGCCCTTCTTCCGCTATTTTGGGAAGCATTTCATCCGTTATAAGCTTTATGTAAGCTGCTCTATCGTTTTTATATGCTAATGGTAGTGCATGAGCCCCCAAAAAGGTAGCTTTAATTGGAATAGTAGAGGACTCCTTTAGGCGTTTTATTACTCTCAGTATTTTCAATTCACCATCTACTGTAAGCCCATAGCCGCTTTTTATTTCAACTGCACCAGTTCCATATGCTTTTATCTCTTGCAAGCGAGTAAAAGCATCGTTGTACAACTCATCCTCAGGCTTGTCGCAAAGGCGATGGGCAGAATTAAGTATGCCGCCCCCTTTTTCAGCTATCTCTGCATAAGTTGCTCCTTTTATTCTGTCTACGAACTCCTCTTCCCTTGTAGCGGCAAAAACCAAGTGTGTATGTGAGTCACAAAAGCTAGGGAAGACCATTTTACCAGTTGCATTAATGATTTTATCAGCGGTTAATGGGGAATCTATCATGGCTCCATAGCTGGCTATTTTACCGTCGACGCTAAGTAAGTAAGCATTTTCTATCATATTTACTTGGGCCATTTCTATACCCCGCCTAAAAGCAGTTGGACGCTCATCTACCATCCAAAGTTGCTTGATGTTCTTTATCAGTAAACTCATGATGTGAAGTTAATGAATTAGAGGTTGTGCTGGGTTTAAAGACACTACCAATGTGCTCATTCGTTGGTATGGTTTAACTATTTAGAAAGATCCATTAGAACGTACTTAGTTAGGTGCTTTTAGTTGATAATACTCTATAGTGTAGCTTTCTTCCTTTTCTCTTGATAGAAAACGAAACCAAAAGACCAAGCGCTCTGAAGCGCTCTACGCTCGAGGCTAGACAGCTGCCATCAGATCGCATGGCCTGCGCTTCTTTAATACATTAAGTGTCGACTACTAAAGTCTATTATAAACCAACCAAGCACCTGGCTCGATGGATGCCTGTATATCGGCTAGCTGTTCCTTAACGGTGGCAGCGTCTTCGGTAGGAAGTTCTAGAGCCACGCGTATCATACCATTGCTGGCGGGTATCTGTGTAGTAGGGTAGGAGGCATTGGTAGCTTTACGCTGTAGGCGGTCGGCATATTTTTTCTTACTAAAGGAACCTATAACCACATAAAAGCCCTGCTCACGACCTACATCATTCAGTAGGGTTATTTCTTCAAAGCTTTCCCAAGGTCTTGGTATAACAGGCTCTGCAATTGGTTCAACTACTTCTTCTAGAGAAGCTGCGTCTGTATTGGTGTCAGCAATAACTTCCTCTTCAGAAGTACTTTCTGTATCTGTAATGATAATAGGGTCGCCAGAACTAGGGAACAGTGTTATGCTATCAAATAGATTGAACTGCTGTATGTTCATATCGCTAGGGCTTATCTTGAAAACAAACTGATTGGCTAGCAATAGACCAACAATAGCCGCTGCTGCTAACATCCAACCATAACCACGTTTCTTCTTTTCTTTAGGAGCTACTACAGTAGCTTCTTCTAGCTCAACAGCTACTACTTTGCTTACTTCCGTTTCTTCTTTAATTAGCGGTAGGTCTTCTTGAAGCTCTTCCGCTTTAAAGCTTGCTGGTTGATAAGTAACAGGTGCAAGGCCAAAGGCTTTCATGGAGAAGTTCTTGCGGAATTCAGCCACAAAAATGATCTTCTCATCGCTGTTCACGTAGAATCTACCTACCTCAGGAATGCTCACCATTGACTTTTCTACCAATAGCTTGTTGTTCACATGAGCAACTACTTTGCGTATCTCTAGTAGCGCTGCTGGGTGGTCTAAACCTTGCTTATCAGCAATAAAAGCGGCTAATAAACCATCGCTTTCGGTCAATGCTCTATTGAAGGAGATCTTCTTAGTAGGCGGGTGAAAGCTTTTCGAGAATTTATCTTGCCAAGCAGAACGCTCATTTCCTATAAATGCGCCAAAACCGGGCACTATCACGCATTCGTGACGGAAAAGTAGTTCGCTTATATGTTCTCCAAAATGTTGTAGCACGCTATCAATAAGTTAAAATTGCCCCGACCATACCGTTAAACCCATAGCCTGGGTAGCGATAATATTGCTGGTACTTGATGCTTGCTAAGTTATTCAAATTGGCGAAGAAGGTTAAATATTTAGAGAACTTATATGTTCCACCTATATTGATATCTGCCGTACCTTTTAGCTTTTCTTCAGTGCCATCACCCTTTAGCGTCCATACGCCGTCGCGGGCATGTATGTCTAAACGCAATGATATTTTTTCGCCGATCTGATAGTTGGTGCTGAAATTGATCTCAAAACGAGCTAAATGCCAAGGGCGAGCCACGTTATCCATCTCAAAGTTGTAGAAGTCTCCCGTTAGGTTGAAGTTCAAGTTACTCTTTACGCGGTAGTTCAGTTCTGCATGTACGTTCAAGATGATAGTACGCCCATCATACACCACATTGAACTTACGTTCGTCCATTGGGTCATTCACAAATAAAGGCAGCTTACGCACTATTTTCTGTGCGAATTTCAAGCGGTAGCTAAAGTTCTTGGCAGCTGTACCCTTAACTTCAATAAAACGACTCTCGGTACGGGTGTTCAGCAAGCCGAAATCATTGTCTACATAGGGGTTATCCGTAGATAAGCTTTTGTACGAGTTCTTGTGCAGCTCGGTTCTCCATCCTGTGAATAGTATTAAGTGGTCGTCCCAAAGCGAGCGTTCCATACCTAAGTCAGGTAATACGTGGAAGGTGCTGCCTTCCCAAACCAAGTTAACCCCACCAAACACACGCCAGCTCTGATCATTAAACATATACTTCGGCTTCACCGCAAAGATGTTACGGTTAACGTTAGGTGCTACTGTGCTGCTGAAAATGGAATAGTCTTCGTAAATATCCAGCGTTACGTAGTGGTCATCCTTAAATATCTTTTGCGCATTCAGGTTGATATTAATATCCGTCTCGTTCAGGTCAAAGCGGTCTTTATAGTAAGATGCATTGAACGTAGCATGGTAGCTGAAGTCCGACTTCTCAACTGTGGTATTCACCAAGTCAACTGTAGCTTCAAAATTCTGGAAGCTTTGTTTGCTCTCTTTACGTGTGAAACTAGTATCGCTATTGCTAAAACCGTAGTAAAAGCGCGAGCGTTGGTTATAATCGATAACCGTACTTAGCTTGGCCTTCTTGAAATACTTGTTCATGAACACCTTCACATCATTATCCGAAAAGTCTTGATGGTCTAGCTTACTAGCTCGTGCAGATAGGTGTTTGAAATAGATACCGTAATGAAAGCTGCTGTATTTCCCTTCTCTACGCTTCGGTTTTTTACCATCGTTAAATAGCAATTCTACCAAAGGCGAAAGCTGTGTGCCAAAGCCTAGTTTTAAGTAAGAGCTTGGGTAGTCAATTGGTTTCTCTTTAGCTATGCCCAAGGGCTTCACGCTTATCAAGTCGTAGTTAACTGGCAATACCGTGGTAGGTATAGTGTAGGTCAGTTCCCGCTTTTCGGCATTTATTATAGGTATGGTAGGCTGAAAGTTCACCTTAACTGCATCGGCAAGGGTAGGGTCGTAGCCAGTTATCACCTCAGTGTTCTCTGTGCCAAGGTCTTTTGGCTGATCATCATCTCCTTGCGCTAATAACGTAGTGCTACAAAGCGAAAGTAGGGCTATCCATAAAATGGTATTTAGCTTAGTCATTTTCTACCTCCTCGTCTATTTTCGGCTCAGGTACTTCTTCAATTTCCACTTCTCCCTCTTCTTCAAAGGTGCCTGTGGTATCTTCTTGAAGCAATTTGCTGGCGTTATCTTCTATAGCTTGTAATTCGTCTAATCGAGTTTGCGCTTCCGTTTTCAGTTCTTCTATACTGGTATTGTTTATCACACTTTGCAGCGTTGCTTTCGCTTGAAACAGGTTGTCTTGCTGCACATAAGTTTCAGCCACTATCATAAAGCCTTTTACCGTCCAGTACTCATAACTGAAGTTGTCGCGTACTTTGATGGCCTCAGCAGTAGCTTTCTCAAAGTCACCCTCATCAAACGCTAGCTTGGCTAGTAGATATTGTGATTCGGCAGCTAATTTATTGGTAGTAGCTGCTATCACTGCCTCTAAATGTGGACGAGCAGCTGCTGCATTGTTACCTGCTACGGCATTCTTCGCTAAGTAATAGTGGGCCTCTGTTTGGTGCGATGGGTCAGCCTCGGTTGTAGCTAGTATAGCCTCGGCATATTGGGCTACATTGCTCAGTTCGCCCATTTGGTAATGCGTACGCATCATGCCCAACTTGGCGGCATATAAGTTCTCTTTAAAAGAAGCTGCATTTATTAATAGACCGAAATAGGTATTCGCTTTCTCAAAGTCTTTCAACTCATTGTATGTAATACTCGATCCACGAACTAAAGCCCGCTCATAGAAATCGTTACTACCCGCTTGTATCACATACTCGTAGTCAGCAAGTGACGGAACTGTTTTACCAGAAGCATATAGACTCTCGCCGCGATAGAAGTGAGCGCTAAGGGTAAATTGCCCGTTAGGGTAGTCGTTCAAGTAATCAGTAGCACGGGTAACGGCCAAGTCGTAGTTACCACTATTGAACTGTGCCTCCGCCGCTTGAAATACGATGCTTTCTTCTTCGCTGGTCTCTGCTTTTCTACCAGCCCTTTTCAATGCATCCAAATAGATCTTCGGTTGTCCCTTGCTTATGGAGATGGCTTTAATACCTTCTAGCGCTTCCGTAGCATCATTGCTTCGTGGGTAACGCTTAATAACGGTGTTGTAGCTCTCTAATGCTTTCAGTTCCTTCTCTTGTATCTGATAGATCAACCCCAAGCGTAAGTAGGCCTTAGTATAGAATGGACTATTGTTAAAGCTGCTGATCAACTTGTTGAAGGTGTTTATAGCTTCAAGCGTTTGTCCATTATTGAAATAGCTATCGCCTATCTCGTACCAAGCATCATCTTCGTAAATGGAGCCTTTGTAAGAGCTGGTAATACGCTGCATTTTGGTGATCTTCTTAGCATCATCGCCTTGCAAGCCAGCTATAATACCTGATTGGTACAAAGCATAATCAGAACCAGGCATGCGTCCATCTATCACCTGCTCGTAAGCTGTAATGGCATCGGGGTAATTCTTTATTAAGAAAGAGCAATCACCAGAGCGCAAGAGCGCATCAGGCAACACCTTTTGTTTGATATCAGCCGAGCCTATGGATTTCCCTTTGCTTATCGCATCGCCAAACTGCACGTAGGCCTTTTGGTATTGCTTCTGTTTCAAGTAGGCATAGCCATTGCCATAAGCAGCATTGGTTAAGTACCAGTTCTTCTTTTCAATGTTAGAAGCAGGAGCTAGCGTTAAGAATCGGCTGTACTGCCAAGTAGAAGGTTTGTAATTGCCCTTGCGGTAATGTGCTTCACCTTTCCAATAATAAGAGAGTGTTACCAATTCATCATTGAAAGGGTTCTTTAACGATAGGTCGAACAAGCGATTGGCTTCGTCATAATCCTCATCGTTGAATACCTCTACGG
>CAYGTK010000104.1:0-14517 GCA_964352775.1 uncultured Chitinophagaceae bacterium
ACGTACGGTTGCCGGAAGCCAGCCACTTTTTGCAGGACGATCAGGGCGAAGAAATTGCCCGTCGTGTGAATGAATTCATCACACAGACTCCTAACAATTAATCATTGCAGGGCAGTGGAAGATTGCGTGGCTTTCATTGCCCTATATCAATCCGACATAACCTGTTAGAGAACGTAAGTGCGCAGACAAACACCCGCATGGGGCAAGGCTCGAACATCAGCCCGGGTTTTGGTGGACGGCATACTTTACGAAATGACTGTGCAAGCGGTTTAAAGGCAATATGTAATAAGGAATTATCCTTGTCCCTACACCATATTTCAAAGAGAGGTAAAAGAGTATGAATCGAAAGTACCTAATAGCGACAGTTAGCCTCATGCTATTGATCGTCACCGTTATCGGAGTGTTCGCTCATGACGATGAGTTATCAACCGATACGGATGGCGCAACGATAGAGGTCACTCTGGACTACACGCCGAATTACTATGAGCATGTCCAGCCAATTATGCAGACGAACTGTATCAGTTGTCACATTGATGGTGAAATCGGTCATGACATCTTTTCTATGGAAACGCCGGAGGAGATCATTGCTTCGGCTCAGGATATTGCGCTTGTCACGCGAATTCGCTATATGCCTCCTTGGCCTCCCAGCGAAAACTCACCACATTACTTGTATGAACGCACACTGACACAAGAAGAGCGTGCAATAATCGCGGCGTGGGCTGGTGCTGGGGCTCCCGCAGGTGATCCCGCAGACGCTATTGAGGCAGAACCGGATGTTACTGTACCCCCGGTTGAACCTGACCTCACCTTACAAATGAACGCACCGTACGTTGCCGACCAGTCCGTGAACGACGACTACCGTTGCTTCATGTTGGATCCAGGCTTTGAAGAAGATACTTACGTCACTGCATATGACATCATCCCCGATAACACAGCAACCGTACATCATACGATTCTGTTCCTTGCAACTGAGGAACAACGCGCCGAAGCACTCGACAAAGACGGTGCAGACGGTCAGGCAGGGTGGTCGTGTTATGGGGCGACTGGACTATCAACTGGTTCCGGGGTTGACCCTGAACGTATCGCACGTTTGTTACCTATATTATCTGAAGTTGGCGGTGCATCAGCAATGCGAGAGTTGATGAGTGCGGAGGATGCTGCTGACCAGATCGATGCCCTCATCGAGGCAAACCCCGATGGTGAATTGGCAGGATTGGTGAATAATCTGGGTGGCACACGCCTCTTCTTGGCGTTGGTTAACCGAGCACTCAATCGTGATGGCGAGTCGGGTGGTACGGCTGGCATCGGTACGGTTGGCAGTTGGGTGCCCGGCAACCAACCGTCCCACTTTCCTGAAGGAACAGGTATTCTCGTCGAAGCAGGTGGCTTTATTGTGATGCAGATGCACTACTACACAGCAGGTAGTGATGAACCCGACCAATCGACAGTGTTACTTGAAACAACTACTAACTCTGACACTATCGCGATTCAACGCCAACCGTTGTTTGCTCCCGTCGAAATCCCGTGCCCGACAGGTTTCAATAGCCCTGATTGCGAACGTGCCCCATCGCCGGGTGAAGGTATTCTCAACTCTAACTCCCTGTTAGCCCTTTGTGGTCATAGCTTGGTCGAGTACGGCACACAGAATGGTAGCAATGCAACCACTTCATGCGATACAACTGCCTCCACAACGGGTTGGGCAATTTCGATCAACAGCCATATGCACGAACTGGGTAAGGTATCACAGACAATCTTAAGACCGGGGCAACCGGATGAGCAAGTGTTGATCGACATCCAGGATTGGGATTTTGACTGGCAGGGAGACTACTGGTTTGCCGAACCCATCTGGGTGAATGAAGGTGATGCGCTCCGTCTGATCTGCTCATGGGATAACAGCGAGAGTCTTGACAATCCTGCCCCACGTTATGTGACCTTCGGCGAAAGTACCAACGACGAGATGTGCCTCACTTCAATTGCAATTGTATCTGCCGAACCCGGGTCACCATCGCCTGTCATCTTGGGAGCAGAAGCACAAACTGCCTCCGATGAAATGAGCAATTCCCATAACCACAATATGCCACTGGAATTAGGAAGCGATGCCACCATACCCGAAGTCACACTCAGCGTCACGTCGGATGTGCTTGGTGGCTATCTTATAAACCTTGAAGTGCAGAATTTCACATTTGCACCACAAAATGTCGGCTTGGATCATGTTGATGGCGAAGGACACGCCCATCTCTATGTAAACGGCGAAAAAGTTGCCCGGCTGTATGGTGAATGGTTCTACTTGAACACCTTGCCTACTGGCGAAAACACGTTGACAGTCACATTGAATAGTAATACACATGCACCTCTGCATATTGATGGTGCACCTATATCTGCAAATGTTGTTGTTGATGTCAGCGAATAGCCGACACATCGAGAGGATGAAAAATTATGTCTAATCAACGCAAATGGCTTATTGCTGGCGCAGTTGTCATCGGTGTCCTGCTTATTGCTGGTGTGATCGTGTTTATTGATTGGTTCGGTGTAAGCGGACCGCAGAGTACAGGTGAGATTGACGCACCTGAATTAGTCGCCGACGATGTGGAAGATGTTGTCTATCGCATTGACTCGACACTGTCCGAAGTACGTTATGCCGTCGATGAAATCTTTGTCGGCAATCCCGTCAGCACAGCCGTTGGGGTAACAAACGTCATCGCAGGCGATGTGCTAATTAACACCGCCGACCCATCCAAGATTTCAGTCGGGACAATCGTTATTAATATCGAGTTGTTTGCATCGGATAGTGGTTTGCGTGACGCGCGCATTCGCCAAGATTTTCTTGAATCAACGACTTACCCTGAAGCGACCTTCATCCCGACAGAGATTCTGGTCTTTCCCGATACCGTTGTTGTTGGTATGCCGACCACATTCCAGATGCGAGGTGACTTGACAATCAAGGAGACAACTGCCGAAGTGATGTGGGATGTCACCGCTACACTGGACGGTGATGTATTGAGTGGGCAAGCATCGACAATTGTGTTGATGTCCACCTTTGATGTCGGACCCATTAATATCGCTGGATTTGTCGAAACTTCGGATGAAGTCGATCTCACGTTTGATTTTGTAGCAATTTCCACCGAAGCCGATGCCGAAAGTGTGCGCGCAGACCTTAGTGTGGCTGAGGCTGAAGACACCGCAACTGAGACCGATACCGACGCTGGTGATGCTGAAGATACATCAGAAACGGACACAACAACCGACCTTGAAGACATGACAGCTATAGCCCAAGATGTGATGTTGGATGTTGCACCAAGCGTCATCCTGAACGCAACACCAGATCGTGCATCAGGCGTAAACGTGCAGGTCACGTTGGAGAACTTCGTGTTTGCCCCCGATCAACTCGGTCAGGCGAATGAGGACGGAACTGGACATGTCTATCTGTTTGTTGATGGTAAACGCTACACGCGCATCTTAACGAAGTGGATTCATATTGATGATCTGTCACCTGGTACATACCAATTGACAGTCGCACTCGCCCAAAATGACGGCACATTGCTGGCTTATGAGGGCGATGTCGTTTTAAGTTCAAATGAGCTTACGATACCATAATCGCGTGTGATGGTAGACGAGCCGATTTGCTTAAAATAATTACTCACAGCGTATTCCATCAATTTTACCCGTGATTTGTAGCAAATCTGCAAATCTCCGATTTTACAACCCATAAATAACATGTAAATCCAACAGAGGGTGTCAACCCATGAAATCAATTATGTCAATTATCGCCAGTTTTATTCTTGTGAGTGCAATCGGTCTGATTGTAAGTGCAGATGACCATGATGAATTACACTTGTGTGCGGATTATTATGCGAATATGGAGAATCCACCTGTTGATGCACAGGCATGGTGCGAAAGCGGGAGTTACTTCTCATGGCAATCGACCTTGCCATTAAACGTTACTTTTGAGGCGTTGAATATCTTCCATGTGTGTGAAGGCAATCCAAATAATCCGAAAATTCTCATGATTCATGGTTATCCGACGAGTAGTTTTGACTTTGCACTTTTATTTGAACGCCTCAGGGACGATCATTATGTTTGTGCGCTCGATACGCCGGGGTATGGCTTCTCTGATAAACCACTCAATGGCTTTAAATATTCGATTTTTGATGATGTAAAATTAATCGATTATTACATTCGTGACATTATTGAATTTGACAATTTCACACTCTTGACCCATAACAAAGGTAATAGTGTGGGTTTGGCTTTATTGCAAGCCTATCAGGCATATGATGAGCTACCCTATACCATCAACCACCATGTCATTACCAACGGCAATATCTATCTAACAGTCGAACAACTTCCGGAAGGACAACAAACACTGCTCAATCCAGTAGCAGGTGCGATTGCGTCGCGCAGGATTACGGGCGAACAATTTGCCACTGGATTATCCAATTTCTTTAGCGTGCCTTTATCCGAAGATAAAATCAAGGCATATGCGTCCATTTTAAATTATCGTGATGGCACACTCGTTCAACACGAAATCATCAAGTATCTCAATGAACGCGATGAGCACGGGAATGATTGGTTGCAGACATTAGCTAATAGTGATGTGCTGACCACCGTAATCTGGGGTGAGCAAGACACCGTCATACCCGTCACCGTTCCCGATGATGTGTGGGCGAACTTTCTAGCCGACCGTCCAGCACCTGCAAGTTACTGGCGCGTCCCCTGCGCTCATCATTATCTGCAAGTGGATCAACCCGACCTCGTCGTCGAGATTTTGACGACAGCAGTAGCCGACACTAACATCTCGGAAATTGATGGTACTGACTGCTCTGCGTATCGCATTCAACACAACATCAATCAGAAAGAGACAAATTGAGTAGTGATGTGCGATGATATTGACCAATCTACCTGCAAAGCCAAACATCGTGATTATCATCACAGATCTAAATCATGGGTTTGTACTACCCGTTGTTTCAACATTATTTAATCATTCAAAGGGAGTATCAAAATGGTAAACATTCTCAATAAAGCGTGGTGGGTTTTGCTTCTTCGTGGCACCAGCGCGATTCTATTTGCACTCCTGTTGCTCTTTGCACCGGGACTCACATTGGTCGGTGGGTTAGTCAGTTTCGTTATTCTTTTTGCAATTTATGCCTTGATTGACGGTATTTCAAACATTGTTGGTGCGGTGATGTACCGTGAAGGTCAGTGGGGTCTGGTCTTGCTGTGGGGCATCATCAGTGTGATTGCGGGACTCATCGCACTTGGTACACCAATTTTCTCACTCTTTGTTGTGTTCACGGTAAGCGTAATGATCTACATTGTGGCATTTCGGTCAATCGTCGGAGGTATCATCGAAATATACAGTGCGTGGAAACTCCGCCAAGAAATTGATAACGAGTGGCTACTTGCTATAAACGGTGTACTTGCAGTGTTATTCGGCTTGATTTTGCTTGCTCGACCCATCACAGGCATTCAGGTTCTTGTTCTGATGACATCCTTTTATCTGCTGATGGCAGGCGTGATGCAAATCGTTCTCGGATTTAAAGTGCGTGGTTGGGCGACGGTGTTGCCAGACCAGACCAATACAGCAACATCATAAGTCGTTCCACATGAGATGAGTTCTCGCTGGTTCTAACGGGTGAGGACTTAGCGTACTTTTTGTTGTCGGAGGAGATGAAACGTAGTAGTCTGGCATGCTCTACCTATAGGGGTTTATCGCGCATCACCATGCTCTGAATCATCACGCTCAAGTTGTCAGCGAGTTCATCTGGTTCTTGTTGCTTACCCGACCTGATCCATTAGCAGGAAGTCAATCATTTTTAGATTTATACTTTCTGAGTTGTCAGTAGGCAATATCGCACGTGCAACATCTACAAGTTTAATTGCTGAAACCTAGAATTTTCGGTAACTGGTTTGTGCAAAATATCAATGTGTTATCTTAGACTGGCTAAACAAGCGAAAAGGATAACATCCTGATTAGGGTAGAATACTTATCGCAACGGCGATGCGGATTGTAAGACCATAGCCTATATACTCGCCGTCAATACCAAGCCTTTCTATGTACGGCTCAAACTCTTTGCGAAAACCTGTGGCAAGCATTTCCAAATGATTGGCTTTTATCAGCAATTCGATAATTTCGGAGTAAAGGACAAATTGCATGGTTAATAGCAAGAAAAAAGAGAAGCGCTCTGAGGATGCTATTTGGGCGTGGCTTTGCCTCGCGTCTTGCAAATAGCTCATAGAACGCTTCATATCCCAAGTCCCTTTAGCGAAGGCGTGCCCGAGCGGTCATCACAAAGTGATGAAAAAACTCGGGATGTGATTAATTCCACTCACCAAAATAGATTGGATTGGTTAATGCCCACATATCTCTTGACGCATCTCGTAATTCGGCATTAAGCCACTTCACTTGACCTGCATCAAATGACCATTTGTGTTCACCAGATTCATCTACTGACAATTCTTCATAAACTTTGCCATCAATCATGAGCGACAATACATCACCCGCGTGAGCATCATTCCATGTCACGGTAATCGTCACCGATTCATCGGGCAATAAATCACCGACCATTGCGGTTTGACCAGATGCTGTCTCAGCAGTGAGCAATAATTCCGGTCCAGCACTGATGTAGGAATGTCCTTTGCGGAGGGCATCTAGAATAGCTTGTTCGCTGAGTTCTTCGGCATAGACCACATTAAAGCCAGCACGACGAGTTGTATCAAGTGGGTGCGGTCCGTGAATATCCGTACCAGATGTGCAGATCAAACGATGCCCCTGATTGAGCCATGCGTAATACTGTTGCAAGCCTTCTTGATTGAACATATGCCAGAATCCATTCCACACTTCGACACCGAGTGCGACACCAGGACGGGCTTCTTCAAATGTCCACATACAGCCAGAGCAAAACGGTTCATCAGGTGACATAGGATGCGCGATAATCAGCAAATCACCGCGATCAATCACATTCTGCATGATGCGGGTGATATTCATACCTTCTTCAATGTCGAGTCGCCATTCGTACCAGTGATAGCCACCGAGTGCCAGCATATGCCCATTGAATGTACTCAGTTCCATGCCACCCATCGCCAGAAAACCGTCTTCTGTCTGGCTACGGTGTTGATTCAAACCAGAGATAATATTGTGATCAGTCAGTGAGACAAAATCTAAGCCACGATTGCGCATAAATTCAGTGAACTCAGGTACATCCCAGCGTCCATCAGAATGAAACGTATGTCCGTGTAAATCGCCTCGATACCACCCGACTTCTGCTTTGGCGACGCGCTGACTGCCATCATATTCGACAGGATTAATCGTCAGCTCCTTCGATGTCAGGGTGACAGTCATGGTGTAGTGGACGGTTGTGGGTGGCAAAATCCGGTGCGAATCGACAAATGCTGTCCACTGTCCGGTCTGGATCGCTTCGGTACGAAATCCTGGAATCGATTGTATGCCGTTTATATCAATGCCGACTTCGTTGATAATGCACCACACCCCGCGCACATGATTGGGGTCATTAACGGATACATTAATCTGGTTGCGATGGATACGCCCTTCGGCATAGAACGGGCTAAATTCAAAGTCGATGTGGATATTGGTTGTCCCCTCTGGCACGTAGAATGAGTAGGGGTGGAATGTCTTGGAATCGTCTTTGGTGAGTGTGCCTGTAAATGTCATGACAATGGGATTCATAATTTATCCTTTGTTGGTTGGTTGTATGTTGATTAATGACGGGTAACACCTGCCAAATCAAGGTCATCGGCAAAATGACAGGCAACGACATGTCCGGTACGGGTCTCGCGAAGTTCGGGTACATCAGTTTTGCATCGGTCTTGGGCATAAGGACAGCGTGGATGAAACGCACACCCCGTTGGCGGATTGGCAGGGTCAGCGACACGCCCCGCTAGCCGAATGCGATTGTCCTCATGACGCAGAGATGGGTCAGGATGTAACACAGCCGATAACAGAGCTTCGGTATAGGGATGTTGCGGATGCTCAAAGATTTCTTCGGTAGTTGCTAGTTCGACAATATGCCCCACATACATCACTGCGACGCGATCTGAAATATGGGCGACCACACTCAAATCATGCGAGATAAACAGATAGGTCAAGCCGAATTCTGCCTGCAAGTCTTTCATCAGATTCAAGATTTGCGCTTGTACCGACACATCCAAAGCGGATACTGGCTCATCAGCGATAACGAGTTGTGGTTCTGGGGCAAGGGCACGGGCAATGCCGATACGTTGACGTTGTCCGCCACTAAACGCGTGCGGATACCGTTGCAGATATTCGGTACTCAAGCCGACCCGTTCCATCAATTCACTGACCTGTTTTTCCAGTTCTTTGCCCTGAGCAATGCCATTCACTTTTAGCACCTCGCCAATGATTTCGACCACAGGTAAGCGTGGATTGAGTGACGCGAATGGGTCTTGGAATACCATGCGAATCTCACGGCGATAAGGCTTGAGTTGTCTATCAGAGAGTTGCGCGAGGTCAGATTTTTGCCCGTTGGTGTAGATGATTTGCCCATCGGTTGGCTGATAGAGACGCATCAGCGTATGTCCAAGCGTCGTCTTGCCACAGCCAGATTCACCGACGAGTCCTAATGTTTCGCCTTCGTGGATGGCAAACGAGACACCATCGACTGCTTTGACGTATCCCGTCACACGATTAAAAAAGCCGGATGTGATCGGGAAGTGCATTTTGAGATTATGCACATCAATCAAAGGCTGTTGACCATTGCTATCATAAGTCGATTCTGCTACTGGAACGACTGCGTCTGCCGTATCGTCCTCTAATTTTTCCAGTGAAATTTGATCAGCGTATTGCTCATCATATGCCAGACAGCGCACATTCCGTCCATCATCTAATTGAATCGACTGTGGTGTAATCACATCACACAGCCCAGCGACGGCAAAATCACAGCGATTATGGAATGTACAGCCTTTCGGACGGTTCAATGGATGAGGGACACTGCCCTGTATCGTATCAAGCCGGCGATGGTCGCGGGTGTCAATGCGTGGAATCGAACGAAGCAATGCACGCGTATAGGGATGCTTCGGCTCGGAAAAAATCTGATCGACTGTCCCGCGCTCAACGACTGTTCCCAAATACATCACAACAACCTCATCGGCAATTTCGGCAACCACACCCAGATCATGGGTGATAAACATCATCGACATACCCATATCACGTTGTAAGTCGCGCATCAAATCGAGGATGTTTGCCTGTGTCGTCACATCGAGTGCAGTTGTCGGTTCGTCAGCGATGAGCAACTTCGGCTCACAGACCAGTGCCATCGCAATCATTGCGCGTTGACGCATCCCACCCGATAGTTCAAACGTGTAAGCGTCAATCAATTCATCAGGACGCGGAATGCCCACTTTATCGAGTGCATGAATCGACATTTGACGCGCCTCTTGTTTGGATATGGGCAAGTGCCATCGCAACGTTTCCATAATCTGATTCCCGATGGTATACATCGGCGATAACGCCGTCATCGGTTCTTGAAAAATCATCGTAATGTCTTTGCCACGTATGGCACGAATCTCTTTACGGCGGGGATGTAATCCGGCTAGTCAATTGATGTATCCGCATTCGGGTAAAAATCCATACTGCCTTTAACAATCTCGCCGGGGGATTCTACAACTTGCAAGATCGCGCGAGCCGTTACCGACTTGCCACAACCCGATTCACCGACGATGCAAACTGTCTTGCCACGCGGTATGTCAAATGTTAAGCCATCCACCGCTTTGACCACGCCTTCATCGGTAGTAAAGTGAACATGCAAATCTTTGACTTCTAGTACATTATCCGTCATGGTTTATCGCTTTCTAGGTTGTATAGGGGTCGGCGGCATCACGTAATCCATCACCGAGGAAGTTGAGTGCCAGCACAGCAATCACCACGCCGACACCCGGCAAGAACAACCAGGGTGCATTGGAAATGGAACGAATATTTTGCGCCTCTTGTAAGAGAACCCCCCAGCTAATCACTGGTGGACGTAAGCCAATACTGAGGAAACTCAAGGATGTTTCGGCAATAATCATGCCGGGAATCGCAAGGGTCACAGTGGCGATAATGTGGCTCAGAAAAGATGGCACCATGTGACGGAAGATGATTCGCATCGTACCGACTCCGTCAAGCTTTGCCGCTTTGACAAAATCTTCTGTCTTGAGCGCATAAAACTTACCACGCACCACCCGCGCCAGACCCGTCCAGCCAATGACTGACAAAATCACTGTAATCAGAAAATAGACATGTATGGGTGGCACATCTGCTGGAATCGCCGCCGCCAGACCAATCCACAGAGGAATGGAGGGGATCGACTGCAAAATTTCAATCAGACGTTGTATCAGATTGTCTATCCAACCGCCAAAATAACCGGAAATCCCACCGAGCAAAATTCCGAAAAATAGACTGAGCGCAACTCCCACCAGACCAATCGACATCGACACCCGTGTACCATATATTGTACGACTGAGGACATCGCGCCCGAGTCGGTCTGCGCCCGCCAGATAAAGTGGGGCTTCAGGGTCTACTGTACCGATGAGGCGAATATTCGAGTCAATCAGTCCGAGAATTTTGTAGGGTTCACCTTCGACAAAAAAGCCGACCTGATGCTTTACCTCTGTATCAATCACAAAGTCGCGTCGTCCTGCATCATAATTGAGTTCAACTGTGTAGCCGTTGACATAGGGCGCAAACTGTAGACCACTGTCAGTCTGGTCAAACAGATAAAGTACCTGTGGTGGGGCATAGGTATGGTCAGTCGAATAGAGATCCGGTGATGCAGGTGCAAAAAAATCAGCAAAAATTGCGACAAAATAAATCAAGAAGGTGACAATCCCGCCGAGCATTGCCAGACGATGTTTGCGGAATTTCCACCAGATGAGTCGCCATTGGCTAGCGATCACACGCTGGTCTTCTTGTTGGTCGATGGTCTGTGCTTTGGTTGATCGGTCTGCTATTGCCATTGTCATCGTATCCTAGTGTTTAATGAAAGCGGATTCTGGGGTCAAGCCACGCGAGTAGCACATCAGAAACTAACGTCCCGAACACCGCTAAAACACTCAGTAATAAGATAGCACTGCCTGCCAGATACATGTCTTCTTCGCGTACGGCTTCAAGCAATAAAGGTCCGACTGTCTGCAAGCTCAACACGATAGAGACAATCGTCGCACCGGATACCAGATTGACAAAAATATCATTCAGGCTACTGACAAATGGGTTGAGAGCATGACGCAGAGGATACTTAATCAAGAGCCATAATTCCGGCAAGCCTTTGGTACGGGCAGTAACCACATACGGACGTTTGAGTTCATCCAGTAGATTGGCGCGTAATGTTCGAATGAGTCCGGCTGTTCCGGCTGTACCCAGTACAATCATCGGAATCCAAAGATGGCTCAGTAAATCACCAACCTTTGCGATACTCCAGGGTGCGTCCAGATATTCCGGTGAAAATAGCCCACCAACACTCTGTCCAAGATATTTAAATGAGATATAAAGTAAAACGAGTGCTAATAAAAAATTGGGAATTGCTAACCCGATGAATCCTAAAAATGTAAAAATATAATCCCCCGGCGAGTATTGCCTAACAGCCGAATAGATGCCAATCGGTATCGCCACCACCCAGATGAAAATCATACTCGATACGGAGATGGTGAAGGTCATCGCCAGCCGTTGCCAGATGAGGTCGCTCACGGGCAGTTGCCAGCGAAACGAAAAGCCAAAATCACCACGTGTGATGATGTTGGTCATCCAGCGCACATACTGTTCCGGTATGATTCTGTCGAGTCCATACTGGATGCGCAAGCCCAGAATTTGCGCATCGGTGAGGGTCTCGCCCTGCTGTCGTCGTTCGGTTACCATACGGTCTACAAAATCGCCGGGTGGCAGATTGACAATCATGAACGTCAGCCATGAGATAATCAAAATCGTTGGAATCATATAGAGCAGACGTTTAATAATATATTGAATCATCGGAAGTACCTCACGGCTTGTAAAAAAATGCCGGATGCCTGACTATGTCAGACACCCGTAAAAACGCATTTGAAGCTTAGTTGCTCATGCTTGGATCGATGTAGAAGGACTCGAAGTTTGCAGGTGCAGGACCCGGATACAACCAACCGGCAATCACTGTGTCAGGGACGTTGCGTAGTTGATTGGCAACAACGCGGTAGTCACCCATTGGTAAGCTTAAACCGATGGTATAGAACTGTTCTTGTGCCAAGCCAAGGTATTCATCCATGAGAGCTGCTTGTGCTTCTGGGTCAGCAATAGTTGGAAGTTCTGCCAAGATTTCGTATTGGCGGATCAGGCCTGCGGGGGGTTCGACAACTTCAACAGCAGGGTCTCCACCTTTGATGTTTGCGGTTTCCCATGCACGCCAGCCCCATGCCGCTTCTGGCGTGTATCCACCAGCCGCAAGCAACGGCAATTGACCTGTACCATTTTCACCAGCCCATACGTAAGCATCAATTTCTGGTTCTTCTGCGCGTACACGCCAGATGTCATCAGGAACGATGTCGAGGATGGTATCAATACCGACTGCTTCCCAATTGAGTTCAACAATTTGCATCACATCAACCCAGTCTGGACGGAAGCCTTCGTTAACCAGAACAGTGAAGACGAAGCGTTCACCGTCAGGGCGTAGACGGAAACCTTCGTCGTCTTTTTCTGGCAGAACTTTGTCGAGGTATTCATTTGCCAGATCAACGTTGTATTCGGTGAATTGGGTTGCCAATTCTTCACTGTAGAACGGTGATTCTGGACGAGGTGCTTGTTGGTGTGGGATACCTTGACCAATATACACAGTATCAATCACAGTTTGACGATCCATCGCGTGGGAGAGACCAATGCGGAAGTCTTTGTTCTGCATGATTTCTGCCTGTGCTTCTTCTTCATGATTGAATTTAATGTGGAGCAACATGGTGTTGAAGTCACTGTTGACAACATCAATGAAACGGTAGTTACCGGTTTCTTGATTGTCGAAGAAAACGGATTTGTTGGGTGGTTGGCTCACATCACGGCGGGAGAACATATCTTCACCGTCAATGGTTTTCAGCAAGCGAACTTCTGGATCAGTTGCCAGTGTCCATGTACGTTCGTCGATGTAGGGCAGTTGGTTACATTCTGGATCGACTTTGAAGTAGTATGGGTTACGCATGAAGGTGAAACGTTCTTCACCGATATATGGCGCAGTTGGAATCCATGGTTGCATACTTGGACGTGCAGGATCGTTATATTCTGCCGGTTGACCATATGAGCCAACGCGGGAGATCCACCATGTACCATATTCTTCTGCATTGGCTTCTGCCATCATTTCGGCAACGCCATCTGGATTCAATTCCATGCTGAATTGTGCGAGGTAGTGTGCAGGGAACTGAGTCAGGCGCACACCGTAGGATGTCGACAGATTTTGCAGGAAGAGACCGTTGGGTGCATCCCATGAGAAGCTGAAGGTTAGGTCATCAATCACTGTCAGTTCTGCGATTTCGCCATTTACGTAGAAGTAACCCTGTGTACCACCGGGATTGATGTCGGTGTTGATTGCAACTTGTGTCCAGTAGAATTCAATATCTTCGCTGGTGAAGTCTTCACCATCAGACCATTTCAAGCCATCGCGCAGGGTGAAGGTGTAAGTCGCACCGCCATCTGTAATTTCCCAGCTTTCAGCTATATTTGGGATCACTTCTGTCCCAGCAGCATTCCAGCGAACAAGGTTTTCGTAACCAAATTGGCGGAACTCAGCCAGTCGGCTACCATCATATAAATCAAGCATTTCACCACCGTACAGACCGATACCTTCAGCAGGTTCGACTATGACAGGGCTTACTGGAAGACGTTCTTCAACAGGGGGAAGTTCACCGGCTTCAACCATTGCGGCAAGCATAGGTGATTCGTTGTAGGTCTCGCACATCATGTCTTGCGCACCAGCGGGCATGACACTGATAAATAATGCCAATATAGTCGTTAGTACAACTGTCAGGCGAATTGAAGAAAACATGTAGATATGACCTCCTCTAGTCAATCTTTTGTTTTGAAAAAATGAATCATATACAAAATGGTTCTGTGTTGATGCCAATTGGTATCAACATGTTTACATCTGCGCGATTGTAGTGAGTGCTGATACCAATTGCAAAGAAAACACACAACCTTAAATCAACCTTGAAAAACATAGTATTAGGTTAATATGAGCCATGGTATGTATAGTGGACATTCCAGCAAATGTTACTTTAGGAACACACAGCTTTTGATGCTATTACTGTTAAGAAGAGATTGTGATACGACTGTGATTATTATCGGAGCAAGTCATTTAGATTAACTATCTGCCACTATACGTTGAAAGTTATTGGGGTGATATACGTGTCGTTTTTGGTAGTGGTCACATAGTTAGCATATAGATCGCGAACAGTATGACGAAACTGAATTGACCCTACCTGGTTATGATGGACACAAAAATGATCTCCTTTGTGCGGACTTTTGACTTCATCCCCTTTATCGATATCGGACATCGTCTCCACTTT
>CAYGTK010000105.1:0-14486 GCA_964352775.1 uncultured Chitinophagaceae bacterium
AATTTATGCTACTATGAAGGTGGACATTTTACCCGTGCCTATTTCGGGAGAGTTGAATGATTTTTATGATGGAGGTGCCATACTGTCAGAACCAATTTTTGAATATTACATCCGAGTAGTACCATCCGCTGCGGACTTTTGCGATACCATACATCCAAGCCAGATGAATACGGGCTTGCAGCGTAATATTGTTAAAAACAAGTTATCAGTTTATCCCAATCCCCTTGCAGATCAAGCAAACCTAGCTTTCACCGCCCAGCAACAAGGTAGTTATCAGTTAACGATTACGGATATTACTGGAAAGCAGCTTAGGAGAAGGGAATTTATTGCAGAAAGTGGCGAGAACAACATCACTATACAACGAGACGAATTGGAGGCTGGGATTTACCTGATTAGCCTAAGTAATGGCATAACTATTGCAACAGAGAGGATAGTAGTTTGGTAGGTAACAAAAAGCCACCAAATTCGTACAAAGGCCTATATTTAGTTTGAACCCACACAATTGGATACCATGAATCATTACTTTTTACTTATAGCTACCTTTTTATTATTAGCCTGTGGCAGTAATGCGGCCAATGGAAGTAACCCTGCCGATGGCGGAGGGAAAATATCGTTATTAGGCCTAGGTAACGAACCTGGCTGGACAGTGCGCATACAAGACGAAATGCTTTCACTAGCATTGGATTATGGCGATACTAAGTGGACTAACCTAAGCTATACCGAATCAGAAACAAGCCCTACTAGCTGGCGCGTGGTATCTACGCATTCAGAAAATAGCGGTGAAACTACTCGATTCGAATTTGTTATAAATGAAACGAATTGTAGCGATGGCATGAGCGGACAAGAATTCGCTTATTCTATCACCTTAACCGTTACCGACGATAAGGGTGCAACTAAAACTTACAACGGCTGCGGACAAAAAATAGGAGAGGAGTAAATTATACTGCCCTCCAAACCGTATCTGTAAAATAATAGCGGCTATCGAAAAGGTGTTCCACCACTTCGAAGCCGCTTTTTTGTGCCATCTGCTCTAGTTGCTCAAGCGTATATTTTCTTGAGATCTCGGTATGAATGGCTTCATTAGCAGTAAAACTTACCTTAAGGTCTAGGTGTTCGATATATACCGTTTGTGCTGCTTTGCTATATAAATAGCTGCGCACTTCTCCCGTTTCAGGATTGTAGAAGGTATAGTACCCAAATTTATTTAGATCGAAATTTGCCCCAAGTTCGCGGTTCATTCGTACTAAGTGGTTCAGGTGGAAATCTCTGGTTACTTCCTTCGCATCATCATATGCAGCACGAATTATGTTTGGGTCTTTCCTTAGGTCGGCACCAATAACGGCCATATCTCCTTGGTGAAGTTCTTTCCTAAGATGCTTAAAGAAACCCAGTGCCTCGTCATCTCTAAAATTTCCAATGTTCGACCCTAGGAACAGCACGATTTTACGACGTGTATCGTCCTCCAGTTTTTCTAAGGCAGTAAAATACGTATCGTGAAGCGGTTTAACTATAAGAGATGGAAGCTCCTTGGCTAGTGAAGTACTCAATCCTTCTAAAGCATCTTCTGAAATATCTATAGGTAGGTATTCAAAATTGGCTTTTTGCTCCGTAAAGTGGCGGAGTAGTACCTTGGTCTTTAACCCATCACCCGCACCAAATTCCAATAGCTCAAAAGTAGCTGTTCCCGCTTGGAACAGGTCTAGCATTTTCTGCTTTTGCAGCTCAAATACTTCATGCTCGGCATTGGTCAGGTAATACTCCTTGGTATTCATGATGTCTTGAAACAGCTGACTGCCTCGCTCATCGTAGATGTACTTGGAAAGTAAGAACTTAGGGGAAGCGGTCAAACCCCTTTTAGTATCGGCGGCAAATTCGCTCAGTATGATGTCAGAAGACTTTGGTGTAGAGCTCACGTTCAGGGGTTTTGCCTACCGATGATCGGTCGGTAAGTATTTCAAATACGTTGTTCTTAATAGTATGGGCAATGTCGCCAGTTGGTAGGTCATTGCAGTCTAATCCAAATGGGTCTTCAATTTCTTCCGCCATCATTTCTACACCAATAAAAGCGAAGAAAACCAGCATGGTCAATGGTATGGTGAAGTAGCCAAAAGTCTCTACCAGTCCCAGTGGCAGCATAGCACCATATACAGTAATGAATATCTTGAGGAATACATTGTAGCTAAATGGTATAGGCGTTTTCTTAATGCGCTCACAAGCACCCAATATATCTAGCAGGCTTTTCCAAACCACACCTAAATTAATAAGGTCGCCCTCGGTTATTCGTCCTTGGCGGTGTTCCTCTTTTATCTGGTCGTATATTTCATTGGTAATGTGGTTGGGTATATGGCCTTTGGTTTTGTACACTTCTAATTCGGCTTCGCTAACAAATACGAATTCATCCAGCTTAGTGCCATCACGCAAGTGTTCTTTCAATGCTATGCAGAAGTTAGAGATACGGCTAGCCATTTTGTGCCTGCCATCTTCATCGTTTTCAGGAAAGGAGCTATTGACCAGTATGGCCAAATTGCGACAGTTGTTAACCAAAGCACCCCATTGCTTGCGGCCTTCCCACCACCTATCATAAGCAGTATTGGTACGAAACACGAGTAATATGGAAAGCACTACCCCTAAAAAGCTAAATATGCTAGGGTCTACTTTCATAGTCCACCAATCTACTTCCATGTGGACCATACATACCACTAACGATACTACACCAATAATAGCAACAGCCCTCATGATCTTTACCATGGTCCAGCTTTTGGTCAGATGGGCAATATCGCCTAACCAGCTATCATTCGTTTTGTAGTATATCATTTGTGGAAACTAATAAATTATATGCTCTCCGCTAGTCGGATGCCTGTGAATTGCCAACGTTTATCAGCATGAAAGAAGTTCCTGTAGCTGCTTCTTATATGCGAAGAAGGCGTTGCTACCGAGCCACCTTTTAACACCATTTGGTTGATCATGAACTTACCGTTGTATTCACCAAGCGCACCATCGGGCTTTTTGAAATTGGGGTAGGCTAAGTAAGCACTACCTGTCCATTCCCAGCAATTGCCGAATAGTTGGTTTTCGTTATCAGTTCTTGCAGTTGGGTGTAAGTGGTCGGCATCTACAAAGTTGCCTATATCTTCTTGCTCCAAACTACAATGAGTTCTAGCCAAAGCTTCCCACTCAAATTCAGTAGGTAAGCGAAGCCCACGCCAACTAGCATAGGCGTCAGCCTCATAAAAACTGATATGCGTTACAGGTGTATCTAACTCAATCGGCTGTAAACCGCTCAAACTATAATAATACCACTCGCCATCTATTTGGTGCCAATATTCTGGTGCTTTCAATTCGTTCTGCTGCACAAAGTCCCAGCCTTCGGCTAGCCAATGTTGGAACTGCTGATAACCGCCCGCTTTAATGAATTCCAGATACTCACCATTGGTCACCAATCTATCTTGCATACGATAGGGTTGCAGATACACTTGGTGCAAGCCCAATTCATTATCAAAACAAAATCCCTCACCTACATGCCCTATGGTATAAATACCTTCATCCATTTCCAGCCAATTCACCTTGGTGTTTGGTTCTTCAACCGTCTTTTTCAAGTCAGTACGGTAGGGTGGAAGGAGTGGGTTAGTGCCCAGAATGTATTTCAGATCGGTCAATAATAGCTCTTGGTGTTGTTGCTCATGTTGTAAGCCAATCTCTAGTATCGGTTCTACCTCTTCACTTATATGCTTGCTCAGCAATAGCTCCATGTGTTCGTTTACATAGGCACGGTAGGCATATACTTCTTTTACCGAAGGACGGGTGAGGTTACCTCTATCGGCACGTACCACTCGCTTGCCAATGGTTTCATAATAGCTATTGAATATGAACCCGAAATCTTCGTCAAATTCTTTGTAATGGGGTAGAAAAGCTTTCAGTAAAAAAGTCTCAAAAAACCAAGTGGTATGTCCCAAATGCCATTTCGGTGGACTGACATCTACCATTGGCTGAGGGATATAATCTTCTGTACGAAGAGGTGCGCAAAGTTTCTCCGTTTGCTGGCGAATGGCTGCAAACCGTTGTGTAATGGTTGTGGTAGAAAGAGTTTCGCTCATTTTATGCTTTATAAGGGGTGAAAGCTTCATCCTCATAGCACCAAGCCCAGTATTCGCCAGGTTCGGCAGAGGTAACTACTTTGTGCCCAGTTTCTTTGTAGTGTGCGGTAGCATGCTTGTTGGAGGAAGAATCGCAGCAATGGATGCCGCCACATTCTTCACACTTGCGCAGGTGTACCCAGCTACTACCAGTTTTTTCGCACTCTTTGCATACAGTACCTTCTGCCTTTTCAAAAGGTTCGGCAGCCAGTAAGTGTTCACATTTTGGTTTTCTAGCCATGTTCTATACCTCTGCTAAATATTCGTGAACGAATTTGATGGCCATAGCGCCTTCACCAACTGCAGATGCCACACGATTCATTGCCCCGCTGCGAACATCGCCCGAAGCGAATATACCTGGTACACTTGTTTCTAATAAGTGCGGGTCGCGCTGCAATTTCCATTGCTTTTTGAAGCCTTCACATTGCAACAGGTCGCGGCCTGTTACCACAAAGCCTTTGCTATCGCGAATGATGTTCTCATCCATCCATTCGGTATAAGGCTTTGCCCCGATAAAGATGAATACAGAGCGTGCATCACGTTCTTCGCAGTGGTCGTCGTCCATAAATTTTAACTTCACTCGCTCTAGATTGTCTTCGCCATGGGCTTCTACAATGTTCACTCGCGGTATCACTTCTATATTCTCCGTGCCATCTATCTGGTCTATCAAATACTGCGACATAGAAGAAGACAGGTCATCCCTACGAATAACGATATATACCTTTCTAGCAAAATTGGCGAGGTACATCGCACCTTGGCCAGCAGAGTTTCCGCCGCCTACAATGAATACGTCTTTGCCCTTACATCCTGCTGCTTCGGTAGTGGCTGCTCCATAATAGATACCCGCACCTGTTAACGATTCGAAGCCAGGCGCTTCCATTTTACGATAATCTACACCAGTGGTGATAACCACACTACGCGACTTTACTTCTGAGCCATCTATTAAGGTGATGATCTTATACTGATCTTGCACTTTTATGCCTGTTACTTGTTGTGGCGATAGGAATTCAATGCCAAAGCGAGTGGCTTGTGTAATTGCTCTACGCGCCAAGTCGGCCCCGCTTAACCCTTTAGGAAAGCCTAGGTAATTCTCAATTCGCGAACTTGTACCCGCTTGTCCGCCTGGGGCGCGGCGTTCTATCAATAAGGTCCGTAATCCTTCTGACCCTCCATAAACTCCTGCCGCTAGTCCACTTGGTCCAGCGCCTATTATTACTACGTCGTATAGGTCGGCTTTGGCATTCACGTTGCGGCCTATCTTTTTGGCGATGTCGCTCAATGTGGGTTGCACTTCAAAAGTGCCATCTTCGTAAAAAACGGTGGGTACATCTTTCTCGTCTACCTCATTAATGCGCATCAGCTCTTGTGCCTTCTCATTGCTCTGTACATCCATCCATTGGTAAGGCACTAAGTTGCCACTTAAGAAGTCTTTAATAGCATGCGACTTAGGTGACCATTGATACCCCACTACTTTTATACCGCTGAATTCAGGCACGAAGTTCTCTTGCCAATCATCTAACAGATCATCCAGCACGGGGTACAGCTTTTCCTCTGGAGGATCCCAAGGTTTCATAAGGTAGAAATCGAGCTGCACATCGTTGATTGCCTTTATAGCAGCATCGGTATCGCTGTAAGCAGTTAATAGCACTCGCTTAGCTTCAGGGAATATCTCTTTGGCCTTCTGCAAGAACTCTACGCCCAACATTTCAGGCATGCGCTGGTCACTTAAGAACAGGGCAATTGTTTCGCCTTTGTTCTTTAAATCTTTCAAACTGTCTAGGGCATCGGCAATGCTACTGGTGGCAAGCACGCGGTAGTCATTTTTATATTGGTTGCGAAGGTCGCGACGCACGGCTTTAAGTACTTGTGGGTCGTCGTCTACAACGAAAATGATAGGCTTCTTCATACTGGGTTGACAAATTACCAAAAATCTATTCGGTGGTGAAGTGGATAGGAAATAAAAGGAAAAAGTTGAAGAAAAAGTTTCCTGTTTTGATGATAGAGTTCAGATCGAGTGTCTGGCATGGCAAGTTCAGTTCAAAGAGTCATTCTATCGTCAGGCCCTGAAATGAAATCAGGATGACGTGGTTAGTTAGCTTAGACCACTTCCAAGCCATTCATTACCCCAACACCATCTACAGCTTCTACAGGAAATATATCAGCTTGTAGGCCAGTCTCTTTATAGTAGCGCTCTTTTACTTGCTTGGCAAACCGTGGTAGATGTTCTTCTTTCACAAGAGCAACGGCGCAACCGCCAAACCCTGCTCCGCTCATTTTTGCGCCCGCGCAGCCTGTGCTCTCTACTGCTGCATTTACAATGCTATCCAGTTCTTTACCAGTTACTTCATATAGCTTGCCTAGGCTCTGGTGGCTGGCGTACAGCATTTCGCCAAAGCGTTCTATCTGGCCTGCATTCAATATGGCTCCTGCTTGTATCACGCGCTGATGTTCTTGCACTACGTGTAAGGCTCGTTTGCGGATGTTTGGCTCGGTGATGCGTGCTTTCACTTCATCAACGGTGGCTTGGGCTAGGTTCTTTATGGGCGAGTGCTGTTGTATCGTTTCTAAGGCTACTATACATTCCCAAGCACGAGTATTGAATTCGCTGCCTACCAGTTCTCGCTTTTTGTTGGTGTTCAGTATCACCAGTTTATAGTCGCCCAATTGTAGGGGGATATACTTGTAACCCAGCTTGTCGCAATCGAGTAATATGGCATGGTCTTTCTTACCCATAGCTACGGCAAACTGATCCATAATGCCACAACTAACGCCTATGAATTCGTTCTCTACACGCTTCCCTATCTTGGCTAGGTCTTTATGTCCATCGGAATGATCGCGCAAGTGGTTGGCAAAAATGTAAGCAGTTAACACCTCTACTGCAGCTGAAGAAGACAAACCACTACCTACCGGAAGATCGGAATGAAATAGGAGTTCAAATCCATTGATGGCCAGCCCTTTATCTTTTAGGTATTGAATGATACCTAGTGGGTAATTGGCCCAGCCCCAATGTGGTGTATTAGTGAATTTGGTATCTAAAGTAAGTAGCAATTCCTTCTCATCGAGTGTAGAATATAACCACGCGGTCGGTGTTTCTGTAGGCCGCATTACGCCGTAAATACCTCGTGAAATAGCTGCGGGAAGAACCAACCCACCATTGTAATCAATATGCTCGCCCAGTAGACAAACACGACCAGGGGCAAAGAAGAACTGCAAAGGGGCACCACCACGCCCAAATTGGTGGTGGAACAGTTTGGTCAATTCTTGTTTAGTGGCCATTGGTATTTATACGGTCAATTGCTGCGCGAAGTTCGCCAGCGGTATCTTCCACGTAAAGGGTGTTGGCAGCTGCACCAGCACCTGTCTCGCTACTTGCCATCCATTTTATTTTATCGGCAGAACGAAGGGGTGGATAGAATTCGATATGAAAGCGATAATAGTTGGAACAGTCGGCCCATTCAGGGCTGTTTACTGGGGCCTGATGCAAGCACATCATGTAAGGAAAGGGCTTATCAAATAATAGATCGAAGCCAGCAGTAATTTTCTTTAGAAGTTCAGCTAGGTCGTTGTGCTCATTGCCATCCATTTCTGCCAAGTGCAGTCGCTCGTTCTTAGCTACTATAAAGACCCCATAAGGGTAATCAGTAAAGTAGGGGATGTAAGCTATAAAGCTGGCGTTCTCGGCCACCACTCGTTCGCCATAATTGTGCTCTTCGGCATTCATGGCTGCAAATAGGTTCTCGCCCTTTTCTTCCCAGTGCTTTTTACAATTGCTCAATTCTATTTCCAGCTTATGCGGAACAAAGGGGTAAGCGTACAGTTGCCCATGTGGATGATGAATGGTTACGCCCACTTCCTCGCCCTTGTTTTCAAACGGGAAGATGTATTTGATGCGTTCGTCTTTCGAAAGCTCAGCATAGCGCTCGGCCCATAAGCGAACTATCTTCCCAATATGATCTTGCGATAGCTCGCTAAACGACTTACCATGATCGCTAGAGTATAATATCACCTCGCAAACTCCATAATTCTCAGCATTTTCATACAGTCCCTTACTGCGTTGGGTGGGTACATCAGGCTGCTGCGATAGGGTAGGGAAATCGTTAGGATATGCTAGTACCTCGTACTGTTCTGGCACTTGCCCGCTGCCTGGACAAAAAGGACATTGCCCTTTTGGTAAATGTGGGCGACCTTGCCTATTGGCAGCCACCATAGTATAGGTGCGCAGTAATGGGTTCCATCTTAGTTCAGGCATGTTAGCTAAGGTAAATAAGCGGTGAGTTTTTTGGGTTAGCTAGTATTGAACTATTGTGTAAAACTGCTTTTGATAGCACTAGTACCATCACGCCCTAGTTTTTACATCATCTTTCCCCCCTCAAAATGCAGCATTTCCGCTCTGCCTTTCGTATTTTTGCGCCCTAAATATCTTAACGCATGAAGCTATCACAATTCAACTTTAAACTTCCTCCGGAACTATTGCCAGAGTATCCAGCTGAAAATCGCGACGAGTGTCGCCTTATGGTTGTAGACCGCAAAGCGGGTACTATTGAGCATAAGTTGTTCAAAGATGTGTTAGATTATTACGATGAGGGTGATACCTTTATTTTGAACAATACCAAGGTATTTCCTGCCCGCCTTTATGGTAAAAAGGAAAAAACTGGTGCTAAGATCGAGGTATTCTTGCTTCGCGAATTGAACCCTGAAGCTAAGCTTTGGGATGTGCTAGTAGATCCAGCCCGTAAAATACGTGTAGGTAACAAACTATACTTTGGTGAAGACGATATAGTAGTAGCAGAAGTGGTAGACAATACTACTAGCCGTGGACGTACCATCCGCTTTTTGCACGATGGCGACAACAATGAGTTCCGCCGTATACTTTACAGCTTAGGTGAGCCACCATTGCCGAAGTACATTAAACGCGAAGCAGAGGAGTTAGACCGTGAGCGTTATCAAACTATTTACGCCAAAGAAGAGGGAGCAGTAGCTGCCCCAACTGCGGGATTGCACTTTAGCGAAAGCTTAATGAAGCGATTGGAATTGAAGGGCGTGAACTTTGCTGAGATAACTTTACACGTAGGTTTAGGAACATTCCGTACCATTGACGTAGAAGACTTGAGCAAACATAAGATGGATGCAGAGTATGTTAAGATAACCCAAGATGCGGTAGATGCGGTGAACAAAGCCAAGCGTGCTAATCAGCATGTATGTGCGGTAGGTACTACTAGTATGCGTTCTATAGAATCTGCAGTATCAGCAGAAGGATTTTTGAAGGAGTATGAAGGTTGGACGAACTTGTTCATTCACCCACCCTACCCGTTCAACATCGCCGATCGCTTGATCACCAACTTCCACATACCTAAGTCGAGCCTACTGATCATGATAGCCGCATTTGCTGGTTACGATCTTACCATGAAGGCCTACGAAGAAGCTATAAAAGAGAAGTACAAGTTCTACAGCTACGGTGATGCTATGATGGTTATATAAGGTGGGTGTTTAGACGGAGTTCTGCGTTTTATTTCTACTAGTTAATCATACAGGTAAATAACTTCGCAGTACCAGTATTCTGATTCTTCAAGTATGTTTTTATTGATGGCCTTAAGGTCATTTTCTAGGTGTTTAATATCGGAAGTTGGTATTTCTCCAGGATATAAAATTTGGCCGTGATGTTGAATCATTTTGAACTTAAACCTTTCAAAAGCTAGACAACAAAGTAAGAACTCCTTGATGTTTCGGTTTATATATTCATCCTCTCCTGGTTTTGAGTAGTCATATTGTGGCCAAAAGATAATTCTATCATTTTGGTTAGTGTCGACGCAGATGACAAAAACCTCTTCGCCAATTGCCCATAAGTTTGAGGTCTCTTCCTCATGCATATACCTATAGAAAATGGTAGGTATTCGCTCGAAGCCAAGTATCCTGTTAGTTTTGACCAATCTGAATCTATTTTGATTCATTGGTAGTCCGTTCTCTAGAAATGCTCTGGTTTCTGCTAGTAGGTTTGCCTTATCTAGTTGGCTTTTATTGAAATAACCCCATTCACATGAGTTGATCGCTTGCCATTCTCTTTTGAATTCTTCGGGGTTCATTTCTCAAATCTGCTTGTATCGTCTACTTCCTCATTCCCTTATCCAACTCATAGTTCATCCCAAATTGGATGAACATGGCCAGTCCGTATGGTTTTTCGTTCTGGGCTTTGCGGTTCAGGTAGTAGTCCATATCGCCAATGCAGGTGCCTTTGCATACATTCATGGTGGTTAGGTAGCCATTTTCTACATGCTTAATGCTATGCTGACGTAGGCCATTGTAAGCTAAGTCTAAGCAAGGTTGGTATATATTGGCATCTACCAAGCCCAGCTTGATAGCAATGCCCATTCCATAGGCAAACATGGCTGTGCACGAACTTTCAATATAATTACCATCTACCGTTGGCCTTACGGGAAGCTGAAACCAATGCCCTGTAGCTTTGTCTTGCAGCTTGGGTAAGTTCACCAGCATCTCTTTTAAGTAACCAGCATATATCCTCCACGATGGGTGACTCTGTGGAACACTCTCCAATGCATCGGCAAGGGTTACTACCACCCAGCCATTTCCACGGCCCCATATTTCGGTGCTTCGGCGGGTCTCTTTATCTGCCCAACGGCGTTCGCTACAAAAAGTGATGTGGGTATCATCATCATTATCCCAACCATGATACCATAGACCCCATTCTTCTGAACTGAGTTTGTCGTGGTGTATTTTTATCTGGGTGTATAGTTCATCTAAGTACTTCTCATCATTAGTAGCTTTGTACATCTCCATTAAAAATTCACCTACCATAAATATGGTGTCGTCCCACAATTCTCTATTCAATCGTAGATGTGATACACCATCACCTTCGGTGCGATCTATTTCTAAATAGGCTTGAAATATCTCTTCGCCCTTTTTCAGATAACGTTTTTCTCCAGTTACCCTATATAGAAAAGCCATACCCAAAGCCGATGCCACGCCGTTGGGGGTTTTGCCCCTTGCCCGCTTGTAACATTTGTCCATAGCTGTTTTAATGTAGTTGAGATACAGCTTTTGCCTATCGGGGTCGCTCTTATCATATTGCTTCACCATTACATTGAGCAAGGCGGCATTCTGCCAAGTCCAGTTGTATTTTTTGGCTGGAAGGAATTTCTCACGGGCAAAGTTATCGAGGGAGTCTACCCAAGTTTGGGCTGATAGGGTGGACGTGAAAAAGAAGAGGAGAAACAGAAGTATTAGGCGCATGAAAACGTTATTAAGCTTATCAGATAAAATAGGGAGTGATAACAAATGAAGCGTAAAGCAAAAGGATTATCAATTCAAAGATAATTAGTACCAACCTTTGTTTTAAAAGTCTTTTTAACACCATATCTATGATAAGGAATAGTATTAAAGAAACCGCCCAAATTAGCATTACGATATTACCAGCGCCATAAGGGTCTTTTGAGGGGGTGTGTTGGAAGAATGCAAACCAGACAAGTAGTAGAAGCAAGATAAATGCTGCTATGTTAAGTGGGCTTAGCTTGTATTTCATCCGTTAAATGAATAATTCAATTAACCCACTCCATGCTAAAAAAATAAAAAGTAAAATTGCTTCAACTATGTTTAAGGTCCTTTTATTCTTGATAATAAGTTTGATAAAGAAATCAGCTATTATAGCTACAAGACTCATTGCAAAAAATAGTATTGGCACCAAAAAATCAAACCCTTCATTATCATTGAAGATGAGCCACCATAGGGCCATAATAAATACTATACCTGCAAATCCATTTAATACGCTAAGTGTATATTTCATTATGGCTGGATATATAAATACGATACTAAGGTCAGCAATAAAACTCCCTCAACAAGCAGTAGCATACTATACTTTTTGATCATCTGCTGTAGTAGTACACCTATGAGTAAACCTACTACACTCCAAATAATGAGCGTCTTGTGTATATTTAAATAGAGCGAGCACCAAAAGCTTTCTTTACAATCAGTACTGTTGAGAAAATCCGATGATTCCCACCAACTGTACAATACCATAAGTATAATAAACCCAAACAGTATATTAGCTAGTGTTGGTCTGTATCGGAGCTTTAGGGCCATAAACTAGAGCAGCACGGTCATCATTTCCCCGTCAGCACTAGCTTTTGGAAATAACGCTTATCATTCTGCTCTACCACTAGCGTGTACATACCAGCAGGTATATTGCTGGTGTTCAATTTTGCTTGGGCAATTCCAACATGGTCGCTAGTAAATACCTCTCTTCCATCTAATGCTATAATGCTAATACTTGCTGCAGCTTCTGCCACCGGTAAACGAACCGTTACCGAAGCTGATGCTGGGTTAGGATAAATAAGTAGATCGCTATCTAGCGTAGTAGTTTCTTCTATAGAGGTAACTGTTGCTCCCCAGGCATATTCCACAGTTTTACCATCTACGTTAATGCTGGCATAGTATACTTGGTTTCCAGTGCCTTGCTCGTTATACCAGTTTTCTTGAAATACGGCTTGACCTACCACACTTTGGAAGTTGGCGAAGTCAGTATGTGTAGCGGTATCGCCTACTACTATCACCCAGGTTTGTCCATCAGTTGTTTCACAAGCCCTTACGCCGCCTATCATACCATTGCAGGCTTTGCGGACAGCTACGTAAGAGTTTTCTAACCGCCCGAACAACCAAGGGTCATTATCTATCACCTCATCAAAGTCTCCATCGCGGAAGTGTAGTGCTACATCTTTGCTCTCTAGCAGTATGTTGTTATCCTCAGGGCGGTACATCACTAAGGCTACATTCCCATCTTGACCAACATAAGGCAGGTGTTCGTTGGATGTGCTACCGCGGTTTCCCCAAGGTACTGCTATAGTTCCTGCACCAGTTAAAACCGCAGTTTTGCCTACAGTGGCCACACACGGGAATTGCTGAAAACCAGCCTTCCCCTTCCAAAAATCTTGCACTGAATGTAGCGCTACAGAATTACTCTTATAAATGTTTAGGGTTTGTCCAACTATGGAGCTACTCTTTGAGACCGCTGAAAAGAACTCTGCCAAACCTGCCGCATTAGCTGGTGGAATATCAGAGAAGGAAGAGAAGTCAGACAGGTCAACATGGTTCCATAGTAAAGAGTCATTAATAAAATTGGCTGTTCGCTCAGCCACCAATGGGTCGAAGTACGAACCTGAACTCCATTGGAACATGATCTGATCGCGCTCAGCCAAGTGTCCGTTCAAAATAAAAAGACTATCAATGCTGTGGCCTACTCGTTTGGTAGTATTAATTACGGGTTGCCAACTAGCTATTACGCCATCTACATCAATAGATGTAGTTGCCAAAAAAGAAGCACCATGAGTGCTGTTTGTGGGTTTTCGACCCATTCCTGTTAGTAGATATACTACACTCTCGGTACTGCTATTAAATTCATCATCATATCTGCCCCAATAATTCCTTCCAGCAGCAGGGTAGAAGCGCCCTTGGTCGTTGGCCATCAATAGGATGTCTTTCAATAAGCGTTGTGCCGCAGTAGTTGCTAGTTGCTTTATTTCCGCATCTTGTGCAAAGTCAGCCAAGTTCAATAGGCCCGATAGGGTATAGGTAGCATAAGTACTGCTGAAAAACTCGTAGAAACCGAAGTTGTTCTTCAATCTAAGGTAGTGACGTAAGCGAGCATCTAGGTCACTGTCTATTTGTTTGCCATACCGCTCATGCAATAACCAGTCTGATGACATCCATTGTATCATGTGATTCTCTGACCAATAGCCGCGCAAGGTATCGCCCTTGGTTACCCAGTAAGGAACAGAAAGTAACTCAGGTACTATTAGTGAATTGTAATAAGCCGTATCAGGATGCAAGTAAAGCGCACGTACCATTTCTACTATTACAAAGTCTTGCGTGCTACGCACTACCAAGTCGTTGAACATCTTATTCAGCTCTACTGGGCTAAGGGTAACTCCATTGAATGCTTGTAATGTTATCCGCCTAGAACTTGTATCGCCCAGTTCTTGAGCGTATTGTGTTCTGCGCTGCTCAAAGCCAGGGTCAGCAAATAGGTGAGAAGTAGAAAGTACAAGAAGTAGCAAGATGCACTTGCCCATGTGGGTAGAGTTCATGGTGTTCGTTTTCACATTTAATAAATTCACAAGTATGTTGGAATTACCTTTTAGGCCCACTAAAGTTAAGGCACGATAAAGGCTTTTGCAAATGGCAGAGTTTTTGCTGACATGTGTGTGACAAAGCATAAATGTAAAGAGAAAAGGAATTTACTTTAGGCCTCCAAAAAGAGGTGGGTAGTAAAAATTTCGAACTCTCTGGAACTTTTTGAAACGCTTAATGTTTGTATAGACATATTTTTAACAAAAAAGACAATATATC
>CAYGTK010000106.1:0-14464 GCA_964352775.1 uncultured Chitinophagaceae bacterium
AATAAATGGGGCAATTCGACAATAAAACCATCGTAATTACAGGAGCCACGGCAGGATTAGGCCGTTCTTTAGTTAAGGCCTTTGCTACCAGCAATTGCCAAATTGCTGGGCTTGGGAGAAGAACGGAGGCTTTGAATTCTCTTGCAGAAGAACTACAGAACACTCCTGCCAAATTCCTTGGGGTAACCTGTGATGTAAGCGATAGAAACTCATGCGAAACAGCCTTCGAGAAGATATATGCGGAGTTTAAAACAGTGGATATTCTCATCAACAATGCGGGTATTACCAATATATCCCTTTTCAAACCTAAATCTCATGTAGAGATAACCGAGAAGCTGATACAAACCAACTTTATGGGGGCGGTATACTGTGCTTCTTTGGCTTTTGATAGTGTGGTGACCAATAAAGGGTCTATCGTAAACATTTCAAGCGTGGCGGGTTATTCTCCGCTTATTGGGCGCACGGCCTATTCTGCCAGTAAGCACGCTATGCATGGCTTTTTTAATACACTTGGTGAGGAAATGAAATTGAAGGGCGCGCACGTAATGACGGTTTGCCCCACCTTTATCCAAACCGAGATACGCAGCGGCAACGAAGAAAAAGTACAGGGCGAAACCCTTACCCCCGAATACACCGCCGACAGGGTACTGAAAGGCATACAGCAGCGCAAGCAACTGCTACTTGTTGGAAAAACAGCTATCTTTGCGCACTTAATGTATAAGCTTTTTCCGAGGTGGTATGAGCGAATTATGGTGAAAAACCAGCTTTCGAAACTACCAACAGATTAAGCCAAATGCAGTAAGGACGGTAAACATAGGGATAACCACCCGCCTACCGTAAAACAATAGCATATGAACGAGTTGCGCCGTTATGATAACATGTTGGAAATAATTGGTTGCACCCCCATGGTGCGACTTAATTACCTGCAAGACTACACGAAAGCCAAAGTATACGCCAAGCTAGAAAGCTTTAACCCTGGCCTAGCTACCAAAGATCGTATTGTGAAATACATGGTAGAAAAGGCAGAGAAAGAAGGCAAACTAAAGCCTGGGGCTACCATAATTGAAGCTACTTCTGGAAATACGGGTTACGCCCTAGCTAGCATTTGCGCCATGAAAGGCTACAAGTGTATTTTGACCATGACCGATAAGATCGGTAAATCTAAAGTAGACTTGATTCGTGCTTTTGGTGCTCGCATTGAAATATGCTCTGCAAAAGTACCTGGCGATCATCCTGATTCTTACTTCTCTGTAGCCGAGCGATTGAACAAAGAGATACCCAACTCTTACTACCTGAATCAAAACCACGACCCTGCTAATAGCGAGGCTCACTATAAATTCACTGGCCCAGAAATATGGGAGCAGATGGAAGGGGAGATCACTCACTTTTTTGCTTGTTCTAGCACTGGCGGAACCATTTCGGGTACTGGAAAGTACCTAAAAGAGCAGAATAAAGATGTAGAGATTATTTGCGTAGATGCTACGGGATCGCTACTTCGTCCCTATTTTGAAACGGGTAAGATAGATAAAAGCAAAATAGGCTCCACTCAACTGGAAGGGGTTGGAAAGAAGATAATTCCAGGTACAATGGATTTCAGCGTTATTGATGATTTCGTAACGGTGGAAGACAAAGAAAGTGCCCTCTCTGTATATGAACTAGCCCAGCGCGAAGGACTACTAATGGGCTATTCTAGCGGAGCTGCTTTGCAGGCCATTAAGCAATATGCTGATAAACTAACTGAAAACGATACCGTGGTAGTGCTACTGGCCGATCACGGAAGTAAATACCTAACCAAAGTATACGACTCCGAATGGATGAAAGCCCAAGGCTTTTGGCAGGATGGAGATGATGCGACTTCTGTGCAAAACAAAGCGTCGCACTCATCCGTTTCTTTGTAAATTTGTAGTCACAAAATCTTAATGCTATGACAGACTTGTTTGACAAGCTGAACGTGAACAGAACCCCATTAGGGCAATATGCCGATACTGAGGGGTATTATATTTTCCCGAAACTAACGGGCGAACTAGCCCCGCACATGAACTTTATGGGCGAGGATGTGCTAGTTTGGAGTGTAAACAACTACCTAGGCTTGGGTAATCACCCAGCCATTCGCGAGGTTGATGCACAAGCCGCTAAAGATTGGGGATTAGCTTACCCAATGGGATCGAGAATGATGTCGGGTAACAGCGACTTGCACGATCAATTAGAGAATGAATTGGCTGAATTCGTAGATAAAGAAGCTGCTGTATTGGTCAACTTCGGTTACCAAGGAATGCTTTCTTTAGTAGATGCCGTATTAGGTCGTAACGACGTGGTTGTATACGATTCGGAATGCCATGCTTGTATTGTAGATGGTTTGCGCATGCACTTAGGTAAGCGTTTTGCTTTCGACCATAACGACATGCCTAGCCTAGAGAAGAACTTGATACGTGCCAACCGACTTGCAGAGCAGACAGGTGGTGGTATTTTGGTTATTACTGAAGGTGTTTACGGTATGCGTGGCGATCAAGGTAAACTACGCGAGATAGTTGCCATGAAAGAGCAGTACAACTTCCGCTTGCTAGTAGACGATGCACATGGTTTTGGTACTTTGGGTGCTACTGGCGCGGGTGCTGGAGAAGAGCAAGGCGTGCAAGACGACATCGATATTTACTTCTCTACTTTCGCTAAATCGATGGCCAGTATTGGTGCATTCATCGCTGGTGATAAGGAGTTGATACGCTACATTAAGTACACCATGCGTTCGCAGATATACGCTAAAAGCTTACCCATGCCATTAGTGGTAGGTAACTTGAAGCGACTGGATATGTTGCGCACCATGCCCGAGCTAAAAGCTAAGCTTTGGGAGAACGTAACTAGCCTACAGAAAGGATTGAAAGCGCGCGGTTTCGACATTGGTAACTCCGATTCTTGTGTAACCCCAGTTTACATGAAAGGAAGCGTTGCAGAGGCATCACAATTGGTGTTCGATCTTCGTCAGAACTACCGTATTTTCTGTTCCGTAGTACTTTACCCAGTTATACCAAAGGGCATGATGTTGCTACGTTTAATACCTACCGCTATACATACGCAAGAGGATATTGATCAAACCTTAGATGCTTTTGATGCAGTTGCCAAAAAACTAAAAGAAGGTTCTTACGCCGAGGAAATAGCTCGTTTGTAAGCCTAATCTTTTTTAGATATTAAGAAGCCCTTAGTCCGCCAGCTGGCGGATTGAGGGCTTTTTTATGCGCCCACAAAGCCCAGCTGTCACTCTGAGCGTAGTCGAAGAGCGACACCAGCGAAGGCCCACGCGGCGCATCCTTCGACTCCGCTCAGGATGACAAGGTTTTTATATCTAGGTTATACCATTCATTTCCTTCCTGTCATTGCGAGGGAGGTACAACCGTGGCCATCTACTGGGTACATCCCCCCAATTGCCCACGCGCGGATTGCCACGCTGCGCTCGCAATGACAGGCCGCTGTTGATGGTGATAGAGATACCGCAACAAGTGCGGTGTTAAGGTAATTTTAAACTACTGGTCGTCCTTCTTAATGAAGATAAACATGCTTTCGTAGGCGGTAAACGTAACGCTTCCTTTCAATTCATATCCATCAGCCAAAATTCGATTAATGGTGGCGGTTATTAAGGGAGCATGTTTTGTAGCCCCTAAGTTTCCATCAAACTTCACATTCTCTTGCTTGCCGTCTGGGTAGTTAATAAGTAGGTTTCCTCTACCATTTATATTAACGGATAGAGTTAAAGCCTTGTCACCTTGCCCAAAACTTAATAAGCTTAATAGTACTAGTGCAATAATGATAGCAAAACGCATAAGTTATTTTTTTTGTGAGCTATGAAGATAATTAGGAAAAGCCATTTCCAGCGTCTCCAAAATCGTCTTCGTTTACAAACGAGGATGAAACAAACACAACATTTGCAATACGACCTGAACTGATAAGAGCGCATGCTATCTTGAGCATGAAGCGTAGCTAAATAGTCGAAAGGCGGGTTGGGCTTTAAAATGTGCAGTGTTCGTCACCCGCACCGCGCCCCTTCGACTGGTCGTTCCGACCGCTCAGGATGGCAGGGCTTTTTGGTACACGCTAATTCTCCACACGTCACCCTGATTTCTATGACAATTCCAAGTGTTTGACTGGGTTGTTTTGATATGTTCTGTTGTCCCTTACCACGGCAGAGGGCCGCTGGTACAGGTAAGAAAAAAGGTTAAATAATCGCCCAAGCATAGTTTAAGAATGTGGTAGGGTTGGGAAATTTTTGTAAATTTCTTTGTATGTTATGTGAATTGTATTTTTTAGGTTTGAAAGAAAACTAACGATGTGACAAAATCGCTAAGGAAAGGGAAAACTAAAGCTATTTTGGAGAGTTCGGTTAATTGCGCCCTACTTGCTGTAGAAATATATAATAAACCCAGAGCACCATTTAGGGTAGAAGGTTTTATCACACATATGATCATTGCTTGGACTAGGTTATTTCATGCCTATTTTAACGATGAAAAGGTTAAATATTTTTATCGGGAAAAGGGGAGTACACGGTTCAAAAAAGTAAATGGAGAAAAGAAGTCGTGGGAGTTAATTACATGTATCAGAAAATATGAGGTTTTAGAAGAACCAATAGTTAAGAATCTTGAGTTTATGATTGGACTGAGAAATAAAATTGAACACCGTCATGTAGATGATGAAGAATTAGGCGTCAAAATTTTTGGTGAGTGTCAATCATTACTTAATAATTATGAAGATTTAGTGATAGATTTTTTTGGAGAGGGATATGCAATAAATCAAAACTTAGCATATTCACTACAGTTCTCCAGAATAAGGACAAGACAGCAGAGGATTGCTGTAAAAAAACAGATTTCTACAGATTTAGAACAGGTATTCACTTACGTAGATAAATTCCGTAGAGGATTGAAGGAAGATACGTGGGGTTCTCAAGAATTTAGTTTGAAGTTAATTCAGTTGCCTAAAATATCAAATACGAATAGAGCTGATATGGCTATCGAATTTATTAACTGGAACAGCCTATCAGGAGAAGACAAAGAAAATTTCGATAAGGTTTATGGGATTATAAAAGACAAAAAAGTACCTGTACCAGCGATAAATCCAGGGAAAAATAAGCCAATGGTAGTTGTGAACGAGGTGAATAACAAGGTTGGGATTACATTCAATAGCCACGATCATAAGTGTCTATGGACGATTTTCAAAATTCGACCTAGTGGGTCAGATATAGATCCATATAATGTAAATGAAGTCTACTGCAATTATGATGAGGTTCATGAGGACTATCTATATAAACAAGAGTGGACAGATTTTTTGGTGCATCTTATTTCATCAGGCATGTTAGCAAAAGAGGAATGGCGCGGTGCATACAGCAAAAAGGAAGTTCTTAATATAGAAGATTATGAGCTTGATACTTAACCCCAATCGCCCTCGTGTTCCACGAGGATGAAACGAAAGAGGCATTTGCAATGCCAGCAGCAGGCCCGTGAGATGATCGATGCGCCCCTATCGGCACTCCATGGTTCGACTGCTGCGCGCTCACCACGACCTACCCTTTTTTAGATTCGTCCCCTCTAGGGGACTACAGGGGTGTAACGCCAGAAAGTCAACACCTACCAACCACCAGCAACCCCATCCACAAACACCCCAAAAGAGAACTGCACCGTTTCACTAGGCTTCAAACTCAGTAGGCCCTCGCCGCTGTTGAAGGCGTTGGCGGGGCAGGTCATCGGTTCTATGGCTAGGGTTTTGCGGTCGGTGGGGGTGTATACCTGTACGTAGTCCATCAGGCCCTTATCTTGCCACACGCCTATGGTTAGGTCGCGTTCGGGGTCACGCACTTTGGTGATGTGGTATTTTTCTTCGGCGGTTATTTTGAATCCTGTATCAAACTGCTTCTCCCCTATTTTCTCAAAGTCTTTGTGGCTGGGGTATTCCTCTTTTTCTCCTGTGGGAATAAGTCGTTCGTCCACTTCAATTTCTTGGCAACTAGGAAGCTTTAATTCCAGATCATCAGCTTGTTTACGGAGGTCGAAATAAGGGTGCCAACCATAACCGAAGGGCATATTGTTAAGACCACCATTTTGCACCTTTACTTTTATGATCAAGCCGTCGTCACTTAGTCCATAGGTGATGTGTATTGCGAAGGGAAACGGGTAGCCCTGCTCGCTTCCCAAATAGCTGTACGCCAATTCCAATTGGGTTACTTTTTTACCTTCTTCTTTCTTAACAACCTTGAACTCCTTATTCCAGATAAAGCCATGAATGGCGTTGTTCTCGTTCACTTTGTTTATGGCCAGTTGATGGTCTGTACCCTCAAAAGTGTACTTCCCATCGGCAATACGATTAGGGAATGGAGCTAAGTGGATATTCTGCGAAGCTTTATTCCTCTCCAATTCCTCTCGGGTAGAATATCCATTTATCAATTGAATGGGTTGGTCATCTTTAGTTAATGCTAGTTGTAAAACTGTAGCTCCGTGCGCAGGCACTATATCACAAAAGGCCGCTCCATCATTACGTTGTAGGCGGTAAACGGTCAATCCATCTAAGTCACGTTCTTGTATCTCGAAGTACTTCTTTTCCATGACCGATAAATTATGCTTTTTTCAATTAGCCCGTCATTTTTTTGTCAACTTTCCAAATTGGAATTAATGTTAGTTACAGTTGTTATAATTATAAGCTGAATGGCTATTTTTAAATGGAATAGTAGCAATGGCACAAGTATTAAGCACAGAGGCGCAAGAAGCGGAGAATAAAGAGATCACCCGTCAATATCGAAAGTTATTGCAGGCCATGAAATCTCAATTGCAGAAAGGCGATAAACAAATGATCCGCCAAGCGTTTGATGTTGCCTTAGAGGCGCATAAGGATATGCGAAGGAAATCAGGCGAGCCTTACATACTTCATCCCATTGCCGTTGCCCAAATAGTGGCCGATGAGGTAGGTTTAGGTCCTATTTCCG
The DNA here is from genome assembly GCA_964352775.1 of uncultured Chitinophagaceae bacterium. GTDB lineage: Bacteria > Bacteroidota > Bacteroidia > Chitinophagales > CAIOSU01 > CAYGTK01. The sequence goes on from CAYGTK010000106.1 coordinate 6,956, forward strand.
TGGTTTGTGCCTTGTTACACGATACGGTGGAAGACACCGAGCTGACTTTGGAGGATATTAAGCGAGAATTTGGCTCTGAAGTTTCCAAGATAGTTGATGGACTGACCAAGATCTCTGGAGTATTCGACCTTAGTAGCTCTGCCCAGGCAGAGAATTTCAGAAAGCTATTACTGACACTTACAGATGATGTTCGTGTGATCTTGATAAAGATAGCCGACCGATTGCACAACATGCGGACCATGGATTCCATGCCGCGCAATAAGCAGTTGAAAATAGCTTCGGAAACGGCTTATATCTATTCTCCATTGGCTCATCGTTTGGGGTTATATGCCGTAAAAACGGAGTTGGAAGACCTCAGTATGAAATATACAGAGGCTGACGCGTATAAAATGATCGCCACCAAGCTGAACGAGACCAAGCGAGAGCGGTCAAAATTCATTGCAGAGTTCATTCGCCCCTTAAAGGAGAAACTAACTGCTGACGGATTGAGTTTTGATATTGTTGGCAGGGCTAAAAGCATCCATTCCATTTGGAACAAAATGCGCTCAAAAGGGGTGGAATTTGAACAGGTGTACGATCTATTTGCCATCAGGGTATTAATAGATAGTGAAGATGAACCTGAGAAAGAAAAAGCGTATTGTTGGCGTGCCTATAGTATTGTAACCGATAATTATCGCCCCAACCCTAGGCGATTACGCGATTGGGTATCTACCCCAAAAGCCAATGGTTACGAGTCGTTGCACACAACGGTGATGGGGCCAAAAGGAAAGTGGGTAGAGGTACAAATCCGTACCAAGCGTATGGATGAAGTAGCCGAAAAGGGTTACGCTGCCCACTGGAAATATAAGGAAGGAAGTGGCGATTCTGGATTAGATGATTGGCTAGGCAGAATACGTGATATTCTGAAAGACCCAGAGTCGAACGCGTTGGATTTTGTGAATGATTTCAAGCTGAATCTTTTCTCTGACGAGATATATGTATTTACCCCAAAAGGACAGCTACGCATGCTACCGAAAGGAGCAACTGCATTGGATTTCGCCTTTGATATTCACACCGATGTGGGTGGAAGTTGCATTGGGGCAAAGGTGAATCATAAACTGGTACCACTTAGCTATGTTTTGGTAAATGGCGATCAAGTAGAAGTGATCACCTCAAAAAAACAAAAGCCTAACGAAGACTGGTTGAACTATGTGATAACTGGTAAGGCAAGGGCGAAAATTAAATCAAGCTTAAAAGACGAGAAAAGAGAAATAGCAGGTGATGGTAAGGAAACCCTTCTTCGCAAACTGAAAGGGCTAAAAGTAGAGTTTAGCGATCTGCTGGTGAAAGACCTGATGGCCTTCTACAATATCAATTCGCATATCGACCTCTTTTACGAGATAGGTTTAAAGAAAATTGAGGTTAAGGACATTGCCAAGCTTAAGTTCGAGAAAAATAGATTGGTAGTAGAAAAACCCGATCAACGCCCGCCAAGCGTAGAGGAAACTATCCGCGAAACCCTTCATAAAAATGCGGAGCTGCTCATATTTGACGAAAGCGCCGATAAGATCTCCTACAAATTCGCCAACTGCTGCAATCCTATCCCTGGTGATGAGGTATTCGGTTTTATAACTATTGGCGATGGTATCAAGATCCATAAAACGAACTGCCCTAACGCAGTTTCGTTAATGTCTAACTATGGTTACAGAATAGTGAAAACGCGTTGGACCAAACGCCATGAAATTGCCTTTTTAACTAAGTTGAAAGTAAGCGGTATTGACGATACTGGCGTGTTGAGTAAGATCACCACCATGATATCAAACGACCTGAAGCTGAATATGCAAGGTTTGAACATTGATAGCACGGACGGAATATTTGAAGGCTACATAAAGATCTACGTACACGATACTGATCAACTAGACAAACTGATGGAGCAGCTTAAAACCTTAGAAGGACTGCTTTCCGTAAGCCGAACAGACGAGAAATGATGGCGGCTATTTGTGTATATTTGCAGAGCTTATGACGCAGGCTACCGACCCAAAACTGATCGAAGAGATCAAAGGCAAATTCTCTCAATATTTAGAGCAGAACAAGCAGCGTAAAACCCCAGAGCGATTCGCCATTTTAGAGGAGATATACGCCCGCACCGATCACTTTGATGCAGAGAAGCTATATATCCACATGAAAAACAAGAACTACAACATCAGTAGAGCTACCGTGTACAATACGTTGGACCTACTGGTATCGTGCGACTTGGTGACAAAACATCAATTTGGAGAGAACTCATCGTTATACGAAAAGTCGTACGCTTACCGTCAGCACGATCATATTATTTGTACGGATACAAAGGAAGTTTTAGAGTTTTGCGACCCTAGGATTGAGAGCATAAAAGCTACTTTGGAAGAGATATTCGATATAAAGATCTATAAGCACTCCCTTAATTTTTATGCTACTAGAGAGGATGGCGCTGAAACAGTTGTTTCTATTGACCGTACACCACTAGAAGAAAAGAACGCATAACCAAGAATTAAACCCGAATACACATGGAATTCAACGTTGACAACAAAGAAAATGCTAGCATTATTGAACTGAAAGGAAGCCTATTGGCCGATATTCAGTCGCGTGATATTTTGCAGCAGATCACTGATCTGATACAAGATGGGCACATCAATTTTGTGGTAGATCTTGGTGAATTGAAATTTATAAACAGCTCTGGCCTAGGCATGCTGCTTACGGGTTTAACTAAGGCACGAAAGGCTGGCGGAGAAATGATATTAGCAAATGTACCCGAACAGGTGAGCAATCTATTGATCATCACCAAACTAAACTCTATATTCGGTACGGCCGACTCGGTGGATGCCGCCATGGCCAACTTTTAACTAAACGCACAAACAACTACAACACCCTATGTACGTAGATGTATTACTAGGCCTTCAATGGGGCGACGAAGGCAAAGGAAAGATAGTTGACTATCTAGCTCACGATTATGATTATGTAGCTCGCTTTCAAGGCGGACCCAACGCAGGGCACACGCTAAAGATAAATGGCGAAAGCTTCGTATTACATACCATTCCGTCAGGGGTGTTCCACGAAGGTGTGGGTAACATCATTGGGAATGGTGTGGTAATAGACCCTATAACATTTAAGAAAGAAATTGATAAGCTTATAGCTCTCGGCGTAGATGTTCATGAGAAGATCATGATAGCCAAAAAGGCACATCTTATACTACCTACCCACAAAGCTTTAGATGCTGCTTCAGAAGTGCGCAAAGGCAAAGCTAAAATAGGCTCCACTCTTCGTGGTATTGGCCCAACTTTTATGGACAAAACTGGCCGTAACGGTTTGCGTGTTGGCGATCTATTAAGCCCTAATTTCCAGGAGAAATATGATGCTTTAAAGGCTAAACACGAAGATATTCTACGCTCGTACAATTACGATTTTGACGCCAGCGAACTGGAAGAAGAATGGATGACGGGAGCAGATGTTATCCGCTCTATGAAAACTATTGATTGTGAATACTTCATTAACGAAGAGCTAGCAAAAGGAAAAAAAGTTTTAGCAGAAGGTGCTCAAGGTATGATGCTGGATATTGATTTCGGTACTTACCCGTTCGTGACTTCTTCAAACACCATGACCGCTGGTGCATGTACAGGATTGGGTATTGCTCCAAGTAAGATCCGTGAGGTTATTGGCATTTCTAAAGCCTATTGTACCCGTGTGGGTAGCGGCCCCTTCCCAACTGAACTGGATAACGAAGAAGGCGAATACCTTCGTAAAGAAGGTGGTGAATTTGGTGCAACTACTGGAAGACCCCGCCGTTGTGGATGGATAGATCTTCCAGCATTGAAATACGCTAAGCACATTACTGGTTTGACCCAATTGGTGGTTACTAAAGTGGATGTGTTGAATAGTTTTGAATCGTTCAAAGCATGTGTTGCCTATGAAATTGATGGACAAACTACCGAAGCACTTCCTTATGACATTTGTGATGTGGAGATAACTCCTGTGAACAAAGAATTCAAAGGTTGGACTAAAGAGATAAAGGCACAGAATTTCGATGAATTACCGACTGAGGTGAGTGATTTCATTCTTTACTTGGAAGAGTATTTGGGAGTTCCTGTTACTATCGTATCTAATGGCCCAGGTCGCGATGAGTTGATACTGAAAGAACAAGTAATGCCTGCATGAGGCGAAGCCTTAGTTTAGCACTTTCTGACCCCAAGCAATTTCAAAAGCAAGCGCTTCTTTGGGCGGATGGATTTGATGTTTGCGCCTACCTAGATTCTAATTCCTACGCTGAGGATAAGTATAGCAAGTTTGATTGTTTGCTGGCGGTAAAGCCTCGTACTTCCATCGTATGCAAAGCTGGAAATGCCTTTCAAAAATTAGAAAACTGGCAAAATAGTCACCAAGATTGGTCGTTCGGATTCTTCGGATATGACTTGAAAAATGAGGTGGAAAAACTTACTTCGGAGAACCCCGATGGTATTGGTTTACCCGACCTCTTTTTCTTTCAACCTGAAACGGTATTAACCATTAAGGGAGTTGAATTGACCATTCATTCCTACGCAGACCCGAAGGTTATTTGGGAAGATATATTAGCTACTGAGAAAGCCCCGAATATTGTTACTACTGAATCCATTCAGCTTAATAAACGATTTAAGAAAGAAGAATTTTTAGAGACTATCGAAACAGTTCGGCAGCATATTGCTAGAGGCGATGTGTACGAAATGAACTTGTGCCAAGAGCTTTATGCTGAAGGGGTTGATATAGACACCTTGAGCACCTTTGACAAGCTCAATTCGCTATCAAAGGCTCCCTTTGCTAGCTACTTTAAATGGTATGGTAAGTATCTACTTTCTGCCAGCCCTGAGCGATTTTTGAAGAAGGTTGGTAATAAGCTTATCTCTCAACCTATTAAGGGAACTATCAAACGTGGAAAAACGCAGGAGGAAGACGAAAAGCTTCGCCACCAGTTGCAAAATGACATAAAGGAGCGAGCAGAAAATGTCATGATAGTTGACTTGGTGCGGAATGATCTAGCCCGCAGTTGCAAGCCAGGTAGTGTTCAAGTAAAAGAGTTATTCGGCATTTACGGCTTTGAGACCGTGAACCAGATGACCTCAACTGTTGAGGGTGAGTTAAGGGATGATGTAAATGGTATCTCGGCCCTTAAAGCAGCCTTCCCTATGGGAAGCATGACGGGAGCACCCAAAGTAATGGCTATGGAGTTAATAGAGGGCTATGAACGCACCAAGCGAGGTCTTTACTCTGGTTCGGTAGGTTATATTGAACCCAATGGTGATTTCGACTTCAATGTTATCATTCGCAGCTTACTATACGATACGAAGAGTAAATACCTTTCCCTGCAAGTGGGTGGTGCTATTACGTTCGATTCCGTTCCAGAAAAGGAGTATGAGGAATGTTTGTTGAAGGCTTCGGGCTTGACTATAGCCTTAGGTTATTCGTTAACCTGAACTAAGTAGTGCTTCTTCTTACCGTTCTGCACCCAAATGATACGTCCCTTTATCAAATGTTCAGCTGAAACTGTTACTTCCTCTGTAGCTAGTTTCTGCTTGTTTATGGCTAATGCATTTCCTTTTATAGAACGACGAACTTCTCCATTTGAAGGGAATATTCCAGTACGATCTACTAAGAATTCGATCAATGGAATGCCTTTCTCTAAGTCTGCTCGAGAGATATGGAATTGCGGGTGACCATCGAAAATAGCATCTACATCTTGGTCACTTAATTTCTCCAAAGCGTCTACTGAGCCTTTAGCAAAAAGAATGCGTGAAGCTTCTACAGCCATTTCGTAATTATCCCTTCCGTGGATCCAGCAGGTAACTTCCTCTGCTAGCTTATTCTGCAAAATTCTTCTACCAGGATCTGCTTGGTGTTCGGTTATCAGTCCTTCAATTTCTTCTTTAGGTAAGAAGGTGAATACCTTGATAAAATTCTCAGCATCCGCATCACTGGCATTCATCCAGAATTGGTAGAATTGGTAAGGCGAGGTCATGGATGCATCTAAAAAGATATTACCCTTCTCCGTCTTCCCGAATTTGGTGCCATCAGCTTTGGTAACTAGTGGCGTGGTAACGGCATATACAGATCCTTCTGCCATACGGCGCACTAACTCTACACCGCTGGTTAGGTTTCCCCATTGGTCGGATCCACCCATTTGCACCATGCAGTTCTGCTCTTGGAATAAACGAAGAAAATCGTAACCCTGAATGAGTTGGTAAGAGAACTCCGTAAAAGAAATCCCCGTTTCTAAACGCGACTTTACGGAGTCTTTAGCCATCATGTAGCTAACCGTTAGGTGCTTTCCAACATCACGAAGAAAATCAAGCACGTTCATGTCTTTGTAGAAATCGAGATTATCTAAAAACACCGTTTTATTAGGAAGGTCAGTATCGTTAAAAAGCTTGTTGAATTGGGCGGTAAATTGTTCTTTATTGTGTTCCAACTTCTCTTTCGTAAGCAAATTCCTTTCGGCTGATTTACCTGATGGGTCGCCAATCATACCTGTAGCTCCACCTAAAAGAGCTATTGGCTGATGTCCTGCATTCTGGAAGTGCTTCAAAATGATGATCTGCACTAGGTTGCCGATACCCAAACTTGCAGCAGTAGGGTCAAAACCGATATAGCCAACTACACCCTTATTCTCCTTCAAATACTTCTGAGTTTCAGGTATTTCTTGGTGGTATAGTCCGCGCCACTTTAGCTCTTCTATAAAGTCCATACTGCTTATTTTGGGGCAAAGATAAGTATCCCACACGAACCTTTAAGCTGAAAAAAGCATTCCTTTACTAACGCTAAAAGCAATGTATGCACATATTATCGCACTACTTTTTAGAGCTAGAACAGCCATCGGTCTATCACAAGTTCGGGGTAATAGTTCCAGATCTTTTTAGGCGCTTTAATCAGCACTTAAGGAAAGAAGTGTTTTCGCATGACATTTTAGAGAATCAAGACCATCAGCAGCTATTTAACGGAATTAAGCGGCACTATGAGGGAGACCATATTTTCCATGATCTACCCATATTTCATGAATTAATGGATGTAACTAAAAAAGCCTTGTTACAGGCACCCATTCCCCCCTTGCATAAGCGAACCTACTTTATGGCTCATATTCTGCCTGAATTTCTGATAAGTAGAGTTTTGGTAAGTCAGCAAGATGACGTTTTAGACCGTTTCTACTCAGATATAAATAATGTTAAAGAAAGTGTAATTCGTCAATATTTTGTCACAATAGGCAAGGGCGAGCAGGCAGACAATGTTTTTAGTAACTTTGATAGGTTTAGACAAGGCAAGTATTTATACCAATTGCTTGACAATGAAATGTTCGCGAACGCGTTATTGAGGTTGTACAGCCAAATTAGGCCTGTAGAACTGAGTAAAAGGGAAAAAGAAGCGTTCATCAACGTAACATTAGAGTTGGAAGCGACGTATATTTCAGAACTGTCGGAGGTGTTAATGGTCGTAAAAAGCCAACTTTCGCCCCAGACTAAACCACAACATGAATGA
>CAYGTK010000107.1:0-8400 GCA_964352775.1 uncultured Chitinophagaceae bacterium
CTATGATAGGAATTGTAGGAACAAGTTTTTTATTCTGAATATCCTTTTGTTCCACCTTTTGGCAGTATGCCTGTGCATCCATAAGCTAATTTATAATTTTAGCTACCTCAACTGAGCACATAGCGGAGAGCAAGGTAGCGTAATTTACATGGAAGGCTACTTCACTTCCTACTTTAAGGTCAATTTGTTTGGTATTTACGATCAAATGATCGCTGCTGGCACCCAAAATTTGAATATCTAATATTGGGTAAAGCCCAGCAATTGCAACATCTTGAAAGCCGATACCTAGAATCGCTCTGGTTATTAACCCTTCATCGTCAAACTTTGGTATTTCACCTAGAACATTTTGGCCAACGGACCCATAGGGTAAGGAGGGCTTTACTTTTAATTCGATAACCTCTGCTACTAGAGTAAAAGCATCTAAGAATAATTCAGGTATGGGCTCGCTATGGAGAGTTTCCCTTCCTAGAAAAATGGACTCTCCAATTCGTAACTGGTTTATTCTTCCTATGTTGTTGGTAGCTGTAAACCAATTATAATTGGCTGAATTTCCTCCAGAAATGAATAGCATTTTCAACCCGAATTTCTCTTCAATGTCATTTACGATGGATGATAAACGGTCCATATTATTTTCATCAGGTTTTATCCCTCCGAAACAAGCTAGGTTAGTTCCTATACCTATTAATTCAACACCCTTTAGGCTTAGCATTTGCTCTACTATTTCTTCCACTTCCGATGGTAGAACACCTTCTCTTAGATCGCCCAGCTCCACCATAAGGATGATCTTATGAATAGTATGAAGCGCTATTGCACAAATGGATAAGCTCTTGATGACCGTAAGCTCTGAGTTAAGACTAATATCTGTGAATTGCACCGTATCCCGTACTTGGCTTAAAAAGGGTGTGCGTAATAGCAAAAACTGAGCTTTTACACCTGCGTTTCTCATTTTTTTGATATTAGAAATTCTGGAGTCAGCAAGTATTGAAATGCCGCTTTCTACTAAAGCCTTGGCTATAGTCGGGTTTCCGTTAACCCCTTTTGTAACCCCTATAATACCTATCCCTTTTGAGTGGTATAGCTCCCTTAACTTTTTTGCATTATGGCCTATCTTGTTAAGGTCTATTTCTATTCTTGGGCTTGGCATAGCCTATGGGCAGTAGCAAGCAATTCTAACTCTGGAAATTGCACGAACAATGCTATCACAAGCTTGCCACAACCGTGCGTTAATACATCGGTGGTGGGTAAGTGATAGGTGGTTTCATGCTCAGTTATAGCATTATCCAATTCTCCATCTTCCATTCCCTCATGGTTTATGGTAATTGCAATTACCACAGTTTCCGAAAATGCCTCTATCAGCTTAATCTCTTTATATAGGGATGGCATGGATATATCAGGGAAATCGCAACGAGTTATTCTTTTAGGTGGATGCTGAATGATAACAGCATCAGGCTTTGCACCCCTAAGAATTGCCGAAGAAGAAGTAAAGGCGGGGTGGCTTAAGGCTCCTTGTCCTTCCACTACGATTATATCGGGCTGTTCCACTCGGCAGGCTTTTAGTATAGCGTGTTCCAACTCACCCGTGGCGAAGCCAGAACTCAATACATCTAAGGCAATACCATATTTTGCACCTTGTAATATTCCAGTTTGCCCTGTTGCAATGAACACAGCATTCAACCCCTCTTCTTTCAAGGCTTCAACTAGTTTTACCGCTGTAGTTCTTTTGCCCACGGCACAGTCAGTACCAAGAACCGTTATTACGGGTGTTTTAACAGTATTGATAGCCCCCGTGAAACTGTGTAAGCTCTTTCGTTCAGGTGGTTTTCTGATGTCGTATATCTTAACGTGGTATTCCTTGGCTTTCTTTGTGAATTCTTGATCTTCGGTAAAAAATTCAGGTAGGCCATTCACAATATCCATCCCCTTTTCAATGGCCGTTAAAATTATTCTTCGCTCTACCTTGTTTAGATTTGAACGCAAAGGAGCAATACCATAAATAAAGTAAGCAGGTATGCTTACCAACTTGTTTAAGGCATCTTCTATATCTGCAAAAATGGGTATCCCATTGTTAATTTCATCCAGTTGTTCGCCAGCATCTAGTCCAGCTTTGGTGCTGTCAATTACACCAACTATCTTGTATTTTTCTGAGTGTCTAACTAGGCCATTGGTAACCTTGCCGTCTATTTTTCCGAATTCATTTTCACAGTAAACTATAGCATTTGTTATCATCTACTTATTATTGTTATATCTGTGAGGTCTACTATTCCTATAGACTAGGCTAATGGCATTTTGCCATTATTTATTTGTCATTCCAGTAAGCTTATTTCTTAGATCAAAATATTATAAATCGCTTTCGAGACTTTTACTTTTACGCTTTGCTGCCTTATCATCTCTTTTTTCTTTTAACGTTTTGGCAGCTTCTTTTTTACCAGATTTCGGTTTTATGTTCTTTTCTTTCGACATGACTATGATTATCTAGGTTGAAAATGTCCGCTGTTGCTTACAATGCGGTTTTATTCTTATTACAAAGATCAACCTAAGAAGCTTTATTACGTTACACTCTGCTGAGTATATGTTACACATATCTCACATTTTATCAATTCAAAGGGTAGGAGGCTGCTAAAGAAAGATTAATAAGAAACTGTAGTTATAACTTACAGATCTTCCAGATTTTGTTTGCGCTTTTTCTTTAACTGCTTGAAAAATGTAGGAGTAAGGCCAGTAACTTTTTTAAATTGGTTAGAGAGATGCGCTACGCTACTGTAGTGTAGTTTGTACGAGATCTCTGTTAGATTTAGCTCATCGTACATCAGTAATTCTTTAGCTCGCTCAATTTTATGGCTAATAATAAATTGCTGAATGGTAGTTCCCTTTACTTCTGAAAAAACATTGGCTAAGTAGGTATAGTCGTAGCCTACTTCTTTACTGATATGTTCAGAGTAATTTACTTTAGGTACTTCATCCGAATGATGTATCATTTCGATAATTACATTCTTGATCTTTTCTATCAGGATACTTTTTTTGTCATCCATTAGCTCTAAACCCGATCTGATAAGATTCTTCTTCAGTTGGGTACGTTGTGCTGGTGTTATGTCTTCTAAAACCTCTATCATGCCTAACTCAACTACTACATAGTGTATACCGAGTTTTTTTAACTCCTCTTTAACTAGGAGCTTGCAGCGCAAACTGACCATATATCTTATGTACAGTCTCATACTTTGCTAGTGTTTACATTAGGCTAGCTAGCCCATATGTGACGGAAATTATGAAAGGTAACTCAAAATGAACTGGCCTTTCTATTTCATTAAATACCACTCTCTAATCTAGCAGCTCTTCTTTGAATTGGTATCCATCGTAGTTTACCTTAAACAGGATACTATATAATGATGGAATGAAGAGTAGAGTAATCACCGTTCCGAATAGAAGCCCGATCATAATAGTCACTGCCATTGGTTCCCACATTTCTCCGCCACCTAAATAAAGCGGTATCATACCTAGAACTGTGGTGAAGGTTGCCAATACAATTGGTCGGAAGCGTTGTAAGCATGCGCCAATAATGGCATCTTGTAGTGATCGTTTTAGCACCACTTCGTCTTGTTCCACCTGATCAATAAGTACTATGGCATTATTGATAACAATTCCTGCAAGGGAGATAACTCCTAAGAAGGCCATGAACCCGAAGGGTACGCCGAAGATCAACAAGCCAAGCACCATACCTACTACACCTAATGGAATGGTACTTACCACCATGAACATTTTACGAATAGAGTTGAATTGTACGATAAGCAACATTACAATGATGAACCCAGCTAGTGGCAAATAGGCTGCTACAGCACCCATATTCTCGGCAGTATTCTCGGCATCACCACCAAGTTTATAGGTGTATTCGTTACCCCAGACTTCTTGCTGTTCCTTCAGCCAAGGCGTTATCTCAGCCGTTATAGCTGAGGCATTTCCATCTTCTGTAAGTTCGGATGTAACGTTGACCGTGCGAGTAAGGTCTAGTCGTTTTATTTTGGTGTATTGCCACTTTGGTATCACCTTAGCTACTTGTAAGAAAGGAACGCTTTGCCCTGAACTTTGTGATACTATATCAATACTTTCTAACGATGACAGAGTTTGATCGCTACCTTCATCACCAAGTAATACTATCGGAATGGATTGGTCGCCTTCTCGGTATTCGCCTGTTTGAAAGCCATCAATAACCGTACGTAGCGAAATGGCTATATCCTCATTGGTGATACCTGCAGCAATGGCATTGCTCTCGTTTATTTTTATAACGAATTTTTTACCCTTAGGTCCCCAGTCATCCTTCACATTTTTAGTGCCGCTGATACCTGCCAAGCGAAATTTTATCTGTCCTGCTATTTCCGATAACTTATCAGGGTCATCGCCAGACACCTTTATTTCAATAGGTACGCCTCCACCGCCACTACCAAGCCTACCGATCTTAATATCCGCATCTGGGAAATTCTCAAAGCAGTATTGGTCCAGCTTCTTTATCATTTCACCATTCACTTCATTGGTGGTAGTGTTGATCAGGATGTGCGCATAATTGGAATTGGGCTCATCGGGGTTGTAGCCCAAGTCGTAAGAGGATGGACCTTTACCAACATAAGAGGCAAGGTCGCGGATGCCCGTTTTACGCTCTTGGTTTATCAATAGCTCTGCAGTAATAAAACTTTCAATACTGTTAACTATTTCTTTAGTAGCCTCAATACGAATACCCTCAGGTAGGGCAATATCGGCAGTTATCATATTCCTATCACTATCTGGAAAGAATAAGAACCCTAATTTGGAAAAGCCTGCAAGTGAACCAAAAAACAATGCTACCACAGAAACAATAACTATCCATTTCCAACGAAGTGCAATTAGGATAAGATCTTTATACTTCTCTTTCAAGTAGTTGATCATACGATCGATAAAGCTGAGTTTTTTCTCTTCTCCTCCAGTATCTACTTTTAAAAAGTAGACACAGAACATGGCAATAACACTTAATGAGATCAACCAAGAAGACAGTAAGGCAATACTTATGACTAAGAACAGTGGCCCCATAAGGTCACCCATGATAGACTCCGCCAGATAAAAGGAAAGAAAGGCCGCTGATGTGGTAAGGGTAGAGATCAATAGCGGAATGGTTAATTCACCACAAGCTTCTACAGCTGCTTGTGTGGGTTTAATGCCCTTTTCCATTTTCACCATTATAGATTCGGCTACTACAATGCCATTATCTACCATCATCCCTAATGCCATTATCAAAGCAGCTAGGGTAACCTGATTTAAACCTATATCAATAAGCCCCATGGTCATCAATGTGGTAATGGTAACCATTGGTATAAGGCTAGCGATAACTACCCCAGTTCTTAAGCCCAAAAAGAAGATCATAACTGCTAGCACTATCACTACCGACTGAAAAAGGTTGCCAATAAAGTCGTTTATCTTAACATCGATAAAGCTATCCAAAGAGGTTATTCTAGACAGTTCTAAACCTATTGGTAGTTTTGTTTGCCACTCTTCCAATACCTCATCTACATCTACTCCCAAGTCGATAACATTAGCACCGTCTTTAAGCGAAACATGCAGCGATAAAGCTTCATACCCATTAATAGCTACTATCTGACTTGGTGGGTTAACATAGCCCTTTCTTATTTTGGTTATATCACCTAATGCTACAACCCTTCCTTGGCCAATAGATATCAATGTACCTGCAATGTCGTTCAGGTTATTGTAATTACCTGTGGGTTCTAGGATGATACGTTCATCGCCTGTATTTATTTGCCCACCCGAATTGAGTATGTTGGTGCTACTTATTATGTTACTCAATTTACCTGCAGTTAAACCATAGGTCTTTAATTGAGAATTATCAAACTCGATGTATACCCGTTCCTCTTGTGCACCATTTATCTCTACTTTGGCAGCATCTTTTAGTTTTATCAGATCATTCCTGAGGTCATCAGCATATTCCTTCATTTCAGCGTAGCTAAAGCCATCGCTAGTTATACCCACAGATATACCGAATACCTCGCCAATACCTTCATCGTTAAGGCTTGGGTTTACACCATTGGGTAGGTCATCTATATCATTTAGTTTCCGCCTTAATCTATCCCAAACGGCTTGCAGCTCTTTGGGTGCCACTTCCATTCTTAACTCCACAGAAACAACGGAAAGCCCTGTTCTACTGGTGCTAGTTACCTTTTTAAGTTCAGGTAGCTCTTGTGCTACCTTTTCTATTTTATCAGTAACCAATTCTTCTACTCGTTCTGGGCTAGCACCTGGAAACATGGTCACTACACTGGCTATTCTAACAGTATAAGGTGGCATGCTGTTTCTAGAGAGTGTTTGGAACATAGAAAGGCCAGCTATCATGACTACTGCCAGTATGCTAAGTACGACCCTATTACGTTCTAGCGAGAATTTTGCTAAGTTCATGGTGTTCGTTCTAGGGTAATTATTGCAGTTTCACTTGCTGCCCTTCTAATAGGGTAGACAATCCCGCAGTAGCTATTTTTTGCCCTTCGGTCAGCCCACTTTCTATTTCAAAGCCACTACTGGTCATTTCGCCTATGCGTATCGCTTGTTTTTTAACTGTTCCTATTTTTCCATCTTCAGAATCGATGAGGAATACGTAGTTCCCATTACCATCTTCTCCTACGGCTTTAATGGGTACTACTAGGTGCTGATGGGTATCGCTATTATGTGTATGTTCTGCAAAATTGAAAGTTGCTTTGGCAGCCATACCTGCCTTAATACCTTTAGATCCATTGGTAATACCTACAGAGACGAGATAGGTAGATGCTTGCCTGTCCAGTATTTGAGGAACCTCGATAACTTCACCCACTAGTATCTTTCCAGGTAATGCTGAAAAGGCTACGTCTGCCTTCATACCTACATTTACTTTGTTTATCACACTTTCAGGTATACCTACTTCCACCTTCATTTGCTCGCCAGCATTAAGCACAGCGAACACATGGCCAGGCGATACATTTTCATTCAATTCTCCAACGGTGTTGGCAATTATGCCTGCTTTGGGGGCATAGATGTAGCCATACTCCATCTGTGTTTTAGATATATCTCTATTTCGCTCCGCAGATTCGTATTGTGATAAGCTATTTTGGTAGGCATTTTTGGTGCCCTGATAATCGGTTAAGGAAACACTACCTTTTTCATACAAGCCTTTTAGGCGATTCAGATCCGTTTTTGCTTTGTCTAAATTGGCCTTAGCGCTTTGTACTGCCGAAAGAGATTTTTGGTAGGCCAAATTAGCTTCTATATTATCCAACTTAGCTATTAGATCACCCTTATTCACTTTCTGTCCCACTTTTACATTTACAGAAGTAATTATACCTGCACTTCTAAAGCTTAGGCTTATTTCATTGGCTGATCGGGCCGTACCAGTAAAGGCGCGTTCATCAGCATTATCACCAACGCCAACAGTAAAATACTGAACGGGGCGAATAGGGGCTTCTTTTTTCTCTTCTTTTGCACCACCGCAGGAAGTTAGTAGTGTTAGCACAAATAAGAATGCTGTGTATTTAAATAGTCTCATAGGTTGTTATTGCTCTGAAATAAATTCTAAGAACCGACGCATCAGGTCATTATTAGCTTCTTCGGTTTCTAGCATACTGAAGAAACCAATGGAATACTCTACCTGAAGTTGGGCTACCATATAATCATAAATGGAAACAGAATAGCCAAGTTGTGCTCGCAAAGTAGCATTTTGGGCATCAATTAGTTGAGTAATGCTAATAGTGCCTTGCTGGTAATTATCCTGCACTAGTTCGAAGTTGAGTTTTGCATTTTCGGCAGCAGTTCGACTAAAGTTGATATTGGTGTAGGCATTCAACAAGGAGAGTGCACTTGTACGGACGGACAACTCTAAATTCTGATCTAAGCTAAGTGTAGCGTTGTTTAACTGGGCTATCTGTATTCTCGATCGTTGAAGATCGACATGTCGTTTATTACTTTGAAAAATAGGATAGGACACCCCAAAACCAACATTCCATTGATTCCTTTGTATCTCAAAGCCTGGGATACTTTGAGACTGGTCCATTTCAGACATACTCAACACTCTAGTGGCATTACCTTGTAGCGATACTGTTGGGGTGAAGTACAAGCGTCTGTTCTTTATCTTTTCGCGCTCAGCGGCTTTAATATTCTGAAGTATCTGCTGCTTTGATGGATTATTAGCGGTTGCTTCTTCTACCAGAAATTCAGTAGCTATATCTAACGACTTGGGCGAGTTAACGAATTCAGATAGGGGATTTTCTTTAAATGCTCTGTATACCTTACTATCAAGACCTACATCTTCAATATCAAATTCATCATCTAGCGTATTTGCCAAATAAGTGTTTAACTGAAGTTTGGCAGAAAGCAATGAGGTTTGAGCATTTATCACATCTTGTT
>CAYGTK010000107.1:8410-10954 GCA_964352775.1 uncultured Chitinophagaceae bacterium
CTTTCTAAACGATAAACATCTGCATTACTCGATGAGCCTAAACTAGTTTTAGTGCGAGCTACTTCTAAGTTGGTTTGTGAGTTTTTTAGGTTTTCTTGTAATATCTTAAGGTTGGTTTTTGTGGCCAACACGTTAAAGTAGGTTTGATAGGTATTGAACATTACATCAAGGATGTTTGCTTCCGTTTCAAACTCTTGCGCCTTCTTCAATATTTTTGAGATCTTAAGTGCAGCAATGGCTTCTTCTGAATACAATAACTGTGTAAGTTGTAATTGTCCATTCAGGGTACGCTCGGCAGAGAGCACATTTGCACTTTCGGGATTTATCTGTGAACCTGAAACAGATAGGTCTAAATTGGGTAATGATATAGTTCTTGCCTCCCTAATATCCTGCTGCGATAGTTCAATATTTTGATAGCTGATCTTTACATCTAGGTTATTCTCAAGTGCTTTTTGCATTACCTCTTCAAAAGAGTAGGTAGACATATTAAGGTCGTTCTGCCCAATTAGGTTGGCTGTAAACAGAATGTCGAAAGGGGGGGAGAGGTCTATAGTTCTGGCGGTATTTACATTAATGTAAAAGTTGTTCTTAAAGTTGATCTCTACAGGCATTTCCGATAGCTTATCGCCTGTAAGCCAGCTATCGAACATTATGGATGCCTTACGAATAACTTCTTCTAAGCCATTATCATCTGAAATAGAACCTAGAATTCCCATATCTACATGGGCCTTAACACCAGAAAAAGAAGGTAGTTTATTCTCTTTTAGGTAGTCGGCAATAGCTCTAATATCTTCATCAAGTCGACTATACATGGCTGTTAGATAAACGGCATCTATATTTTCAGGTATTCTATTTATAGAGCTCGGAATATCGCTTGTGAAAGGAACCATGGTGATAGAGGTGCTGAACATCCGCTCAAAAGAATCTATAATGGCATATACCCCAGTAGTATCAAAGGTGATATTAGTATTAGCATCAGTAAGTATTGCCAGATCTTTGAAAGGATATAGCTTGTAGAATTGATCAAGCTCTTTTTCAAACTCTTGACTTGACCACACATAGCTGAAGTTTGCTACTCCCGAAGACCTGTTAGCATAGGGGATGCCTTGTAGATAAGGGTCAACTATACCTAGTCCTATTGTTGGTTTAGTAAAATCACCATTCAGTAATGTACCCTTAACACTTACTGCACCCAGTAAGATCATAAAATCAGCTGTAGCACTTATTTTATCATAACTAGCTCTTGCTTGGTCTAGGCGATAGGTATCGTAGGAAACACCATTTTCTGCTAGTGTAACTTTTGTGGCAGAACCGCTGATACGGTCCATTTCATTCACTATCATACTAAGGATAGAATCTACTACAGGTATGGCCGAAAAATCGGTTACTACACCTATCCTAACATTCTGCGCTGCTAAGCATTGAAAAGAAAATACCAAGCAAATAGCGAGTAAGCATTTAGTAGATGACATAGCACTTCTGAATTATGATCGCAAGATAATGATATGAAGTAGAAAGACTCTTAACATATGATAAGTCTATAGATGAGACAGTACAGGTTGTTAGAAGAAAAGAATGAAATAGAAAATGTTAAATAACTACTTCTTTTGAAAGGTAGTTCAGATAGAATTGCATAGCTATTTGCAATTGAAGAACCAGTAATTAGCTAGCTTAGTGTGATAGCGATACCCTTAATAAATTGTAATGATAGTTGCTGCCGCTCAAACTAAGCCATTTAGATATGATGTAAATTCCAATCTACAGGATCATATTAGGTTAGTAAATAGGGCCGCTGATAAAAATGCCGACCTGATATTATTCCCTGAAATGTCTTTAACAGGATATGAAAGAGAGGATGCTAAAGGTTCAGCCTTTCAAGTAAATGATGCTAGGCTAGAGGAACTAAAAAGACTATCAGATAAAAGAAGGATAACTATTATTGCTGGCGCACCTATAGCCTTTAAAGAAGGACTCACTATAGGGGCTTTTATCATTCAGCCTGATAAGGATATAATGATATACACTAAACAGCACTTACATGGTGACGAGAATTTGTATTTCAGCACTTTGTCAGGTTTCAACCCGATAATTGAGCTAAATAACGAAAGAATAGCTCTAGCCATATGTGCAGATATTAATCATACAACGCATGCAGAGAACTGTTATAACAGTGGCTGCACACTTTACCTAGCTGGAATATTTGATACACCTGATGATACCCAGAAAGCTCATCGGCTTTTATCAGGTTATACTAAGATGTTCTCTTTAAAAGTGTTAATGGCCAATTTTGCTGGGTCATCGTGGGGTCTAGATGCTGGTGGAAAAAGTGCCTATTGGAATAAAGAAGGAGAGTTAGTTGCAAAGCTTGACCATCAAGAAAGCGGGCTGTTAGTGATAGACACAGAGCATGAATTTTGAGCGAAATGAAATTAAAAAGGTAGTTCAAAATGAACTGCCTTTCTCTCTAACAGCGGAGGTCGAACTTAGATAAGGGAGCACTAGTGTTCATCTTCAGTAAGATCTGCGATAATAGTTATAGACGAG
>CAYGTK010000107.1:10964-14392 GCA_964352775.1 uncultured Chitinophagaceae bacterium
TTATTAAGCTTCATAAAAATACTGCTTCCTCTTCATCTTATAAATTGATAAAACTCCGTTAGTAAACGAGTTTGTGAAGGTGGAGTGGATCGGGTATCTTTAGGGAAATTAATATATGTTCACTAGAAGCCTGCTTTCAATACTAAGTATTTGCCTTTTGCCCTTACTTTCACTGGGGCAAAATGTTGGCTTAGACTCATTGAGCTCTATTGAAATTAGCGGCCAGTCCGCTTCTGAGATATGGGCATATGCTGACAGTAATGGTAATGAATATGCCTTAATGGGCACCAATAGGGGCTTCCATGTTATTGATGTTACCACTCCTACAAACCCGCTATTACTTTTTTATGTACCTGGTGTTTTAACCACTTGGCGAGATGTTAAAACATGGAGCCATTATGCCTATCTGGTTCATGAAGGAAGCTCTGCACTCAGTTCTGGATTACAGATCTTCGATCTAAGCTACCTTCCCGATTCCCTACCAATAGTTAGTACAGGTCTAGGTACCGGTTTCCAAAGTGCTCACAATATTTTTATTGATGAAAATGGTATTGGCTACATCTGTGGAGGTAACAATATCTTTCCCCGAGGTGTTGAAATAATAGACATTGCTAGCAACCCAACCAACCCTGCAGTTTTGGGAACTTACACAGCTAATTATGTGCACGATCTGTTTGTAAGGGGCGATACCATGTGGACGGCCGAGATAAATGCTGGTCAGTTTTCCGTTGTAGATGTAAGTGATAAAGCTGCTCCCCAAGTGTTAGCGACCAAAAGTACGCAGCTAAACTTCACTCACAATGTTTGGCTTACTGATGATGGAAATTACCTGCTAACCACCGATGAACGACCTGATGCGGAAATAGGTATATACGATGTTAGTGATCTGAACGATATTGAAAAGGTAGACTTTTATCAAACCAATCCTGGTAGTGGTATTCTTCCACACAATGTATTTGTGGATGGCGATCTCGCCTACATATCTTATTATACAGATGGTGTGATCGTGTTAGACATCTCTCAACCTGAAAATGTAATAGAAATTGGTCGGTTTGATACCTCCCCACTTTCTAATTCAACTTTTAATGGCTGCTGGGGAGTATACTCTTATTTACCTTCTGGAAATGTATTAGCAAGCGATAGACAAACAGGGCTATTTGTGTTAGGAACCGATAGCCTATTACGGGCCTGTTACTTAGAAGGTACCGCAACCGAATATGGAAGCAATAACTTACTATTTCAGGTATCGGTCGATCTAATAGAACCCCTCATCAATACGTCTACCAACTTTTTGGGTGAATACCGTACCGGTTTAGCACAAAGTGGAAGCTACACCGTAGTTTTTTCAAAAAGCGGTTATTTGAGTGATACAGTTTTTAATGTGCCCCTTAGCAATGGTAACATCTATCAATTAGATTTAGCGCTAATTCCAGAAGACACTACTACATTCAGTGGCTACATAAAAACGACTGACTCTATAGCAATAACTGATGCCCAAGTTTGGCTAATTGGTCCAGACACTTCACGGTTTACATTTTCGGATACATCGGGTTACTATGCGTTTGATAGTGTTGCGCCAGGTAATTATCAATTACAAGTAGCTAAATGGGGCTACCACGCCCAGGCCGATACGTTGTTAATTGCAACAACAGTTGCTAATGCCGACTTCTACTTAACTGTTGGTTACAAGGATGACTTTTTGCTAGACCTAGGTTGGACCAATATCTCTACAGCTACTTCGGGCTTATGGGAGCGTGGTGTGCCTCAACTAGCTTTGGCCGATACACTAGTAAGTCAGCCAGGGGAAGACCTAGAGAACGACCTAGGCGAGCAGGCCTATTTAACAGGAAACATGGCAGGTAATGCTGACTTAAGTGATGTGGACAGTGGTTATGTGCAATTACTATCTCCACTTATGGATCTAAGAGACTTCGATTGGCCAGTTGTTAATGTTTGGCAATGGTTCTCAATAATTACTAATGGCGATAGTACTTTAGACAATAACATGTCCTTCAGCCTAGTCCATTCCAACGGTATTACGCCATTAATTATATCAACAAGCTCTACTATGGCTTGGGAAGAACTGTATTTACCGCTTCCGCAGACAATAACTAAAATAGATAGCGCCGTTCAATTATTGGTTGCCGTTGTAGATAGTGTAGGTAACAGTATTGTAGATGCTGGCATTGATGGTTTTGAAACTAAGGCCCTGCAAGAAACGGGATTGCCTATTCCCAATTTTGGTAGTTTACAACAAGAACTTTGCTTAGGTGATTCCTTATATCTGACTGATGGCTCTACAGGCATAATTGATACATGGCTATGGGAAATAACTTCTAACAGCTATACTGTAGCTTCCAGTCAGCAACATCCAAGGTTATTATTAGATAGCACTGGTACCTATACCGTTAAGCTCTTTTTAACTAATTCCCAAGGTACTATCTCTCTTATCAAAGAGACCTACATCACCGTATCAGCATCGCTACAGATAGAATTGACCACGGTTAATGAAAGCTTTATTGACTCATCAGATGGGGCAGTTTTTATAAATGTATTAAGTGGCACACCACCTTACACGTTTAACTATACTCCACTGCTACCAGACACTAACCAGCATCAAAACTTAGTTCCTGGTATTTACGATGTATCCATTACAGATACCAACAACTGTTCCCTAGATACCTTATTTGAAATAGCCATTGGGGTTGTATTTGTGGACACTACTATTATTGATACCACGATAATTGATACTACTATAATAGACACAACCACTAGCATTATTCTTATAAGTCCAAGTGAAGGAATGACCGTATACCCTAATCCCTTTTCGGGAAGCTTTTTTATTAGCACTGCTGAGTATACGCCAAACACCATCCTTACTCTAACCAATATTTTGGGTGAACGGCTTTATGAAATTCCATTGTTTCAAAAAGAAGAAAGCTTAGAGCTCAACTTAGCTGATGGTATGTACATTATTCAATTACGACAGGGCAATACGTTGTTCAAGCCCATACGCATACTAAAACAATAGATCTTTTTTGAAACTGCGTACTAAGTGTGCCTCAAGGTCATAGGAAAGGCTACCATATCGTTCTTCTATTGACTAGTCGCTTTTAATAAAAACAGTATATAGACTATAGCAGCTAAGTGTTTGATGTGTGTAAAGCAGTGGTTTCCGTCCCCTATAACGCTTCTTACAATTAAAAAACCCTTGTAACTTATTAGTTACAAGGGTTTAACTCTAAGAGTAGTAGCGGGGATTGGACTCGAACCAATGACCTTCGGGTTATGAGCCCGACGAGCTACCAACTGCTCCACCCCGCGATGTGGAGGGCAAATATACGAACCTTTAAAAGTCTGTGCAAGTAATACTCAAATTCACTACAACTAATTCAGTATCTTTGCGGCCCAATGGAGCAACATAAAGC
>CAYGTK010000108.1:0-11903 GCA_964352775.1 uncultured Chitinophagaceae bacterium
CTCCGTACGGCGTCGTTCGCCACCAGAAAGCACTACTCCTTTGCTCTTCCGAACATGCCCCAAACTGAATTCGTCTATCAACTCTTCTAGTCTATCCTTCTGGTCCGTTTTGGTCAACGTAGTAAGCTCTAATACAGCTTTGATATTATCCTCAATAGATAGGTCGCGAAATACAGAAGCCTCCTGCGGTAAGTAACCAATACCTCGCTTGGCGCGTTTGTACATTGGTAGTTTAGTTATCTCTTCATCATCTAAATGGACCGTACCTTGTTCTGGTTTTATTAAGCCTACAGTCATGTAAAAACTGGTTGTTTTTCCTGCACCGTTTGGTCCAAGTAGGCCAACTATTTCTCCGTTATTTACTTCATAACTCACCCCATTTACCACACGGCGGCCCTTGTAACTTTTAACTAGGTTTTTTGCGCTTAATTTCACTTTGGTAGTTTGATGTCTTTAACGTTCATTTCAATAGTAGTGATGCCTTGCCATTCATTTTCATTTAATGTGTAACTCACATCAAAAGATTTTGGTTGGCGACTATTTAAAGAAATATCCTTTGCCAACCTACCCATTCCAAATGCTATTCCTTTCATTGGCTTACCATCGGCTTGAGCTAATGATAGTTTCAAATGATCGGTACCCACTACTTTAGAATGGCCCGTATCCCACACCTGCTTACTCATAAAAACGGGCTTCATATTCCCTGGCCCGAATGGTGCCAGTTGCTTTACAATATTATAGAAACTATCTGTTATCTCCGAGAATTGAAGTTCGGCATCTATCTCAATTTCTGGCGTAAGCATGTGTTCTTCAATACGCTCACTCACTACCTCTTCAAACCGCTGCTTAAAGGCGGGCACTTGCTCTTCTTTCATAGTTAGTCCCGCAGCATATTTATGCCCTCCAAATTGCTCAAGAAGATCAGTACATTCTAGCAAGGCTTCGTAAACATTAAAGCCTTTTACTGACCTTGCCGAGCCAGCAACTTTACCTTCAGACTTGGTTAAGACTATAGTTGGACGATAATAATTTTCTATCAATCTAGAAGCTACAATTCCTATTACCCCTTTATGCCAATGGGGTTGATAAAGCACCGTAGTTTTCTGTTGTTGAAGTGCTTCACTATCCGCTATCATCTTCAAGGCCTCTTCTGTAATGGAAGAATCCACCACCTTTCTATCAGAGTTATGTCGGTTTAGGGAGTTGGCACTATTATCCGTATTATCAGCTTGCTCACTTACTAATAGTTTAACTGCGCTTTTCCCTTTCTCCATTCTACCTGCTGCGTTAATGCGAGGGCCGATAACAAATACCACATCCGTAATAGTTAGTTTCCGTTTGAAATTACTTTGTGCGATCATGGCCTTAAAACCAGGCCTAGGGTCAGTATTTAAGCGTTCCAAGCCGAAGTAGGCTAACACCCTATTTTCGCCCGTAATGGGAACAATATCTGAGGCGATACTTACTGCCACTAAATCAAGCAATTTCTCTAGCACCTCAAAGGGTATATCGTTATTTTCTGCAAAGGCTTGCATTAATTTGAAGCCAATTCCACAACCACTTAACTCTTTATAGGGGTAAGTACAATCGCTACGTTTTGGGTCTAACACTGCGTAAGCAGCAGGAAGCTCATCACCTGGCAAGTGGTGGTCACAAATAATAAAGTCGATGCCTTTTTCATTGGAGTAGACTACTTTATCTATTGCCTTAATACCACAATCTAAAGCAATTATCAGGTCGCAGTTAGTCTCTTTCGCATAATCTATTCCCTGAAACGACACACCGTAGCCTTCTTTATATCTATCAGGAATGTAGTAATCAATGTTAGGATAAAAGTCCTTAAGAAAACTATACACCAATGCAACGGAAGTAGTACCATCCACATCATAATCTCCATAGATCAAGATGCGTTGTTGTTGTTTTATTGCAAACTCAATTCTTTCAACTGCCCTGTCCATATCCTTCATCAAAAAAGGATCGTGCAACTGATCTAAAGATGGACGGAAAAATTTATGAGCCTCTTCAAAAGAGGTAATACCTCTTTGTACGAGGAGATCGCAAAGCAGGGGATGCACCCGAAGGTCTTGTTGCAATTGCTTAGCAATACCCTCGTCAACGGGTTTTTTAACCCAACGCTTTTCCTGCATTAGTACTTCACTACTTTTTGAGTGAATGTGCCCTTAACAGAACTTACTCTTATGAAGTAGATACCAGAACTTATAGCAGATAGGTTAAACTCCATCTGCCTTTTAGCTAACTGAGAATTAACTAGCTGGCCATTAATGTCAAGTATCGTAACTATAGCGTCTTCATCAATATCTGAAAATTCCACTAGCAGTAACTCGCTAAATGGATTTGGGTAGACTTTCCAGTTCTTCTCACTTAATAATTCACTTGCACTAGTTGGCAAAACAGTAGCAGTATCCAACACTGCACACCCATTAGCATCAGTAACTTCAAACGGGTATTGTCCAACAGTAAGCTCTGAACGATTTTGCCCTGCTGATGAGTTATCTGCCCATGTTACTGTGTATGGAGAAACTCCACCAGTTATTGCCATTAAGATGTTGCCATTGCTACCTTCGTCAGACGAACCCATAACTGTAGTTGCTACCGCCAGCTCACTTGGTTCGCCTACCTCCACAAAAGTGAACCGTTCGCAGCCAGTAGAATCTACTACCGTAAGCAATAAACTACCTCCATTTAGGTTTTCTGCGGTTGCTAGTGTATCACCTGTTGACCATTGAAAGCTGTAAGGAGCTACTCCTGTACTTATAGAAACCGTTGCACTTCCATCTCCTTCACCAGCGCAATTTACATCTTGCACGTTAACGTCCAATTCTAAACAAGTGATACAGTACTCATTAAGCAATAATCTAACGGAATTATAAATGTTTAATCTCCCTTCAGACACAGTTCTTCCAATAAAATTCGGTCGTTTTTCTACGCCATTGAGTATCGCTTGCTTCATTACTCTTGTAATGCTATCCGGATGATCGATATATACCTGAAACAAATCTGGACAAGCAGCCGACATCAATAAGGCTATGGCCCCTGTCACATGTGGCGTTGCCATTGAGGTGCCGCTAGAAAAGCCATACACATCATTAGGTCGGGTAGAAAAAACAGCAGTGCCAGGCGCGCCTAAATCAATAGATTCTAAACCAAAGCCTGAATTGGATAAACCATCTTGACTAGTGCTGCTAGTAACAGAAATCAGGTAATCACTTGGGCAAGCTGTGGGTATATCACCTACATCATCAATGTCTTGACGAGAATTAATAGTAGCCCCTGTATTCAGAATACCAATTGCCCCCAAAGAATCATAAATACCACACCAAATAGGATAATCTACTGGCTGACCGAAATCAATACCGAAAGATGCATTGGTAGCAACAATGAACGCCCCATTTGACCCGAAAGATGACTCGTATAATTTCCGTTGGTCGAATATGTACGAATAGGCCTCTACCACCTCGGCTTCTGTATATTGGTTTACTTGTATTGGCAATATTTTCGCCCCCCAAATTACGCCTGCCACACCAGCCAAATTATTTCCAGTAGCACCAGCTATACCGGCCACATGCGTACCATGACCGTCAACAGAAATAAATCCATTACTGGAAGACCCATTCCAACCGTCGTAATCATCTAGATAACCGTTGTTGTCATCATCAATTCCGTTACTTGGTATTTCACCTTGGTTTTTCCAGAGGTTTAAATCTATATGGTCTAAGTCAATCCCGCCATCAATTATGGCTATAACAATAGTATCACCAAAGGCAGTTAGCCCATCTTGCACTAAATCCCAAGCCTGCTCCGCATCTATATCAGCTCCAACGGTTCCATTGCCTTGACCCGTGTTTTTCATGTTCCATTGCTGGCTATAAAGCGTATCGTTGGGTATCGTGTTCCGTAAACTAATTCTATGATCTGGTTGAACAGCTTGTACTTCAGGGAAACCAGCTAATGCTTCAATAACTTTACCTTCCTTACCCCTCTCTACTTCTACCAACCAAATATTCCAAGACCGAGAAATTTGCTTCAACGACCTTATCTCCAAATTCTTTTCTTGTGTAATCTGTGAAGTAAGCTCGTTAATAGAAATCCCTGCTTTCAAATCTACCAGTAACCTGCCAGGAATGGCTTCAGCAAAAATTATTGAAGTGAGTAAAGAAAGGAGTAAAACTAGGCCTATACGCATAATACAAAGATAGCCAATGCAGTGATATAACGCTTAAGATAACAATACAGGTAACCGCTAATGTCAGTCTATTGTCACAACCTTAAGCATTCATTATCTCAGCAAACCGATAAACCTCTTCAAAAGTGTTGTATAATGGCACAGGTGCCAGTCGTATCACATTCGGCTCTCTCCAGTCTACTACTATTCCCGCTTTGGCTAGTTTATTGAAAATATCCCGTCCGTTATGTCCAGTTAGTATCGATAATTGGCAGCCTCTAGCGTCAGAATCTTTAGGAGTAATAATTTCGAATTCAGGATTGTCTTTTATTAGCGACTCTAAAAAATTGGTTAGGGCCACTGCTTTTTTGCGCATCTTATCAAAACCTGCCTTTTCAAATATAGCTAAGGATGCACGGTGTGCAGCTAATGGTATAATTTGTGCCGTACTCATTTGCCAGCCTGCCGCTCCAGGTTCAGGCACGTAGTTTTTTTCCATTTTAAAGCGGGCACTCTCTTTATAGCCCCACCATCCAGCAAAGCGATGTAATTCTTCATTTTTGTGGTGGCGTTCATGCACAAATGCCCCACTTATTGCTCCGGGGCCACTGTTCATGTATTTATAGGTACACCAAACAGCAAAATCCACATTCCATTCATGCAGCTTCATGGGTACATTACCCGTAGCGTGTGCACAATCCCAGCCCATTTTAGCTCCCGCTCCATGTGCAGCTTTGGTAATTGCCTCGATATCAAACCACTGGCCTGTGTAGTACTGTATACCTGGCAATAACACTAAGGCTATTTCATCTTCATGCGTTTCAATAGCGTGAATAATATCGGCAGTACGCAAGGTATGCTCTCCTTTCCTTGGTTTTAACTCTATCAAGCCTTCCTCGTAGCTATACCCGTGAAATTTCAGTTGACTTTCTACTGCATATTGGTCGGAAGGGAATGCTCCTGCCTCCATCATGATCTTGAAGCGCTTGTCTTCTGGGCGATAAAAAGATACCATCATTAAATGCAGGTTTACGGTTAGCGCATTCATCAGCACTACTTCGCTTGGTTTGGCGCCTACTAGCTCAGCTTCATGATTGAACAAACGATGGTAGCTCAACCAAGGATTCTCGCCTTCAAAGAATTTATCTATCGCTTTCTCCCGCCAATTCTTTAATTCGGTCTGAATATATTCTTCTACACTCTTAGGCTGTAAGCCTAGAGAGTTACCACAAAAATAGATTGCCTCTTTCCCTTCATGAATGGGTATGTGAAACAGATCTCTAAAGTCTTTCAACTCATCTTGCTCGTCTTGTTGCTTGGCGTATTGTAGATCTTTATCTGTCATTGGGTTCAAGTTTTGGCGGAGGCAAGTTATCGTACATTTCTCTCATCGTGTCATCTTTATTCAACTTACCGAAGACATATCAAAAGTATTCTTTGTTCATACTATCCCAATGAATAACGTGTCGCTGATATTGGAAGTGAGTAAGTAAACCAAAACCGGTTAAGCATAACAGTACTACAAGTGCGAAAACTCTGGTAAGCTTTTTCACTCTACTGGCCTTAAGATCAAGTATGTGGTATACAAATGCAGTAAATGGGATAGCCAATAGAGCATAGGACTGTATAAGTACCCTAGCGCCAAAACCACCACCATACCACCACATTTCCCAACTAAAAACGATGTAAACAGTTATACCAAAAGCTACTACTACTGGCCACAACCATTCTTCGGCAAAACGCTTAATGTAGAATAAACCTATCAAAGAAAAAACCATGACGGGACTGTAGATCAACCAGCCTTTTCTGTAGCTGAACAAACCATCTATAATATGGGGTGAGCTAAAATTGAACCGCTCACCTATATACGAATCGTACAGCCATTGCCCAGTTGCGTATTTCCAATAGAACATTTGTATGGACCCGATAAGAATAGAGAGAAGTAAGCCTCCAATAAGTAACTGATATTTACGGAATAAGAATAGAGCTCTTTCCCGTAGGCCCGAAATGCTATTAACACCATAAAGAAGTGGGATAAAAATGAGTACTATATCAGTGGGTCTTGAAAGACAAGCCCACGAAAGAGCTATAACCATAATGAAATAGTACCTTTTCCGAAGACTCTGCCACCAGCGCATTGAAGTATATAACACCACCGAATACAAGAAAAACAGGTGAATATGGCTCATGCCTGATTGAACGGAAGTATAATACAGCAGATTCGTACCGAGGCAGATACAAAGTAGCGATAGAGCCACGGCATTATCAGAAAAATAGCTTAGTAATACTTTTCTCAGTACAAATAGGCCTATAAAAGCATAAAACACACTGCTTAAAGCTATTAATAATTGGTAGGGTTTATCGTAACCATCGGCAACGAACTTGCTACTATTACTAGCCCAAGTATGTGCTACAGCAAAAAAGGGAAAGTAGGCTATTGCTGTTCCAGTAGGGTATTTAATCACCTTATTTCCATTGGGATGGATATAGTATATCGCATTCATGGCCATTTGCCTAGCAGGTCCATCATCAGGCCTAGTCAACCAATCAAGCTCCGTGAGGTCACCGTAAATAAAGATCCCAGGCAAATAAGAGTAATATCCCCCAACATCCCACAGCATTATATTTTTCTCTTTCCAATGATAATTGTTAAATAGGCTCCATACACTTATCACAAAAAAACCAAGCACTACTAGGCCTGATAAGTAGGAGTGTATTTTTAGTTTCTTAAGCATCTGTAAAGCACGTACGCTATTACTTGTAATAAAAGAGGTAGATAGCAATTATAGTAAAGCTAGTAAGAAAGATAATTCCTAAATAACTTAAAATCCTCATGGCTAAAGAAGGAACTGCAGCTTTTCCTACATATTTAGCACTTACCAATCTGAAATTGGCTATTGCTATTAGCGGTGCAACTATAAATGAAAGAGTAGTAACCATATCGGCAAATAGCTTTAAGCTACCCAAGAACATGGAAATGATGACCATAGAAGAAACTGCTGCAGCTATTAGCCAAAATCCATACACCTTTTGTGAGCCATTGAATGATGGAAAAGTAAGCTCCGTAGTTCGCTGAAGTGCACGTGCATAGCCATCTAATACAGTAATACTAGTGCTGAACATGGCTGAAAAAGCTGCAGCGGCAATTATTAAGTAGCTCCAACTACCAATGGATGAGGTGTACAGTTCTACTACTTGCCCCGCGAACACGGCACTAGAATTAGAGAACGCTGTACCAGTTCCATACATCAACAACGCTCCCATGGCTAGAAAGCAGAATGCCAGTATTGCAGATACAAAATACCCCATATCAAACTCAAAAAGACACTCTTTAAGGCTAGGTTTATACCCAGTAGTTTTGATCTTTTCCAATGTCCATAGGCTATTCCAAGAAGAAAGATCTACGGCGGTTGGCATCCAGCCCATAAGAGCTATGATAAAAAGGAGTCCACCTTCATTCCATATTTCGGGAGCTACAAACCCTTCCACTTTCGGGGCAGAGCCATGATACATCGCAGCTATTAATGCTGCTAGTGTTGAAATCAAAAGAACTGTGGCCACTATCTTTAAAAGGTTATCCATCACCTTGTACTTACCCACTAATAGGATAACTATGCAAATGGATAAAAGCACTAAAGGTGTTATCAGCTTTTGGCTACCTACCAACTCTATTCCGAATAGGTTTTCGCAAAAACCAGCTGTTACAAAGGTGACCAACGCTGTAACAAGCATCATGGAAATAACCGACACTATGAAATAGCCGATCAACACCCAATTACCTAGTCGCTTGTAGCCATCTATAATACTGGTTTGCGTTGCAATAGCATAGCGCGACCCATACTCGAAAAAGGGGTACTTAAACAGATTAGCCAATAGTATCACCCAAGCTAATGCAAAGCCATAATTGGCCCCAGCGCGGGTAGATTGTACTAAGTGAGAGACACCAATAGCCGCAGATGCAAAAAGTAAACCTGGGCCTAGGCTTTTCCAGAAGCTTTGCTTCTGGATAGTTTTCATGCCAGTTCTGGTTCAAACACCTTTACGCCCCAATTATTATGATCTTCTTCTGTCCACAAGTGAGGGAAGAACATAATTCGCTGGCTGCGGGGCGGTAAATATTTCTGCCAGTTAGTTCCGCCAGTAGCATTAATATCTGCAGGTTTCCTCTGTAAGTAACTTACTGCAGACTTGTAATGCATCAACGGCCATTGTTCGTTTACGTAGCTATCAAACAATTTCAAACGTTGCACTAACTCATCATAACCTTCTTCCTCTGGTTCTATATCACGAAGTAGTGCGTTCAAATTTGTCTTTCTATACTCTTGGGCTAATTGAATGAACTCGGTGCTATATTTCTTTTCAAATTGACGTAGAGTCAATGTCTTTTTTCCAGTAGCTAACTCTGTAGCTCCCTTTTTCCAGTAGAGTATATCATATAGCTCCTCAATAGTTTCGTAACCTTTCAGCTTTTGCTTGCTTTTGTAATCTACCAAGTTCTGCATTAGGGTGCTGCATATCTCTATTTTACGGTACTGGGCCGATTGAAAACCACTAGCAGGAAGCAATGCCATTCTGAACTTCAAGAATTGGTCTCTATCCATGCCTTCGATCATTATCTCAAAAGACTTTACTAAGGCTGAAAAGTAGCTATTCATCCTACGAACCTGCTCTGAAAAATGAGCTACAGTCAGTTCCTCTGCTTCATGTATTTGGTCTATAGCATGTAGTACTAACTTGAAATACAGCTCCGTGATCTGATGATACATAATGAAGATGTTTTCATCAGGTAGAGGTGTTTTAGGGGCTTGTAGATTAAGCAGAACATCTAGGCGTATATAGTCCCAATAGGTAAGGTAATCAGCATACAAAAGGCCATCAACATAAGAGAGCATGTCTTGCCCCATAGACGAATACTTCTCGCGCAGCTTATCTATCCGTTCTACTAGTTCAGATTCTTGTTCCATAAGGGATCGAAATTGGTTATGGGCTAAAATTAGAGATATTTAACCAATCGCCTGAATAGGGTATTAGCTATTCTTCAGCGGCTAATTTTTCCTCGTGTTTACGTTTACCAATATTGTATAGCACCTGCATAATTAGGAACATACCCACAAAGTAACCGATAAAGGCAAAAGTATATCCATAATGCCACACTTCGAATTTGCCATAGATATAAACCACCATAGGGATAGACATCAAAGAAACTGTCAATAGAGTAAATGCCACCATTCCGTCAGAAAGACCTAAGTAAGCCAAGTGATGAGTAATATGATCTCGCCCACCTACAAAAGGCGATTGTTTGCGCATAAGCCTTCGTATACTTACTGTGGTAGTATCAATTAATGGCACAATGAATAATAATGCGGGTATAAGGAACTGACGCAATTCTATCAATTCTACCTCATTGCTTCGGTAGTTCCAGAAGAATAGAATACTGACGCCTGCCAAGAAGACCCCCAAAAATTGACTGCCAGTATCCCCCATATACATTTTTGAAGGGTTCCAGTTGAAATATAAAAACCCGATAAGAGCGCCTAATACACCTAATATAATTATGGTGTAAACATTGTTTACAGCACCGTCTAAAAAAATAATGGCAACTGCTCCTATAAGTACAGATATACTTACGGAAGTAGTTATAGCATCCATGTTATCTAACATGTTGATAGAGTTCATTAAGCCAATGACCCAAACCACGGTAATGAAATAGTTGAATGGTTCGCTAGGGGTAACTTGAATACTAAAATCACTTATCACTAATAAATTGGCACAGGTAAACTGGCCAATGAACTTTACCAGTGGATTGGTATTATAAGCGTCATCGGCTAAACCTATTAAAAAGCCTAAACTTGAAGCTGCTAGAAGCCCGACCAGCTTGCCGCTGTAGGCTGAGCCACCCTCAATAGGCATTACTCCGAGAACCGCTACTGAGATAAGGAATACAATATAAAAGGAAAATCCCCCAAGTGATGGTTTAGTTGTAGAACCCCAACGTATCAACCCTTCGTGTTTCTCAGCATCTCTAACACCTAGAGTTCTCGAAAAACGGAGTATCAAAAAATTGATCAACATAGAAAAGCATATAGCCACTAGGAAGAAAAATCCTAAGTACGCTAAGTTATATACCTCTATATTATTCATTGTATTCACGCTCTATTCTTCGTCATCATTTCCCTTAAAGATCTTTCTAACGAAAGTTTTCTCTTTCACCTTTTCATCTGAATAGTATCCTCCATAGCTGTAGGAGTATCCGTATCCATAACCACCATATCCATAGTAATATCCTGAAACCCCTCTACCAAAGTCGTTAAGAACGATGGACAAGTGGTCGATATCATTCTCATTTACTAGCTTATTAACGTTACCTACAAATGCTCTGTTAGAGTAATCAGCCCTAAAGATATACATCGGGTAATCTACACTTTTTATCACCTCCAGACCATCTGTAACCAATCCAATAGGTGGTGTATCAATGATAATATAGTCATAATCAGCTTTCAAACCTTCTACAATATCATTGAACTTTTCAGAAAGAATAAGCTCAGCAGGGTTTGGTGGAATTGGACCTGATGTAATGAAATGAAGATTAGGCAACTTGGTTTGATATACACAATCTTCTAGGGTATCATTTCCTATAAGTATAGTACTCATTCCTCTACTGTTCTCAACGTTAAATATTGCGCTCAATCTAGGGCGTCTCATATCTAAGTCAAGTAGAATCACTTTTTTATCCAAGAAGCTTAGAATAGCTCCAAGATTAATAGCAACGAAGGTTTTACCCTCTCCTGATATAGTTGAGGTTACTGCTAGTGTTTTGGGTCCTTCACTAACTCTATCTGAATTTATAAACTTAAGGTTAGCTCTTAATGACCGAAAAGACTCCGACACCAAAGACTTCGGATTGTGATTTACAACAATGGTAGAAATTGGAAATTCATTACTAACCGAAGGAACAATACCAAGTACTGGAACATCCGTAATCCGCTTAATATCTTCTAGCGAGATGATAGTACTGTGCAACACATATCGAATTGCCACTATCAATAGGCTTAGAATTGAGGCTATTGATAAGGCTATCATCCACAATAAAGGCCCATTGGGGGCTATAGGTTTTTTGGCTTCCCCAGCTTTTGCAAGAACTAGATAATCAGACACAATACCCGCTTTTGCAATGGCAACTTCTGACTGTTTATCTAGTAAATTTTGGAAGAAGGCTTCCTTGATCTCGTACTGTCGATTCAATTTAGAGAATTCTGATTCCTTTTCAGGCAGTAGTAAAAACCTACTCAACAAGGTTTTATACTCACTTTCTACATTATTTAGCTTATAGCGTAATCGCTTGATCACATTGTCTAGATCATTCAGTAGTTCACCTCGTATCTCTGCTATCTCCTCGTCTAGTTGTAATACCCTAGGATGTTCTGGTGACACTTGTAGTAAAAGCTCTCGCTTTCGTTTTTCAAGATCACCCAAGCGCTCCAAGTAAACGCTGATACCTTGAGTTTCATTGGAGATCAATCCCGAAGATATTTGCTCAATATCTTTTACTTCTACCACATAATTCTGTATCCAACCCACTAACTGCAAATTGAATAATAAGTCATTTCTTTTTGTTTCTAATGTCTGTATCTGTCCAGAGACCTTACTCAATTCGGAGGTGGGGTCTAAGAACTGATTTTCCATTCTAAACGCCTTTAAAGAGTCTTGAGCCTCTATCAAC
>CAYGTK010000108.1:11913-14319 GCA_964352775.1 uncultured Chitinophagaceae bacterium
CAACTGTTTAGTGAACGTATCTAGCTGAACTTCTAAAAAGGCAAGTATCTGCGAGGCACTTTCTGTTTTCCTTTCAACATCATAAACCAAAAACTCTTGAGTAATTGCGTTTACTATATCAGCTGCTTTACGAGCATTATTATCCTCGTACTTTATATTTATGGTTTTCGAATTGGGGCTAGGTGGCTGTACGGTTAGCCGAGCTGAGATCTGATCTGCATAATCTCCAGGCTTATTTATTATGAAAAAATAACTTTGCCCCTGAACATCAGTCATTTTTTTAAGATCAATGGATAACTTAAGTTCTACACCATTTGTTTCAAAAAATTCGTTCACTTTGAACACTTCTGAAATATACTTTTCAGCTACCCTAAACTCTAACCTGAACGTATTATCATCAATAAATTGAATAGACAGCTCTTGACCATATATCCGTTCATCAACCA
Source organism: uncultured Chitinophagaceae bacterium (assembly GCA_964352775.1). GTDB lineage: Bacteria > Bacteroidota > Bacteroidia > Chitinophagales > CAIOSU01 > CAYGTK01. The sequence continues at coordinate 12,360 of CAYGTK010000108.1, forward strand.
CCTTATTTACTTGAACTGAATAAGGATTGGATAAATACAGTTCTGACGATACAAACCTGGTTTTACCCAGCTTATAATAACTCACCTCGAACGGCAGGCGTTTGAGCATTCGTTCAAGAAATAGTTTGGACTTGGCGATCTGCACCTCCCTCTGTATCTCTTCCATATCATCTGCTAGCACATCGTTCATTCCCAATACTCTCGCCGTTTTTGTCTTTTTCAGCAAAAGCGTGGCAGATGTGCTATATATAGGTGGTGCGTAACGCAGATATAGAATTACAATAGTACTAGATACAAGAAGTAAAAGAATGATCCAGATAATACTTCTCCGTAAAGAAGATATAAGCAGACTTAGGCTAAAATCGTCGCCCAATAACTCTTGTATGGAAGCAAGAACCGATGAATTTCTGTCTGCCATTAATTAGGTTCTTCTAAAGAGTAATATCAATGTAAAAGTGGTAGTTATCAAAGATAATATTGGAGTGATCTCTCTTAAAAATGCTGGGGCAATTCGAGTAACAGGAGCCACTATTATCACATCATTTGGTTGCATAATTATATTAGCATCTCTTAAACCATCAATTGTTGAAAGATCGATCTTCTTAATAATGGGGTTATTATAATCTCCTCTTATCAATTTTATATTACGTGCTTTTGAATTTGCGGAAACACCCCCAGCTGTTGCTAGCACCTCTAAAAGAGTCATGTTTTCGTTCCTAAGCTCTACCACAGTTGCTCCATCTAGCCCCATAAATACGAATACACGCCTATTGGTAACTTGGACTAAAACTAAAGGGTCATTATATAATGATGAGTACTTTTTCTCTAGTTCGTCCGCCAGTTCGAACCTATCTAGCCCTTTAACATAGAGTAACCCAACGATAGGAAACTCAACATAACCATCTTCTCTAACGATGTAGTTTTCATTGTTCCTCGTTAGAAACTGTTGGTTGGCAGCCCCAGCGAACTGTTGCTCTGCTACGTCAATAAGTTGATAACCATCTCTTGTGTAAAGGTTGAAGTTTATTACGTCTCCTTCAACTATTAAGGTTTCCCTTTTTTTAAGGGAATCCACAAGAAATTCTACAGAGGCAAGGTCCTTATTTTCTTTGAACATGTAGTTAGGGAAAAAGACCTTGCACGAACTAAGGAAAATAGAGAGCAATAGAAATATCAAAAATCCAAAACCTCTTTTAGTCATATCAGCATGTTGAGTGCATGGCAAAAGTATAAATAATTGCCCACTAGGACTTATCTTGCCCCTACTTAGACCTTTCTAATAGTTCTTGATACAATTGATCTGTATCATCTACTAAACGGGTATAATGAAATTTAGCCATGGCATGTTGGTAACCCGTTTTACCCATTGTCTTCCTCAATGGGTCATTCTCAGTAAGTTGAAGAAGGTTATATGCAAGATCTTCGGCATTTTCAGTGGCTGATAATAAGGCTGTTTCTCCTTGTATAACAACATCTTCAATACCACCTACTGCCGTGGATACTATTGGCTTGGTGGCTGCTTGTGCCTCAATCAAACTTACTGGTGTACCTTCATTTAATGAAGTAAGAGCTATAATATCTAAACCTGCCATGGCTACATCTACGTCCTTTATCCACGAAGTGAATGTTAGATAGTTTCTTTTCTCAAGGCTATTCTGATCACAATACTCAATTGCTAGTTCTTTGGCTTGAGACTCTATCTCCTCTCTACTTTCCCCATCACCAATAATGAATGCACGAACCTTTTTACTGGTTTTTTCACTAACTATTTTAATGGCCTTCAAAAATAGACCATGATTTTTAACAGGAACTAACCTACCAATGATGCCAATGGCAATTTCATCATCGTTTAAAAAATACTTTTCCCTAAATGTTTTACGCTTTTCGTGTACGTTCTCTTGAAAACGTGCAAGATCAAAACCTAGAGGCACTACTGCAAACCTATCCATAGGGGCAACCT
>CAYGTK010000109.1:0-4699 GCA_964352775.1 uncultured Chitinophagaceae bacterium
GGTCATCGCCTACCAGCTGCACTTTATCGCCAGCTTTGTTGGTTAGGTCTTTCCATCCATCCCAGTCATCTTCATCCATCCCATCCTCTATCGAGATAATAGGATACTTATTTACCCAGTTGGTCCAGTAGTCAGCCATTTCGCCACTACTTAACTTCTTTCCATCTGACTTATGGAAGTGATAAACCCGTTCTTCTTTGTTATAGAACTCTGAAGCAGCAGCATCCATGGCAATAAACACATCATTACCTGGCTTATATCCTGCCTTCTCAATAGCTATCAATACTGTTTCAATAGCCTCTTCATTAGAGCGTATTTCTGGCGCAAACCCACCTTCATCGCCTACATTAGTAGAATAGCCTTTGTCTTTCAATACCTTTTTAAGGTGGTGGAATATCTCTACCCCCATCCTAAGAGCTTCCGAAAAAGTATCGGCGCCTGTGGGCATCACCATAAATTCCTGAAAGTCTATCTTGTTATCTGCATGCGAACCACCATTAAGGATGTTCATCATAGGGATAGGTAAGGTATTTGCACTTACTCCCCCTACATATCGGTATAAAGGTTGGTCAGCCTCTTGTGCCGCAGCCTTGGCAACAGCTAGTGAAACTGCAAGAATAGAGTTAGCACCAAGATTTCCCTTATTTTCCGTGCCATCTATTTCCAACATCAATTTGTCTATCAATACTTGTTCGAACACGCTTACGCCCTCTAACTTTCCAGCTAAAGTTTCATTCACGTTCCTTACTGCGTTCATCACACCTTTACCCATGTATAAAGAGCCTCCATCGCGAAGCTCTACAGCCTCGTGAACTCCTGTAGATGCGCCAGAAGGCACAGCAGCACGACCCATGAAACCTGATGAGGTCAACACATCTACCTCAACGGTAGGATTTCCTCTAGAATCAAGTATTTGTCTGGCGTGTATGTCAAGTATTAAGCTCATGTGGGTGGTGTTTTATCAGTTCAATAAGGCCAAAAAATCGTCGAATAAGTATCTAGAGTCGTGCGGGCCTGGACTTGATTCAGGGTGATATTGTACCGAAAATATCTTTCTATCCGTCATTTTCATACCTGCAACGGTATCATCATTTAGGTGAACGTGCGTTATCTCTATATTCTCTGCTTTCTCTACATCCTCACGCGTAACTACAAAACCATGATTTTGAGAAGTTATTTCACAAGTACCCGTTCCCAGATTTTTTACCGGATGATTCAGACCTCTGTGGCCATTGAACATTTTATAGGTAGAAATACCATTTGCCTGAGCAATTATCTGGTGGCCCAAACAAATACCAAAGGCTGGTTTTCCAGCATTTAGCACGGCCTTAACTGTATTTATCGCATAATCCATTGCAGCTGGATCTCCTGGGCCATTAGATATAAAGTAGCCATCAGCATTCCAAGCTTTCATTTCATCAAAGCTTGTTGTAGCAGGGAATACCTTTAAACAACAATCTCTTTCAGCAAAACAACGGAGAATATTCGTTTTGATACCCAGATCTAAAACACCAATTCTATACTTGGCATCTTCCTTTCCATAAAAATATGGTTCTGAACAGGTTACCTTGGAAGACAATTCCAATCCTGCCATGGAAGGTACAGTAGCCAGTTTAGCTTTCAACTCCTCTACATCAGTCACTTCAGAAGAGATAATTGCATTCATCGCTCCTTTACTTCTGATGTGACGCACCAAAGCGCGAGTATCTACCTCACAGATCCCTACCTGACCATTATCTTCTAAATACTGTTGCAAGCTTCCGTTCGCCATTTTCCGAGAATATATCTCTTCAGAAAAATTCTTCATTACTAGCCCAGCTATCTTTACTCCACCTGACTCCGTATCAGCTTCACTAACTCCGTAGTTTCCTACGTGGTCGCTAGTCATTACTAATATCTGTCCGTAGTAAGATGGGTCTGTAAAAACCTCTTGATAACCTGTCATTCCGGTATTAAAGCATATTTCTCCTGTGGTAGTTCCTACCCTTCCGGCTGCTTTTCCGTGGAAGACTGTTCCGTCGGCTAAAAGGATTACTGCTGGCTTGTTAGTGTGGTCGATCATACGTTTCTGAAGTTTTTCAAAAATACAGGTTTTAGCCTCCCGAAAATAAAAAAGGGGCAGGTTAAAAACCTGCCCCTTCTACTTTTTAACATTTATTCACCCTTAGGCTGTAGTATCCTCTTTAGGATTCTCTCCTTCGGCATCATCTGTTTTGCTTTCTGCATCACCAGAAGTAACTTCAGCAACTGCATCTTCTGCTGCTTCAGCAGCTTCTGTTGCGGTTTCTTCAACTGCTTGTGTAGTTTCTGCTACTGCTTCTTCTACATTCTTAGCAGCTTCTTTAGCTACGTTCTTATCTACATCAGCAATTGCTTCAGCTGCCTTCTCAGGGGCTGCTGCTACATCTGCATCTGCCGCCTTATCGGCTTTAGGTGCATCAGCTGCGCCAGTTGATTTTTTACCTCCACGACGAGAACGACGAGTTTTCTTATCTGAACCAGATTTGCTATCATTAGTGTATACATCATTGTAATCTACTAACTCTATCATCGCCATTTCAGCAGCATCACCCAAACGGTGACCCGTACGAATAATACGCGTGTAACCACCTGGACGGTCAGCTATCTTAATAGCTATATCACCAAATAGTTCTTTTAACGCATGCTTATCACGAACGTAAGAGAATACTGTACGACGGTTGTGCGTAGTATCGCTTTTCGCTTTCGTCATTAGAGGCTCTATGAATACACGTAGAGCTTTTGCTTTGGCCAATGTTGTATTGATACGCTTGTGCATCAATAGTTGGCTGGCCATATTAGCCATTAGGGCTTTCCTATGGCTGGCTGTACGGCCTAACTTATGTACTTTTTTTCCGTGTCTCATTTTATCAGTCCTCGTTTAGCTTATACTTCGAAAGGTCCATCCCGAAAGACAATCCCTTCTCGTTTATCAATGCTTCTATTTCAACTAGTGACTTCTTACCGAAGTTGCGGAATTTCAATAGTTCGTTGGTATCATACTGTACCAAGTCTGCCAAGTTGTTGATCTTAGCTGCTTTCAAACAGTTGTATGCACGAACTGACAGATCAAGATCCTCTAAAGGAGTCTTCAAGATCTTACGCATATGCAATACATGCTCATCCACTACGTCATCTTGAGCTTTGTCGGTACTATCAAAAGTGATATTATCGTCAGAGATCAACATCAAATGTTGGATCAAGATCTTCGATGCTTCTTTAATAGCTTCTTCCGGATGGATGGTGCCATCAGTTTTCACTTCAATGATCAATTTCTCGTAATCTGTCTTTTGCTCTACACGAGTGTTCTCTACTTGGTAGCGAACATTCTTAATAGGTGTGTAGATAGAATCGATAGGCACTACTCCAACAACAGAGTCCTTTTCCTGCTCTTCTGCAGGAACATATCCGCGACCTTTACCGATGGTTAATTCCATCTCTAGTTTCACGAACTTTTCCATGTTACAGATAACCATATCAGGATTAGTTACACGGAAAACATTAGTATGCTTCTCGATGTCACCAGCGGTGAAAGTCTCTTTATCTGTAATAGAAAGATATATTTTCTCTTCCTCCGCACTGTCATCCAATACTTTGGTCAAGCGAACCTGCTTTAGGTTCAAAATTATTTCTGTAACGTCTTCAATAACTCCCTTAATAGTAGAGAATTCATGATCAACTCCTTCTATCTTAACGGAGCTGATAGCATATCCCTCTAAAGAGGATAGTAATACCCGACGTAGAGCATTACCTATTGTAACACCGAAACCAGGCTCAAGTGGACGAAATTCGAAGGTTCCTTCGAAATCCGTTGCTTTCTGCATGATGATCTTATCCGGCTTCTGAAAAGTTAAAATTCCCATTTGTTAATGCGTTTTGTCAGGTTTACTTAGAGTACAATTCAACTATCAACTGCTCGTTGATATTCTCTGGAATTTCTTCGCGGGTCGGCAAATTCAAAAATTTACCTTCCATTCCTGCTTCATCCCAAGACAACCACATGAACTTGTGTGTTGCTTTTCCTAAACTCTCTTGAATAGCTTCCATACTTTTTGAGCGCTCACGAACACCAATTACATCTCCAGGACGAATGGTGTAAGATGGTACATTTACGATATTACCATTTACAGTGATGTGCTTGTGTGATACGAACTGACGAGCAGCACGACGTGTTGAAGCTATACCCAAACGGAAAACTGTGTTATCTAAACGAGACTCTAACAACTGTAGAAGAACCTCACCTGTAACACCAGTTTTGCGGGCTGCTTTTTTAAATACGTTCGCGAACTGACGTTCTAACAACCCGTAAGTATGTTTTGCTTTTTGCTTTTCCTTAAGCTGAACACCGTACTCAGACTTGTTACGGCGACGCTTTGACGGACCGTGTTGACCTGGTCCGTAAGGTTTCTTGTCAAATGAACGGTCGTAACCAAAGATCGCCTCTCCAAATTTCCTTGCGATCTTGGTACTAGGACCTGTATATCTAGCCATAGTTCTTTAATTTTTGATGTTTAAATGGCGCCTGCAAAATTAAAGTAAAACAGGGCCATTATATTAATAATGATTAAACTCTTCTTCTCTTCGGAGGACGACAACCGTTGTGAGGTATTGGAGTGATATCACGTATTACCGTAACCTCAATACCGTTTTGAGAAATGGTTCTGATGGCAGACTCTCTACC
>CAYGTK010000109.1:4709-14284 GCA_964352775.1 uncultured Chitinophagaceae bacterium
CTACTTCACAAGCTATTTGTGCTGCATACGGAGTATTCTTTTTAGACCCACGGAAACCCGCCTTACCGGCAGAACCCCATGATATCACTTGTCCCTTCTTATTAGTGAAGGAAATAATGATATTATTGAAAGTAGCTTGTATGTGTACATGGCCTTCTGGCTCAATGATAACCTTACGCTTCTTAGCTTTTCCTTTCGCTGTATTAGTTTTAGCCATAACGCTGTACTATCTCTTAATTATTACTTAGTTGCTTTTTTCTTACCTGCTACTGTCTTACGCTTACCCTTACGAGTACGTGCGTTAGTAGATGTGCGTTGACCACGAAGTGGTAAACCCTTACGATGACGAATACCACGGTATGAACCAATATCCATCAAACGCTTGATGTTAGTCTGAACCTCTGAACGCAAAGCACCTTCAACAGTTAGGTCATCACCGATAACCTCTCTAATTGATTTGATATGCTCATCACTCCACTCTGAAACTTTCAGCGTGTGGTCTACATTCGCTTTTTCTAATACTTCTAAAGCACTAGTTCTACCAATACCAAAAATATAAGTGAGCGCTATATAGCCTCTCTTATGACGTGGTAAGTCTATTCCTGCAATACGTGCCATATCTTAACCTTGACGTTGTTTGAATTTAGGATTCTTCTTGTTGATCACGTAGATCTTGCCTTTTCGCTTTACGATCTTGCAATCGACGCTACGTTTTTTAACTGATGCTCTTACTTTCATGACTCAATTATTTATACCTGTAGGTAATTCGTCCTTTTGACAGATCATAGGGAGACATTTCAACAGCCACTTTATCGCCCGGTAATATCTTGATATAGTGCATCCGCATTTTACCAGATATATGGGCTACGATCTCGTGTCCGTTCTCCAATTCAACGCGGAACATTGCATTTGATAATGCTTCTGTTATCACGCCGTCTTGTTTTATCAATCCTTGTTTTGCCATATATTAATTTGCCTCTTGTAGCTGTTCGGCCACTATCGGCTTTATATTATCATTTGTTCGTTCCACTTCTTCTGCAAAAGAAAAGGTGGATAAAATATCTACTTTCTCCTTTTTCACTGCCACCATAAGCTCGTAATGTGCTGAAGGCGAATCGTCGGCTGTCTTTACAGTCCATCCATCGCTCATCTGAACAATACGTCTCGTTCCTAAGTTCACCATCGGCTCAATTGCTATCACCAATCCTTCTTGCATCTTCGGCCCTGCCCCTCTTCTACCATAGTTTGGTACTTCTGGATCTTCATGCAAATTCTTTCCGATACCGTGACCAACCAACTCTCTAACGATGTGATAATTTTTATCCTTCTCGATATACTGCTGAATGCTGTAACCAATATCGCCAACTCTTTTTCCCAACTGTACTTGCTCAATACCTAGGAATAAAGAAGTTTTAGTTGCTATCAATAAGTCTTCCGTTGCAGCATCTATTCCCGACATCGCATAACTATATGCGCTATCTCCATAGTATTCGTTCAATAATATTCCACAGTCAACAGAAACCACATCCTTTTCAGTAAGCGGATCGGCAGTTGGTATACCATGAACAACTTGTGCATTAACCGAAGTACAAAGTGAGTTCGGAAAACCACGGAATCCCTTAAACGCAGGAATACCGTTGTGATCTCTAATGAACTCTTCTGCTATTGCATCCAAATCAAGTGTAGAAACACCTGGCTTGATATGCTTACCTACTTCTGCAAGCGTTCTAGAAACAAGCAAAGAACTTTCTCTCAGTAACTCAATCTCCTCATTTGTCTTATAGTGGATCATCTCTAAACTGAAGCTCCAACTTGACCTGAAGCACGTCCTTTGATCCTCGCACCTTTCATCAAACCATCATAATGTCTCATCAATAAGTGACTTTCCACTTGTTGTAGAGTATCCAAAATAACGGCTACCATAATAAGTAATGAGGTACCACCATAAAATATTGCGAATTGCGTATTTACACCGAACAACATAGCGAACGATGGTAATATTGCAACAAAAGCTAGAAACAATGACCCTGGTAAAGTGATGCGCGACATGACTGCATCTATAAACTCAGCCGTTTTACGACCAGGTTTAACACCAGGGATAAATCCACCATTCTTCTTCATTTCGTCAGCCATTTGAACCGGATTAACGATCAATGCTGTATAGAAGTATGTGAATAGAACAACCAGTAAAGCAGTAAACACATTGTATCCTGGAGATAACGGATTACTTAAGCTCTGCAAAACCCCACCTTCTGTATTAGGAAAGAACTGTGCAATTGTAGCTGGTAAGAACATCAATGCCTGTGCAAAGATAATAGGCATTACACCAGAGGCATTCACCTTTAGTGGAATGTACTGACGGTTACCACCGTATTGACGATTACCAACTATCCGCTTAGCATATTGTACTGGTATACGTCGAGTTCCCTGTACCAACATGATAGTTATCATCACTATGAATACTAATACTGCGATCTCGATCAAGAAAGCTACTAAACCACCACTATCATTTAAGCGAGCCATGAATTCAGCAACCAAAGCAAATGGTAAGTTGGCTATAATACCTATCATAATTAGAATAGAAATACCGTTTCCAATACCCTTATCGGTCATACGCTCACCAATCCACATAACAAACACAGTACCTGCTATAAGTACAATAACTGTAGAAATAGCGAAAAGTGTTTGGTCGATAATAATTGCATCTCCTGATGTGCTACGAAGGTTAACAATATAGCCAGCAGCTTGAACACCAGTAACTACTATTGTAAGTATACGGGTTATCTGATTGATCTGTCGACGACCACTTTCTCCTTCCTTTTGTAGCTTCTGGAAATAAGGTACTGCCAACGTTAATAGCTGGATAGCAATCGATGCAGAGATGTATGGCATAATACCCAACGCAAAAATAGATGCCCTAGAAAAGGCACCACCTGCAAATAGGTTAATAAGACCGATAACACCACCAGCTCCTTGTGATTGGAGATCATCTAGCGCACCTGGATCAATACCGGGAAGAACCACATAGGTTCCTATTCTGTAAATTAGAATAAGACCCAAAGTAACGAGGATACGACTACGCAGTTCCTCTATCTTCCAAATATTCTGTAAAGTCTGAATAAAATTCTTCATCGATTACGCGATAACTTTTGCTGAACCGCCTGCACCTTCAATAGCTGCCTTTGCAGTTTCGCTGAATGCATGTGCTTCTACTTCTAATTTAGCTTTCAACTCACCACGTCCCAATACTTTGAAACGCTCTTCTTTCTGAATCATCTTCAGTCCGCGCAATGTCTCTATATCCAATTTCTTTAAACCGTACTTATCAGCCATAGCTTGTAAGGTGTCTAAATTGAATGCAGTATACTCTACCCTATTAGGATTGGTAAATCCTTTCTTAGGAACACGGCGTTGTAAAGGCATTTGACCACCTTCAAAGCCTGGTTTACTAGAATATCCAGAACGAGACTTAGCTCCTTTGTGTCCACGTGTTGAAGTTCCACCTTTTCCGGAACCCTGTCCACGACCAATTCGCTTTTTGCCTTTTACCGAACCCTTTGCGGGTTTTAAACTTGAAAGATCCATAATTATGCTTCTTCTACTTTTACCAAGTGTTCTACCTTACGTATCATTCCCGCAATCTGAGCAGTATGCTCATGTTCTACGGTTTGATGCATTTTACGCAAACCTAAGGCTTTCATTGTATCTTTTTGGCGTTTAGGCCTGTCGATAACGCTGCGCGTTTGAGTTATTTTTACTTTGGCCATTGTATTATCCGTTAAATACTTTAGTCAATTCTACACCACGATTACTCGCTACCGTGTAGGCATCTCTTAAATTCGTTAGGGCATTTATAGTTGCCTTGATAACGTTGTGAGCGTTTGATGTACCTTGAGATTTTGCAAGTACATTATGTACTCCTGCACTCTCTAATACTGCACGCATTGCACCACCAGCTATTACACCAGTACCATCAGACGCTGGTTTGATCAACACTTTACCTGCACCATATTTACCAAGTATCTCGTGAGGAATAGTTCCCTTGATAACTGGTACTTTGATGAGGTTTTTCTTAGCGTCATCTATTCCTTTAGAAATAGCTTCTGTTACCTCACGCGCCTTACCCAGACCGTGACCAACAATACCATTACCATCACCTACTACTACGATAGCCGAAAAACTGAACGTACGTCCACCCTTGGTTACCTTAGCCACACGACGAATGTTAACTACCTTTTCTTTAAGGTCCAGGTCGCTTGCTTTTACGCGTTGTAAACTTTTATCTGCCATTATTGCTCTTATTAGAAACTTAAACCTTCTTCACGTGCTCCATCTGCTACAGCCTTAACTCGGCCATGAAACAAATAACCACCTCTATCAAATACTACTTTGTCTATACCAGCGTCTTTAGCCCTTTTTGCGGCTAGTTGACCTACAGCTTTTGCTATTTCAACTTTACTGCCTTTAACGCTAGCCATTTCTGGTTCCAATGATGATGCAGATGACAAGGTTACCCCAATTACATCATTTATCATCTGAACGTATATCTCTTTATTACTACGATACACAGACATTCTTGGACGCTCAGCTGTTCCGCCGATTTTTTTGCGAATACCCTTTTGTATTCTCTCTCTCCGTTGTACTTTCTTAGCCAACATAACTCAATTATTTAGCGGCTGTTTTACCAGCTTTTTTACGGATGTATTCACCAACGATGCGTATACCTTTTCCTTTGTATGGCTCAGGCTTACGTATCGCACGTATTTTTGCTGCAACTAACCCTAGAAGTTCATTATCAATGCACTCCAAAGTTACTTTTGGGTTCTTTCCCTTCTGCATTTCTGCAGTTACCTTTACTTCTTCTGGTAACAATACTACTACAGGGTGTGAGTAACCAACCATCAATTCCAACTGTTGCCCAGTTGAAGCTGCACGATAACCTACACCAACTAACTCTAGTTGCTTTGTATATCCATTAGAAACACCTTCAACCATGTTGGCGATAAGTGAACGGTATAAACCGTGTAGTGCTTTATGACGTTTTTGCTCTGTAGGTCTCTCTACAGTAATAGTACCATCCTCGATCTTTACGATCATTTCAGCATCTATCTTACGCTCTAACTCACCTTTTGGGCCTTTTACACGCACTACATTGTTGTCTTCAACTTTGAAGTCAACACCTTGCGGTAAGCTTATTGGCATTTTTCCTATTCTAGACATCTTGGTCTTCTTTTAGAATATTTCGCAAAGTACTTCGCCACCTACATTCTTCTTACGTGCTTCCTTATTGGTCATCACGCCTTTAGAAGTAGAAACTATGGCAATACCTAATCCATTTATTACGCGAGGTAAATTATCTACCCCATTATACTGACGTAAACCTGGTTTACTGATGCGTCTCAATTTCTTGATCACCGGCTCACCTGTTCTTCCGTCGTACTTCAAAGCTATCTTGATAGTCCCTTGATGTCCTTCATCATCAGCGAATTTGTACTTCAATATATAACCACTGTCGTACAAGATCTCAGTGATGCGCTTCTTCATGTTAGAAGCAGGGATCTCAACCACACGGTGACGCGCCATTTGCGCATTACGTACGTGAGTTAAAAAATCTGATATCGGATCAGTTACCATTCCTCTTAATTTATCTTGTTACCAGCTAGCTTTCTTAACACCAGGTATCTTACCTGCTAGTGCTAGCTCTCTTACTTTAATACGTGACATGCCGAAAATACCCATATATCCTCTTGGGCGTCCAGTCAAACTACAACGGTTACGTAAACGAACCGGTGATGAATTTTTAGGAAGTTTATCCAAACCTTCAAAATCGCCATCTGCGATAAGCTCTGCACGCTTCTTAGCATACTTTGCTACCATTTTAACGCGCTTAGCTTGTCTTGCTACTACTGATTTTTTAGACATATCCTTATTTCTTGTAGGGTAAACCCAATTCTTTTAACAATGCGAAACCTTGTTCATCATTTGGTGCAGATGTCACAAATGTGATATCCATACCAGTAATGCGAGGTACCTTATCGATGTTGATCTCTGGAAAGATGATCTGCTCAGTAATTCCCATAGTGTAATTACCACGTCCGTCTAACTTAGTGTTAATACCACGAAAGTCACGTACACGAGGTAAAGCCACACAGACCAAACGCTCTAAGAATTCCCACATTCTTTCACCGCGTAATGTTACACGACACCCAATAGGCATATCTTCTCTTAACTTAAAGTTCGATATCGCCAAGCGAGCCTTTGTAGGAACTGCTTTTTGTCCAGTTATAGTAGTCATCTCATCTACTGCGATGTCTACCAATTTCTTATCCTGTGTTGATCCGTTCACCCCTTGATTAAGGACTATCTTCTGCAACTTAGGTACTTGCATGATAGAAGAGTATTTGAACTGCTCCATCAATGCCGGAACTACTTCGTTCCGATACTTTTCACGAAATGTAGGTGCGTAAGTCATTATTTTATAACCTCCCCTGATCTTTTTGCGTAACGTTCTGACTTTCCGTCAACTTCTTTTCTTCCAATACGAGTGGGCTGACCACTTTTAGGATCCAACAACATCAAGTTACTGATGTGAACTGGTGCTTCCTTCTTAATGATGCCTCCATTAGGGTTTGCAGCATTTGGCTTTGTGTGACGGTGGATAAAATTAATACCCTCTACCAATGCACGGTAGGTTTTAGGTATAACCTCCAGCACACGGCCTTGCTTCCCTTTATCTTCACCGCTAATCATCTGAACGGTATCACCCTTCTTGATGTGGATCTTCACTTGGTGACGATCGGATGAATCGGTATGTTTAAATCGCTTGCTCATTGCTTACAGCTTATGAATATTATAGTACTTCTGGTGCTAATGAAATGATCTTCATGAAGTCACCTTCTCTAAGTTCGCGAGCTACAGGACCGAAAATACGGGTTCCTCTTGGCTCACCTGACTGGTTCAAAAGAACTGCCGCGTTGTCGTCAAAACGAATATAGCTCCCATCCTTACGACGGATCTCTTTTTTCGTACGAACAACTACTGCTGTAGATACTTGACCCTTCTTAACGTTACCTGAAGGCATTGCATCCTTAACAGTAACGATGATCTGATCACCTACAGAAGCGTAGCGCTTCTTTGAACCACCCAACACACGGATACAAAGCACTTCCTTCGCACCACTGTTGTCGGCTACACGTAATCTTGATTCTTGTTGTACCATTTTATTTCGCCTTTTCTATTACGTCAACTAAAAGCCAGCGTTTGGTCTTACTTAATGGACGTATCTCCATGATACGAACTAGGTCACCTTCTCCAGCTTGGTTCTTTTCATCATGAGCATGAAACTTCTTGCTCTTCTTCATGAACTTACCGTAAAGTGGGTGGCGTAATTTACGCTCAACAGTAACCGAAATGGTTTTATCCATTTTATCGCTGGAAACTATTCCAGTACGGGTTTTCCGTAATTTTCTTTGTACTTCCATGCTTACGCTTGGTTTTCAGCTTTTTTCCTTGCATTCAATTCCGTCATCAATCGGGCAATATCGCGGCGCTCGTGACGCAACATCAATGGATTGTCCAATTGAGAGATAGCTTGATTGAATTTCAATTTCTTGTAACCCAACTTCACTTCTTTAACTTTCTCTACCAATTCTTCGGTAGTAAGTTCTTTTATGTCTTCTTTTTTCAGCTTAGCCATTGCTTAACGCTTTACTTCTTCTTGTACATAATCTCTACGCACTACGAATTTACATTTGATAGGCATCTTTTGAGCGGCCAATCGTAATGCTTCTTTCGCAATGTCCATAGGTACACCGTCGCACTCAAATAACATGCGGCCCGGCTTAACAACAGCTACCCAACCTTCAGGAGCTCCTTTACCTTTACCCATCCGTACTTCAGCGGGTTTCTTTGTGATGGGCTTATCAGGGAAAATACGTATCCATACTTTTCCTTCCCTTTTCATGTAACGTGTTACCGCTACCCTAGCCGCTTCTATCTGGCGGTTAGTTATCCAAGTACCCTCGATGGCTTTGATGCCAAAAGATCCGTATGTAAGGCTAGAACCACGTTCGGCGTTCCCCTTCATCCGGCCTTTCTGCTGCCGTCTCCATTTAACTCTTTTCGGTTGTAACATTTGTTATGTCTTTAAACCTATTATTTACGTTTGTTGCGATCGTTGCCAGCGAACCGACGTTTACCACCGCCACCACGCTTATCATTTTCTCCTACATTCGGCGAAAGATCTCTTTTACCGAAAACTTCACCACGGCATATCCATACTTTAACACCGATCTTGCCGTATACCGTTTGTGCTTCTTTCAAAGCATAGTCGATATCTGCGCGAAAAGTGTGAAGCGGAGTACGTCCGTCTTTAAATTCCTCTGAACGTGCCATCTCTGAACCGTTCAAACGACCTGAGATACGCACCTTAATTCCTTCAGCACCCATTCGCATGGTAGATGCTATAGCCATTTTTGTTGCACGCTTGTAATTAATACGCGCTTCAATTTGGCTGGTGATAGTTTCTCCTACGATCGCTGCATCCAGTTCCGGTCGGCGAATTTCGGAAATATTTATCTGAATTTCTTTTTCTGTTAGCTTTTTCAGCTCTTCTTTTATTCTATCTACCTCGCCGCCACCTTTTCCGATGATAATTCCTGGACGAGAAGTATGGATAGTAATAGTCAAACGCTTCAATGTACGCTCGATGATAATACGTGCAATACCACCACGGTTAATACGTGCATGTAAGTACTCGCGTATCTTCTCATCTTCGTGTAATTTCTCACCGTAGTCGTTTCCTCCGAACCAGTTGGAGTCCCAACCTCGGATGATACCTACACGATTACCAATAGGATTAGTCTTTTGTCCCATTCAATTATGCGTTTTCAGTTTCCTGTTCTTCAATTTGTTCTGCAGCTACTGGTGCTTCTGCACCTGCGCCACTACGGCTATCCACTACCAAGGTAACGTGGTTTGAACGTTTACGGATCCTGTGTGCCCGCCCCATAGGTGCTGGCTGAAAACGTTTTAACGTACGACCCTGTGTTACGAATACGGTCTTAACGTATAGGTCACTATCCTCCATTCGCATTCCTTCATTCTTCGCTTCCCAGTTGTGAATTGCTGATACCAACAATTTCTCTAGGGGACGAGAAGCATGCTTCTTGCTGAACTTTAGAATGTTCAAGGCCTTCTCTACTTCCACTCCGCGAATGATGTCAGCTACTAACTGCATCTTACGTGGTGCCGTGGGGGTATTATTTAATTTAGCTACAGCTTCCATGCCTGCTCTTATTTAAGCTTTTTAGATGAGTGTCCACGGAAATTACGAGTAGGAGCGAATTCGCCCAACTTGTGGCCTACCATGTTTTCCGTTACGTATACCGGAATGAACTTATTTCCATTGTGAACTGCGAAAGTATGATTTACCATCTCTGGTATGATCATAGAACGGCGTGACCAAGTCTTGATCACAGATTTCTTTCCCGCGTCGTTCATAGCGTCCACCTTAGCCATAAGGTGGTGCGCAATATAAGGACCTTTTTTTAGTGAACGTGCCATCTAATTATGTC
>CAYGTK010000110.1:0-14178 GCA_964352775.1 uncultured Chitinophagaceae bacterium
AGAACAGAGAGTTGAAGGGGCTCCCAAATATGACTACGTATTTTACCTATTTACTGAAGGAAAAGTAAACAAATATTACCCAAATCTCGGACCTAGCAAAGCTCCATTATCTTGTGAAATGTTTACCGATACTACCACTAACAAAATTAAGGTAGCAGGTATTTATACTGAACTTTCCAACCAAAACCTCTCTCCCGATGGTGTGTTTTTTGCTACTCTGACAGCCTCAGCGCAAGTTGACTTTGAAACGCACAAGTTTAAACCTGAAACTCTGAAACAGCTGTTGAGTGAAAAAGCTCAAAAAGAAAACTGGCCTTTGAAAAATAATATTAACCTAGGAAGTATGCTTGTGCATGACAACGGTACTTACTCATTTATTGGGGAAGTTGGTTTTTCTAAAAGTTCTTCTTCCGGTGGTTCTTTACAAATACAGAAAGAAATGCTTATACCTACGTTTTCAGCCGATGGTGAGCTTTTAAATATGAGAGTAATAAGTAAAGAGTTGACAGCACAAAGCCGCATACTTACTTCTTACAATACTTTCCATAAAGGAAATGATGTTTTCATTTTTTTTAATCACGTAATATCTTTAACCGAAGCCAAGGCTATGGGATTGGATGTAAGTGCAAAAAACTCTGTTAGGCCAGTTTTTACTGATATGGTCTATTTTAATGTAAATGAAAATCAGACAGAACGAAAAACCGTAATATTTAGCAGAGACATTAAAAAGTTTTTTCTAGCCAAGTTAACAGGCCATGCCAAAGAAGGAGTATTCTTATTGGGTGCTGCAAAAAGTGATAAACTCCAATTCGGTGTATTAGACTTAAACAGGTAGGTTTGATAGCACCTTGTTAAAACATGTTAAGAAAACATAGCTACTACAATTAGTGGTAGACCATGTTACGTTATGGGGTTATTACTAAGCACAACAAATACACCCCATGCGCACCTTCACCGCCATCACTGCAAGCTTAACTGCTATAGTTCTCCTTTTTGTTCTATTGTACGACCCCGAAACGGAGACTACATCTTCCCAATTATTAGCCTTAGCAACCTTTGAGGATGAGTTTACTGGCGAAAGGAAAGGTCTTTTAACCCTATCTGCTGCAGTAGATAACAAGCTGTTTTATACTGATTCCGACTCTCAACACATTTACATGATGGTGAGTGCTACTGCCGATAGCTTTACCGGTATTAAGGAAAGAAGCCCACTCAATATTTCATTAGTACTTGATAGAAGTGGATCTATGAACGGAAATGGAAAACTAGACTATGTAAAAAAGGCTGCCCAATTAGTAGTAGACAATTTAGAGCAAGACGACCAACTTTCAGTTGTTGACTATGATGATAATGTAGAGGTACTCTATTCACAAGCCAGAGTGACCAATAAAGCAGCATTGAAAGCTAAAATTGCAGAGCTGTATCCTGACGGATCGACCAATTTAAGTGGTGGTATGCTTGAGGGATATAACCAAGTAGTAAGCACAATAACAGATAGGCAAGTAAATAGGGTATTACTACTCTCTGATGGATTGGCAAATCAAGGTATAACAGTACCTAGCGAGCTAATAAGACTGGTTGAAGCAAAATACAAAAATGAAAATGTAGCTATAAGTACATTTGGAGTAGGCGCCGATTTTAATGAAGATATAATGACCGACCTTGCCGAAAATGGTATGGGTAACTACTACTTTATTGATGAGGCAGATAAGATACCCGAGATATTTGCAAAAGAGCTAAATGGATTACTAAATGTAGTTGCTCAAAATACCGAGTTGAAAATAGCATTTCCACCAACCCAGCTTGATGTAGTAAAAGTGTATGGCTATGAACATCAAGAAAATAATGGGACCATAAGTATCGACTTGAACGATGTATACTCAAAAGAAGAAAAAATGGTACTTGTTAAATTCAAGATAAAAGGAGAGCTAACAAAAACATTAAGCCTTACATCTACCCTATCTTACGATGATGTGGTGAATGAGTACGACCGCGAAGTTCTTA
Source organism: uncultured Chitinophagaceae bacterium (assembly GCA_964352775.1). Taxonomy (GTDB): domain Bacteria; phylum Bacteroidota; class Bacteroidia; order Chitinophagales; family CAIOSU01; genus CAYGTK01. Next base: position 2,005 of record CAYGTK010000110.1, read on the forward strand.
GTGCAGAGTTAGAAGTAAGTCCCACTAATGATAAAGCAGGTTATACAGCAAGTAGAAATGAAACCGTACTTCAGCATTTAGCTTTATTCCATAGTAATGAAGTACTAGAACTTGCAACTCAACTGGTTGATAGAGGTGAATATGATAAAGCCCGAGAGCTAGTCAATTTAAACCAAGTAAGAATGGACAGCACCTTTGTAAAGATCGGTAAGAACGAAAAACTAGATAAGCTTTATAAAGACAATTCCCTTTACCGCGATGATCTGGAAAATGTGGAACAACAGAGCTCATACGATCGCAAGATGATGCAGAAATCAAATAAAAGTAAGGTTTACAATACAAAGAAAAACAAAAAGTAACCTTCTAAAAGAATCCCCCTTCCCTGTTTTTTTCAGTAGCCGATCCCAAGGCTACATCAGTTTGACAGCCGCGCCCCCCAGCGCGGTTGTCTTTTTATTGAGGTATAACGATCTATTGATCTATACTATTACCTTTGTGCGCTTAAAGGGTCATTAGCTCAGTTGGTTTAGAGCGCTGCCTTGACAGGGCAGAGGTCACTGGTTCGAATCCAGTATGACCCACTAAGCAGCGATGCAAAGACCTGCAAAAAAGCGTAAATAGCACATAAACAGATGTTTACGCTTTTTTATTTTAGCACATAGGTGCAAGAAAAAGCAGGCATTTGTAGGCGAATCTGGTGGACTTTTGTTTTCAGGAAAAAAGTCCACCAGATTTGAGGTCTTTTGCGCTGATATTCAGCCGTTTGCATTTTTGAAATTAACGTTTTCGGGATACTTTAACCCAAAACATCATTTCTACTATGCAAACATTCAATCTTCGGTTCTTCATAAAGAAGACCAAACCCCTTAGAAACGGTAAATGCCCAGTGTACCTAAGGGTCAAGGTAAACCGAACCTCAAAGGAATTCTCTATTAAACAATCCGTACACCCCGATGATTGGCTCCCTCAGGTCCAACGGGCCAGTGGACATTCGAAGGAAGATAAGTTGGTAAACAGGGAGATAGATAGTATACAAACCTGTGTTCATGGCACTTGGAGGTCAATTCTGGAAAATGGTGAGGAAGTAGATGCCAATACAGTTGTGAACAGGGCATTTGGGAAGGAGGAAGGCGAAGTACGATTATTAGATTACTACCAGCAGCAGATAGATTGGATGCACGAACGCATCGGTAGCGACTTCAGAGCAGTTACTATACTGCGCTACGGTACGGCGATTAGGCATTTAAGAAACTTTGTAAAGGTTGTGCTTGAAAAAGAAGATTTGTCGATCAAACAGGTGGACTTCAATTTCTTGACCCAATTTGAACATTTCCTTAAGACCAAACTTCACCACCATCACAACACAGCAGTAAAGAACTTAAGGTACTTAAAGAGGATAATAAATATAGCCTTCCGGTCTGGTCTAATTAGTAAAGATCCATTTTTGCACTTGCCCTTGAGAACAAAGAAGATTGATAAAGTATTTCTCACTAAAGTGGAACTGCACTCTATTCAAATCAAAAAGTTTGATCTGCATCGCCTAAACGAAGTAAGGGACATGTTTCTTTTCTGTTGCTATACTGGGCTGGCTTATATAGATGCTAAAAACCTTAGTGCTCAGCACCTAAGCATTGACGAATATGGCAACCAGTGGATAAAAAAGCCAAGAGAAAAGACCAACGAGCTTTCCCGCATACCAATATTACCGCCAGCAATGCGGTTACTTAGTAAATACCAAAATCACCTAAAAAGCAAGTTGAAAGGCGTTTGTTTACCATTCTACAGCAACCAAAAGATGAACAGCTACTTAAAGGAGATAGCCGATCTATGTAGTATCGACAAAAAGCTCACCACGCATGTAGCACGCTATACCTTCGCCACAACCATTATGGCATCTAATGGAGTTCCTTCAAAAACGCTAGCAAAGATGATGGGCCATACCAACACGCAAATGACCGACCAATATGCTCAGATGGTGGATGAACGTATTGTAGCTGATTTGGGGGATGTGTTTGAGCAGTTTAGATAGGTAACGGATATAACTACAATTCATCCGCAATTTCCCTAAAACTTGCTAGCCCAGCTTCAATATCATCTATTATCTCAGTAGCTAATACATCAGGATCAGGTAAGTTATCTAAATCAGCTAGGCTTTTATCCTTTAGCCAGAAGATGTCCAAATTGGTTTTATCTCTACTTAGTATTTCTTCGTAACTGAATTTTCGCCAACGGCCTTCGGAATTCTCCTCGCTCCAAGTTTCTCTGCGACCGCTCCTATTATTAGTTTTGTATTGCTCTATAAAAGGATCTATATCCGCTAGTCGTAGGGGCTTATTTTTAAGTGTGTGGTGTATGTTGGTTCTGTAATCATACACCCATACATCTTTTGTCCAAGCTTGTTTTGCTGCGGGTTTATTGTCAAAAAAAAGCACGTTAGCCTTCACGCCTTGTGCGTGAAATATTCCCGTTGGTAATCTTAAAATTGTGTGCAGGTCAGTAGTTTTCAATATTTCTTTCCGAACCGTTTCGCCTGCACCACCTTCAAACAATACATTATCCGGCAATACTACTGCGGCTTGCCCATCAATTTTGAGCAGGGTTTTAATGTGTTATTCAACAAGTAGCTCGAAACATTCAAAAACAACTAGTATACTAATTCAAAATAGCCAAACAAAAGTAGTCAACAGAAATAGACAGATAAGAAATCTAGCTAAAACAAAAGCTCCGATAAGTGAACACCATCGGAGCTAAATATGGCAAGATTAGCTACAAACTCGCCATTTACTTTTTCTATTGGACTATTATTGGCTAATAAATATTTTTTGGCTTTTTTGACTTCCACTGGCGGTTATTTGTACCACATAATATCCAGATGCCAAGCCATTTAATGATATAGAATGGCTTCCTACTAGTGTATTAATGCCTTTTTTTTGCAGCAATGTTTTACCAACCATATCAATGATACTTACCTCGGCCAATTCATTTATATTTTCGTATTGTACATGCAGTAGCTGTCCACCATCGTGTCCAATTTTAATGGCTGATTGTAATGGTACATCAATTCCCACGGTAGTTTTAGCATTAACCGTAATTTCTAATGATTGTGTATCGTCACAATAATCATTGCTGCTGGTGAGTGTAACCGTATAAGTGCCAGGGTTTGTGTAGGTATAGGTAGTAGTTGTTTCGTCACTCATTGTAGAGCCATCGCCAAAATCCCAAAAGTTTCCAGTTGCCTTCTCAGTGAAGTCTGAAAAATCAATAGGCTCACCCACTTCAGAATTTTGTGTGCTTACTGAAAAATCGGCAACAATAGCTGGGATTTCGTTTACTACTATATTTTGATTAATACTGTAACCATAGCTGTTAACAACGTTAATCGTGTAGGTTCCACCCTCTAAGCCAACCAAACTAAAAATGCCATTAAAAGATAGTAAAGTATCAACTTCATTGCCCTCATCATCTTGCACGTAAACATCCCAAACTGCCGAACCTGCTTGGTTTAGGTTAATAACACCATCGTTACCTGAACAAGTAGTGGAAGTTGATTCTACCTCTAAAGGTGGTGTAAACCGTAAATGAAAACGGGCAGTTGTATCATGTGCTAGCACATCAAAAGTATAAGTGGTTAGCGAACGAATATCGTAAACTGTACCGTTTTTTAAGTCTTCTAGAAAAACTTGTTGCATTGGCGCAAAGCCTGTTATTCCATCAAAGGTTAATTCAAAAGTAGCTGCGGTATGGTGTTCAACAACTACGGGAACAATTACGTCTTCCGTAATAGTAGGTAAACCATTAATAGCAAAATCGCTGCCATTGTAAGTAGTATAAATAAGCGTTTCCATACCGTTATCTGTGCGTAGTTTCATGGCATCATAATCGGCATCAGTACCCGCACTAGTGGCATTAGGGTCAAAGCGCACTACCGTTTCGTCGTGCGCATTGGTCGCATCTACAAGTATCTTTAACGTGTTATTGGGCAAACCCAACTGCCTTTGAAAGGCTGGGTCTTGATTGGTGCGATGGCTGTTACTCATAGTTACAGTACCACTGCCGGGGCTAGAAACACGTACAAACACGCCCTGCATGGAGGGTATGTATTGCGACCCACCATTTACGGAAATACCCCCCTTTTGATAATAAGCATATTGACCAGAACCCACACCAGTCAAATCATCCTGCCAATAGTTTACCGTTGCGTCGACATTGGTAAGCACGCTTTGTTCCCAATCTATTGCCGATGGGTGGCCATTTCCAATTAAGTTAAATCCATCATGGGCTACACCATTACTGCTATGCGTAACTGTGTACGTGCGGTTTGCTGCTGAATGATCGTAGGTGCCTTCTATATCAACTACTGTGTTACCCGCCATGTACAGTGTTACCCCAACACCCGGATTAATTACGTCGCTTAAAGCGTTAAATGAATTCCATCCCTGAAAAACGTCGAGACTTGGATTATTCTCATCATAATAAAACAGATTGGGGAAGTTATTGGCGTCATTAACATTACCTCCTAAGTTTTGCAAGCTGATGTTATCATTCAAGTCTGCCGCTGTAAAGCCAGAATTAACAGGTGAGTGGAAGTGACGATAACCAGTACCGCTACTCACATATCTTTCCATGGTAAAATTACCGTTTACATTACCTGTTCCCGAACCATCAATACGCCCTGTTCTTGTAGGTGTAGAGGCAATAGTAAGATTGCCGTTGGAAGTAAGTATGCCTTGGTCTAGAAACAATTCGTACAATACCTGCTTTGGGCTGGTAAGGTTTACGCCAGCAGCATTGTTAATACGAATGGCTCCAGGATTGCTAGCTGCTCCATAACTAGGCCATTCAGCCGTGGCTGTAGTGGCAGTTGTTCCATTGTATATCAAACTGGCATTGGCATCATATTCTAGCGCACCACCAGTATTAACCACGGTACCCCCTTGCATGAAAAGGGCATTGGTTATAAGGTGTGTACCTGTTGAAACCGTAACCAATCCTCCCTCAATAACTACATCGTTAAAATCTGTAGTACCGCTAAGGGTAGCATTGCCTGAAAACACTACGGTACCATCTACATTCTGTGTGCCGTTGTTCACCCAGTTCTCTTCTACTTTTACAGTACCGCTATTACTAATGGCACTAGCCCCGTCGGCTTCCATACTACCACCTGCATTTACAGCAGTATTTGATTCAATATTGAACACAGCTCCATTAATGGTAATATCTGCTTTTGCAGAATAACAAAAGAGGAGTAGGAAAGAAAGGAGGAGTGTATATGTTCTCATAATTTTAATATTCTTTTTGACGTAATCTTAAGCCAAGTTAGCTCTCGGTATAAATAACTCAAAGTGATGCGTACATACTCTGAATAATTTATAAATGCAATTTCATGGTTTGCTTAAGCAATAGCAAAGACACTTAAGGTCAGAAATTTGAATTGCAAGGTTGATGTTACCATTATCACTAATCACCAATCGGTTTATTATGCCCTTGTACTATCGTATTAAGCTTAGCGTTCCAGCCTCAACCTTAACCTCTCCAGTTACTAGGTTATTAACCTTGGCACACCATACATAAGTACCAACAGGTTGTGGTGTACCCTTATAGATGCCATTCCATCCATTTGTAATTTCTCCATCTTCGGTACTATAAATTTTTTCTCCCCAACGATTAAAAACCTTTAATTCTATCACGTCAACGTCGCCAAAAATTATTACACCAAACTTATCGTTCATTCCATCACCATTGGGTGTAAAAGCCGTTGGGATAGCATACGCGCCGGGGTTAATCACAAAAACCCATATTGAATCAGATTGAACACATCCATTAAAAGTACCTGAAACGATAAATAACGTAGTATCGTTTGGTTGAGAAGTTACAATGGCCTCTGTGCTATTGCTTACCAAACTTTCTGGAAACCATTGATAGCTATCAGCAACATCACCTTCTGCAGATAAGGTAACTGTTTCACCACTTGTTATGCCAGTTTCAGGCTCCGCCGAAATGAATAAATTGTTTGCCGTTTCAACTATTGAAGCCGATGCCACTTCTGTACACCCATTAAAATCTGTTACTGTTAGGGTGTATTCCACACCGGCCAGTAGACCATTTATGGAGCTATCAGTTGATAATGAAGCATTATCCGCACTTGACCATTGATACGTATAAGGTGCTGCACCACCGCTGACAATATTTGCCGAAGCCGTACCATTGCTTTCTCCAGCACAAGTAGGGGTAGTATTAATTTCCAACTCAAATGGTGAAAGTTCATCAATAGTAACCGAGGCTGAATTGGAGCAGCCCAAGCTATCTGTTGCAGTAACAATTGCTAGCCCTTGAGATAATCCCGTAGCCGTAGCGGTAGTTTGATTATCAGACCATAAGAAACTATAACTGGTAGTGTCGCCACCTACACTGGCCAGGGCGGAACCATCGTTGCCGTTACAGCTAGTGCCCATTACCTCGTTTATGGAAACACTAAAACCATCGGGCTCGGGCACAGATATGGCATCTGTTAGCGTACATCCACTGGCATTATCGGTTAACGTAAAACTGTATGTTCCCGCAGTAAGATTAGTAGCCGTGTAGGTTGTTTGACCATTGCTCCATACTATACTAGGTGAAATTCCACTACTAGTATCTACGGTTACAGTAGCCTCGCCATCTGTATCGCCATTACAGGTAGTCGGTACTGAGTTTATCGTGTACGGTATACTTAAAGATTCATTAACCACGGCAGAATCGGAAGCGGTACAGCCATTAGCGTCTGTAATGGTTATTGTGTAAGTACCCGCTGGTATGTTAGTTAACGTGTTTGCGCCTGCGCCGGTACTCCATAAATAAGTTATAGGAGGCGAACCACCTATATTGGTTGCCATAATTGACCCGCTAGAATCGCCAAAACACCCCGCATCTGTGGTTTGTAAAGCCACACCTATTGATGAACCTGCTGTAACTATTAAGGTGTCGAACTGGGTGCAACCAGCAGTATCGGTTACTTCCAGATAATAAGCTCCTACATTAGGGTTTGAAAGCGTATCTGTAGCCGCACCAAGTGTATTTTGTACAATGGTATTATTTGAATCTCTCCAAGTAAAATTGTACCATCCGCTGCCTGAAATAGGCGCAGCTATTAGCTGGCTTGCAGACGAATTACAGTTATCCGCAATTTGGGATACGTTGGATTGAAATACATCAATAAATACGCTATCGGTTCCACAGCGGTCTTGCACTATATACCAAGTTGGCACCGCGGGTGCTGCTTTAGGGTTGGGGCTGTTGGGGTCGGAGAGGCCAGCTATGGGCGACCAACTAAATGGAGGAGTGCCGATGGCAGAGAGCTGCACTGAATCTACACAATAAATGTTTGCATCTGCAAAGGCTCGTACATTTTCAAACACTTCTATAATGAAGGTTTCTTGGGCAAAGCCAGGAATAGGGCAACCTTGAGAGACTGATGAAACCGTAAAGAAATGAAAACCTAAATCGTTAGAATCGGGCGCCCAAAAAAGAGTAGCGGTTGAGGTAGAACCGTTATTTGTAACATTGAAAACAGTACCATCTATAAAGCCAACATCGTTAGAGGAGAGCGTAATGTTTAAACCATTTAAATCGGTAGAGGTAATGGTAGCGTTTAACGTATCGCCTAGGCATACCGCAAAGGTTGTAGTATCTGCCTGTGCACCAGCAGTAACGGTATCTACACTAGGGGTAGTAGGGTTGCCAGCGCTACAGAAAAATGGAGGGCCTATAGTAAATTGCATATCTCTAACAGTACTACCTACAAGGGTTTTTACGCCCGCAATGGTGCGCCACTCCTCTACCAAAACCGCAACTACGTAGGCCGTAACCGTTGTAGGGCAAAACGAAATTTCACCTGTTCGTTCATCAAAGGTGAAATTACTATTAGGAATGGGGACTGCTACCGTAGCTGGAGGCACAAGGGGTATGGTAGCACCATTGTTTCCCAAGGGGTTTACCAGTTTAAAACCTAGGGAGTCTCCATCTATATCTACCGCCCCATGATTGTAATTATAACATATTCCTGCACAAAAATACTGAGCTGGTGGGTTGGTGAAAGTAGCTGAGTTGTTGCATATGGGAACACCATCGGGCCCTAAGGCCTTATTTAAGGTATCCTGCACCCAGATTTCCCAAGTGTCTGGATTAGCCAGATTACTAATTACAGCGTTTCTGTTATCGTCTTTAAAACTTAGTATCCATTTGTCACAGTTTCCTGGTAGCGTAATTTGGGTACAATAATTATACACTTCTACGCCTGGTAAAAACCCTCCGTTGCAGGTAGAGTTACTCACGTCAGCATCGCAAATTAAGGGCAGTTGGTCGTTGGTAACGTAGCCTGCTGCGCTCATACAGGTAAGGCTTAAAGGTACATTTATGCTTCCACCACCCGAGCATCCCACGGATTGATAGCTTAGTAACAGGGAGGTACGTGCCGGTATTCCCCCGCAATCTCTATAAAACTGAATTTGAACATCATAAATGGCCTCCCCGGTAACAGGATCAACCGATACACAAGTATAAGCTAAATCGCCACCTAAAGCATGGGTAGCGTTTGCATCTACCGAGCCTAAAAAGAGCATCAATACAAATGCCGCCAAAGCCATTGTTCTCTTATATACCTTTCCCATACTTTTTTCCTTTATTGCTATACTTACAAAGTATAGTACTTCCAACCTACACCAGTAATATGGTAAATCAGTGCTTTTGAATCTGGATATACTTCCTAGTTTCGAAGTCACTGGTGTTTAACCGTATAATATATTGACCCGTTGAAAGGATGGACAAATCAATTGTTGCCTGTCCATTTTCGGTTTTTATTTCTTTGTTTATCAATTCTTTCCCCAGCATACTGTATACCGCAAGCCCAATGGGCTGGTGGATAGGCGCTGAAAACTGCACATTGAACTTACCTGCACTAGGGTTGGGATAAACGGCCAACTCATAATTGTCGCTCTCTAATATTCCAACTGAGGTGAGCGCTATGGTTTGGCAAACGGTATCGGCAACACATTCATTTTCGGCCACCAAACATATAGACAAACTATCTTGTGCATTAAAATTATAAACGGCTATAGAATCGTTAGAGATAACCGTGGAATTACCGTTTTCTTGCACTTGCCACTGTGTGCTTTGTAAATTATTGCCTGCACTAGCTAAAAAGATAGTATTGCCATTAATAGCATAAGTAAACGATGCATTTAAAGGTGGTACAGTGTCAAAATCTACAAAAACCGTATCAGATAAAGCAGTACATAAGCCCGCTGAATCGACAAGAACACTATAAAAGCCTTCTGTACTTACTGATGCAGGATTGGTTGTTGCACCATTGCTCCACAAATAACTGTCATAACCCACATTTGTACTTAATGTGGCCGTGTTACCAAAGCAAAAGGTTTGCATGGGGTCAATAACGGTTGGGCGCGTTAAGGTTTCGCTTAGTGCCAGTGGAAGGCTTGATGCCCCACTAAAACCATTGGCTACTGAAATAAAATGATAAGATGCTGCCGAGCTGCTGGTGGCAACACCGGCAGACTGCCATTCTACATTATCCCAACTCGCCATTTTACTAAAAGAAGCATCTTGGGCGGGATTAAACGCAACAGAAACTGTACTTGGGATATTTCCTGAAACTTGACTAATCGTGTGATAAAATTTAGAATTGATATAGCAGAATTCATCGGCTCGTATCTGAACATCATATCCGTCTAAAGTAGGGTCAGAAAATCTATACCCTACTGCATAACTAGATGCTTGATTACTACTTGGCTGTACCAGCAGAGGGCGAAGCGAGTTGGCTGCTAAAGTTCCTAATGGGAACTCATAGCTATTTGTTGATGCCGTAGTCCGTATTAAGCTACCGTTTATACCAATGGCAATGTAACCTGATGTGCGCTGTAAAGCAGTATCGTATGGATGATTTAACTGAAGGGCATTATTGCCAACAGAGAATACAAGATCGTTAAGTTGAAGGGTATGATTAACAAACACCGCAGTATCTGCAACTTTTACCCCACTACCTTCTAATGCTAGGTCGTAAAAGGTAGTAGTGGCCGTACCAGTTAATGTTTGCGCATTTCCAATAAGGCTTACCCCTCCATTTCCTGCGGTTGAAAGTGCATTATTGTTACTGTTGTTTATCCAGTCATTTTGCAATTGTATTTCACCGTCGTTAACCACAGCGGCATTGTTTAGTAATTCAACTGAGCCCTCTGTATACATGGATGTATTACCCACTACCGTTACACCTACGCCATGTTGCGACCAGTGAACCTGGGCAGAAAGGATATTTGTGCTAACTACAATACATGCTAGCGTGAAACAAAGCTGTAACAGTAAGTACAGCACACTTTTTATATTTATTTCCGATGCATTCATCTCTTCTTCTCTTTTATTGGCTTACTGCTCAAAACAATACAGCCTAGCAGGCTGGTTACAAGGTTGGTAGCCATTAAATTCATCGCTCCACCTACCTTGTTCCACATAGCCAGTTGCGCCGTGATGCCCATTGCCCACCGCACTGGTATAATCAAAGCAATCTCTACTATCGTTTATGGTTACGCAACAATTGCTATGCGCCGTACCGTCAGGGTTAGTATTACTCCAAACGGGCTCATCATCAGGTACTATATTCCCTTGTTCGTCCATGTTTATGGGATTAAGCAAAGGGTTAGCTAAGCCTGCGTAGTAGTCGTTTAGGCGAGCGAAATCTAAAGCAATTAGTGTTCCATCTACCAATACATAGGGATCAGTAGCTTGAGAGCCATTAAACCGCATAGCCGGATCGCCACCGGTAGCCGTAGAAACCCAAGCCCGCCAAGTGCCGCCTAACGACTGTGAATTGGCAGCCGATTGACAAAGAAAATCAGCACCTGTAGCCCCACCAAAGTTTCCAGGTACGGCAGCACTGGTTACAAACACGCGCTTAAAAGGCAATACGGATAATATTATTGTAACCGATTGGGGGGAAGCACCGCAATGAGCTGTAATGGTAATGGGGTAATTGCCGGGTACGGCATCTGCAAATGAGGCATGGAAGGTAAAAGTAGCCGTGCTTGGAAAGCTGCTGCCCAGCACATCCATATCGTATATCACCCCATTGGGCATGCCAGACACCGTAATGCCTACATCGGCTCTATCACCCGACAAGTAATCAAAATCCAGCACCAAGTTTTCATAGCCTACACCCGTTGCATTGCCCGGGGCTATCTCCACCGTATCTATATTTGGCGTAATGGTAAATTCAAGGTTTGATGAATCGCAGGCTGCCGCATCTATGGGGTCCATGAGTAATCGCCTCCATTCTGGGGCATTGGGGGTGCCATAATTGAAATAGAAGCCCGGCTTGGTACCATCTGTTTGATACACCAAAACAGACGTAGCCGGATTAGGAATTGCCAAACGGTTGGCTTCGCTCATTCGCGGTACTAAAAAACCTTTATTGTTAAAGTCTATTTCCAATGCAGCCGATGAATCGGGTGGACTGGGAATAGTAGAAATCTTCACGCCTTGCGCATGTACCAACACCGTAAGGAAGAGACTAGTTATTATTAAAAGGGTTGTTTTCATATTCATTTTTTCATCTTTTTCTACTGCAGCAATCGTACTTAATCGATTACTGCTCTACACACATTAAATGCCATTTCTCATCACAAAAACTCCATTCTGTTGCGGCATCTAGACCAGATCGACCAGATGTGCGAGCATAGTTGGGATTACTGTTGGTACTGGTAAAGTCATCACACGTATTGTTCGCGTCGTAAACAGCACCAGCGGTTAGATTTGTCCATGCTTGTCTTTGACCATTGGTGTATAGCATAAAGCTACTACTAAACCCAGGTCCAGTTATAGGTCCGCCAGTAGCTCCTTTTTCGTCTACGGCAACTCGTGTAGAGGTAGTTTGTAGTGATGTAAAATCTTGGGCAATTATATCACCAGCCAAGTTTTCATACCTAGCTGTGTGCGGAATAAAACGATCGGCGGGTTCCGTTGTGTTGTCAATAGCCAACCATGCTTTCCAAGTTCCGCCTAACGACTGCGAATCAGCAATGCTCTGGCAAGTAGCATCGGCACCAGCAATGCCACCTAAATTAGCATCAAACCTTCCGCTCGAGATAAATATCCGTTTGATAAATGGAATACTAATTGTAAGGCTAACTG
>CAYGTK010000111.1:0-2373 GCA_964352775.1 uncultured Chitinophagaceae bacterium
GCGATAGACTGATAATAATTGCCCAGAAAGCCTAATGGAGCAGCTTTTCCAGCTCGATCAGCAGATCTTCTGGCTCATTAATGTGGAGTGGGCCAATGTGGCCTTCCATACCATTATGCCCTTTTTGAGAAATAAACTACTCTGGGGGCCGCTCTATTTGTTCTTGCTTAGTTTTATAGTCATCAATGAACCTAAGCGGGCCTATGCTATTATTGCATTTGCCTTGCTGTGCGTGTTTTTAACTGATCAACTGACGGCCTCGGTAATGAAACCCTATTTCGACAGACTGCGGCCCTGTCAGTTAACTGAATGGCAAGACCAGATAAATGTGCTGGTCCGCTGTGGTGGTGGGCGTAGTTTCCCTAGTGCCCATGCTGCCAATCACTTTGGGGTAGCCGTTTTTATTGGGGGCTTGTTTGCCCATCGATCGAAGCTGCCGTTGTTTTTGCTTTGTATTTGGGCCGCAGCTATTAGCTATGCCCAGGTATATGTGGGCGTGAACTTCCCTTTAGATATAACCGTGGGCGCCATTTTGGGTATGCTTATCGGATGGCTGTGTATTTCGCTGCTGTTCCGAATTTACCCGAAAGATGCCTAAATTGCCCAGCCTTAAAATAGACAAACATGGAATTTGAACACATACTAGTAGAACCGAACTATGATGGCGCTGTAGCGCTTATCCGCCTGAACCGCCCCAAAGAATTGAACGCCCTGAACCTGAAATTGATGGGCGAACTTCGCGATGCCCTGAAAGCTTTGGATAAAGATGATGGCGTGCGCGTTATCGTACTAACTGGTAACGAGCGTGCCTTTGCCGCTGGTGCCGATATTAAAGAGATGGCAGGCAAATCGGCCATTGATATGTTGAAGACCGACCAATTCAGCACTTGGGACCAGATAAAGAAGACTAAGAAACCTATTATTGCTGCCGTAAGTGGCTTTGCACTAGGGGGAGGCTGCGAGCTAACCATGACTTGCGACATGATAGTAGCCAGCGAAACCGCCCAGTTCGGTCAGCCCGAAATTAAGATAGGCGTAATGCCAGGTGCTGGAGGCACGCAACGCCTTACCCGTGCCGTAGGAAAGGCCCGCGCTATGGAAATGGTACTAACAGGCAACTTCATTTCCGCCGACGAAGCAAAAGCAGCAGGCCTAGTAAACAAAGTAGTACCCGTAGAAATATACCTAGCCGAAACAGTAGCCCTAGCGAAGCAAATCGCCACCAAATCGCCACTAGCGGTGCAGTTGGCCAAGGAATCAGTATTGCAAGCCTTTAGCGGCACCCTAGAAGAAGGCCTAGCCTTTGAGCGCAAAAACTTCTACCTACTCTTCGCCAGCGAAGATCAGAAGGAAGGGATGAGTGCTTTTGTGGAGAAGCGGGCTGCTAAGTTTGAGGGGAAGTAGTCGCCTTCTACCAACCTGTCCTCCTGAACTTGTTTCAGGATCCCCTCTAGCCAAAAGTAACAGCGGGCAGTCACAGTAGGCAGTATGTAAAAGTTTTGATGATTGTTGAATTCGGGATAAAATCCATTTTTTGTATACGGCAAATCAACTACGCAAAACAATTACGTAGTTAACAGATAGTTTTGAAAAAAAAGAGAAACAGATGGGAACGCCCTCAAAAAAACTAACTAGAATCAAAAAACTAAGAGAGTTCAGACAAACGGAAGAATATGATAATTTTTTGAGTGCAGTAACGATGAATTTATTGGGGAACCTCTCTAGAAGAAGTAATCTGATACATACAACGCTACGGAAATATAAGGCAGAAGAGAAAAAGTGGGACTTTGAGCTTAGAATAATGGTCGGACAATACATTTGCTCTCTTGTTACTTGTTGGGAAACAGTATTTCAGGAAGTCTTTATATTTCTATGTAATACTGATGAGGAAATATTATCCAGATTATCCGAGCAACTAAATGAAGAAATACCAATTGAACTTACAATTGGAGAATATACTGCTAGGAAATATAATTTTCAGAATTTGAATAGTACGAGAGAAGCTTATGATTTTATATACAATAAAAACACTTCTAGGATAACGGAATATTTCTCCAAAGATGTGATGGAAGGAATTTTACCAGCTGACTATGCGGGGCTATTTAAATGGATTCATGAAGGTACGTTTGAGGATAAAGTTGATAAGCTTTTGAAAGAAGGATTTGATATAAGACACAGGGTAACACATGATGCTAATTATATGGTTCTTACAAAAGGCATACATTTGGCTGAAATAGAACATGTGTTTCAGGTTATACCACAGTTTTTTGTTTCGAGTGTTGCAAAGAGGTATTCTTTAAAACGCCTTGTCTTCAATTCGGAAAAGCACTATACGCGTTTTACTAAAACCCCTACAGCAGAAGAGCATAGCTA
>CAYGTK010000111.1:2383-14151 GCA_964352775.1 uncultured Chitinophagaceae bacterium
GACAAGGATGAAACGAAAGCGGTATTTGCAATGCCAGCAGATGTGCCGAGCGATAGGTATAACCTTCCCGGCCATCCACCCTTCGACTTTTTCGCTAAGCTTCATGCTCCCGCTGGCCTGCGCTTCTTTATACTCCCCCTCAAGATGACGTGCCCGTAACGGCTTGTGACCAAATAGCACCAACCACTTTACAAAACCTACCCACAAACAAGGACTCTTGAGATAACAGGAAAAAACTCATTTACTAACTAAAATTAACTATACTAGCAGCTACGTAAATTACTATACAATGCCCACACCAGACCCAGCAAAAATCAAAGCCTTTTCTTCACCCGAAAAGCTAAACAAGTGGCTTGAAATCAACCATACTACTGAAACGGAACTTTGGGTGAAAATATTCAAAGTCAAAACGAGAAAACCAAGTGTGACATGGGGCGAAATTGTAATTGAAACACTATGCTGGGGATGGATAGACGGTATTAAGAAGTCTATTGATGAGGAAGTTTACCTCCAGAGGATCACACCTAGAAGACCTCGTAGTGGTTGGTCGAAACGTAACAGAGAGCATGCCGAGCGATTGATGAAGGAGGGCCGCATGCAAGAACCTGGCCTTGCACAAATACGAGCTGCAAAAGCAGATGGAAGATGGAAGAACGCCTATGCCCCAGTTAGTGAAATGAAAGTACCTTCAGATTTTGTGATGGCGGTAAATCAAGAACCTAAAGCCAAAAAGTGTTTTGAAACACTGAATAAGACTAATCGTTTCGCTATATCTTATGGACTTACTTCAGCAAAAAAACCAGAAACCAGACAACGGCGATTCGATAAGTTCCTAAACATGCTAATACGCGGAGAAAAACCTGACTTTGGCTTCAAGAAACGAGAGAAGGGATAATGTACACCAAATCGACACCGCCCAGTACAACCACCCTTCGACTACTCCACTACGTTTCGCACTCAGGATGATATCCGCACCCACGCCATACTGCTACTGCCGACCATTACCCCCCCCAATCGTCCTTGTCTACTGACAAGGACGAAACGAAAGCGGTATTTGCAATGCCAGCAGCTTTGCCGATCGATGGATGGTTTACCAACAACGGCACTCCATAATTCGAGGACCTCATTATGAACTGCGCTTTTTAGTGTCTTAGCTTTTATTTCAAACAACCTCATCTTTGAAACCTGACTTGCTAACGTTAGATCCTGTATCGAGTACAGGATGACGGATGGGTTGTGTTTTTCCCTAACACTAGTTATTAACCCAAGCATAATGGCATCACTACCTACTTAGTCTGCTTACGCCGTATTTTCGTGTAAAATGCAGTTCATGAAGTCTATTGCCTTATACATCTCACTATTTACCCTTCTAATACTTAGTTCATGTGGTAGTCATGGTCATGATGACCAAACAGAAGAGTCTACTCCTAGCGAGGAGAATGATATAGTAACTGCTACCATCAATTTTCAGCCTGTAGATAATACGCACGACCACTATGCGCTGAAAGTACCTGATAATGCGCAGGTAGACATCTTGTTTACAGCGGAATTGGACAGTGTTACGCGCGCCGATGGTAAGTCATTTCCCGCGAAAGATAAGCAGGATTATTTGGCCTATATACCTATTGATGGTAGTTCTGAAAACGGATACTTATTTGTAAACCATGAAGACAAATTAGCTAACCCTAACCTTGGCGATGCAGGCGGTATGAGCTGGTTCGAGGTGAAAAAGGAGAACGGCAAATGGATAACGGTAGATAGAAAATTCAATCACATCGATTTTGAACCTTTGGGCGGCACGTGGCATAACTGCGGAGGTGCAGTAACCCCACATGGTACTATATTAACGGCAGAGGAATATCCACAGCCGACTAATGCAAGACTATACAACAATGGCCGCTATGTGACCGACACCAGTGATTTTAAGGGTATGAAGCGCCATGAAGTAACAGGTTGGATGGTAGAGGTAGATATTGCCACTAAGAAGCCGCTCCGAAAGCTGCTACACATGGGCCGCTACTCACACGAGGATGCACATTGTATGCCTGATGGAAAAACGGTGTATTTAACCGACGACTACAGCCCTGCGGTATTCTTCAAATTTGTGGCTGATAATGCGGGCGATTATACAACTGGGCAGCTATATGCCTTTCAAGAGCAGGTGGGTCAATCTGGTAACTGGTTGGCCTTACCGATGGATACAGCCAGCATGATAAATGCTCGAGAAGAAGCGGTAAAGCTGGGGGCTACCCTATTCATCCGCCACGAATGGGTAGAGATGGCTTCGGGCAAGATATACATCACCGAAACTGGACGAGGTGATATCGATTGGTCGGCCGCAATAGCAATGGGTGGACAACCAGCCAGCTATTTTACTGGTGATATGGATAAAGGTGATGGCAAATACAGCGATCCTTATGGGCGAGTGCTAGAATTTGACCCTACTACGGATATGATGCGCGTATATGTTGATGGCGGAGAATTCCCCAACGAGCAAGATGCATTCCTTTCAGCACCAGATGGATTATCAAAAGCCATTTTGGATGGTAAGGAATACCTAGTAGTATGCGAGGATGGTGGTATTGGCAATGTACACACCACAGCTGATGGTACTCAAGAGATGTACAATGAGGTCTATTTGTTAGAAGCTGGACTAGCTTCTCCTACCCTAGCCGATATGATACGCCTAACAGTTGGCCCACGTGGTTGTGAGCAGACGGGACCGATATTTACCCCTGACTACAAAACACTCTTTCTATCTGTACAGAGTCCTGACCCGGCTAACCCTGAGCCTTATAATAGAACGAATGTGGTGGCAATAACTGGCTTGTTTTAAAGTAGACTATAAACCAGCTATTAGCAGTTGATACTATAAAACAAAACATTGTGCTACATTCACTTTCAAATACAATTAGATGAACGCTACCTATTTATCTACCCTTATTTAACGGATGATCTCGTGCAATTAAACACATCAGTAAAAAATTACTTTAATAGACTTAAAGTTGCTTGGTTAACTGTAGTGCTACTAATTATTTGTATCGTATTAGATATTGGAACGATAGTGCCATTCTTCTCGCAAAAGGCGGGATTCATAATTAATGTTATTGCCAATATTTTAGGTGGGGCCAGCCTTATCTTCGTTTTAGGCCCATACTGCTTTGGTTGGTCAAAAGGCTTAAAGCAACATTTAATGTGGTTACTTACCATCTACTTTACTGTTCACGGACTGGTATTGTTTCCTGGATTAACAGACGAAAGACATTTTTTCTTCACTCCGTTAACCTTTATCCCCTACTTCTACCTCAGTTGGTTTTCCTTATTCGTTGCGATCATTTTTCCTTTGTCTTTTCTTTTAAAAGGTCATCAATCTATCATCATAAATATCACGCTACTGCTTGGTAGCTTCGTTAGCTCACTTATTATTGCCGAATGGATAATGTTTCACTTTAGCCCGCACACTACCCAGATAGAACGTATGGAGGGAGATATGATAATATCATCCTACAAACATGATGAAAGCACTGATCATTATACTTATCCAGCTAACCAAACGATGCGTCTTTCCTCTTCAGAGTTCGATTACTCTATTCAAGCCAATGCTAATGGATTATTGGATGTGGCAATTGATAAGGTACCGAATAAAGAAGTCACTGTATTGTGCTTAGGAGATTCGTTTACTGAAGGATTTGGGGTAGAACCAGCCTACAGCTGGGTAAAAGTATTTCAGCGTGAACTGGAAAAGAAGGGTTTAAGTGTATATGCTTATAATGCGGGAATAGTAGGCTCTGACCCCATATTTGAGATAGATCTAGCAAGGAGTATTATAAAGGAAATAGAGCCAGATATAGTTATCATAGCCATTAATAGAACGGATGTAGATAACATTATTACCCGTGGTGGTACTGAAAGGTTTACAGACGATGGAGTAAAGTTTGCAGAAGAACCTGTACTTATGGATCTATACCTTATTAGCTTTTTGGTTCGGCATATTACACACTCCCTACTTGATGTTAATCACGACCTTGTACCAATACACGAATTTCCAAAAAAGGCAGAAGTTGCAAAAAAGGAGATAAAGAACACCATAACTGCATTTCGAGATAGTTTGGATGCTAAAAACATAGATCTATTTGTTGCTACGCACCCTTTGCGAATTGAGTTAGACAGCTGCAAATATGATTATGATTGGAGAGCAACTTTTCAAAATGTAAAACACATCGATATACTAGAACGCCTTTGCGCCAATGGTTTAGGAGGTGTTAATGCAGATGAATACTTTTACCCGATAGACGGACACTTCAATAAGGTAGGCTACGAACAGATGGGTTTGCAATTTGCAACTGACTCTTCGCTATTGAATAGGATCAAGCAGGTCTCGCATTCAAAGTTACAGTGACCATATAGCTAATATCCCGTAACCAACAACCGTCTAGCGCCATTAATACCACACTTTTGGTACTTATGGTAAGTTGCCGCAGCCTTTTCACGAACCTCTTCTGATGATGCACCTACTATCCAAGCATTTACTGCAGCTTCTAGGGTGTATGCTTCGGGGGCCATTAACCCAGTGGTCCACAATAGCGGAGTAGCGCCAGTTTTACGTATCGGTTCTTCAAAATAGCTTTTGCTTATACAGGCTAATACTATGGCATCTCGCTTGGCTTGGCCTTTCGCTTTTGGTAGTTGGTCTATAGAAAATTCCATCAGTCCATCGTGGCCTACATAAGCTACTAAGCGCTCTTTGTTTCCATTATCTAATTCCTCGCCTTCTACATATAATTGGGGTAGCTCCCCTCCTGCCGCAGCCTTTAAGAAGTCTTCTATACAGTTCTTTATAAGTCTTCCTCTATAAGCATGCGCTACCAGGTAGGTATTGCTGGCTTTATGTTGAAATACACATCGTTCTATAATGGTATCGTTCACTGCTTGGCAGTCTACCATAGTCCACTGGTTACTGCGTTTAAAGAAGGCTTTTGTTCCGTAGTAAGCTCCCCAATACAGGTTGTTGTAGGCATCATCGCCATTACCCAACTTCTCTGGAACGGGTACTATACCCTGGCTAGCATTGTCGCAAAGAGCAACGTATACATGGATGACTTTTGCTTGCGAACAGAAGGAAATTATTATACCAATAAAAATGAGCGTGATAGTCTTCATACTGATACAACGAAGAACTTCAGGAAAGTTACATTTGTAACGAATGATAAACCCAGTATGGGCTTTTGCAAGAATAGAAATGGGATATTAAAGGAAGAGTGTACCTGCTAAAAGCCTAAGCCAAGGGCCTACACTACATATGATGTTGCTGCGACAAGTCTACTAAAGACCTGCTAAAGTCAAGACCGTCATCATTAGATCTTTCCTTCTTAGGTTGCTCTGTACTACAAGAAGCGAAGCTTACAAGAACTAACAAGACTAATAATGCTTTACTTATCGTTTTCATGGTCATGCAAATATAAGCATTTTTCAGATGCTAACCATTAAATACTGCTACTTTGATACGTTTTCATGTGGTGTATAACACCCCTCTAGCACTCATACAAACTCCCCAATAATTCTGGGATATCCATTGGTATGGGTGGCGATACGGTGATGTTTTCATGCTTCTCAGCGGCTGTTGTTAAGTTGAAATGGCTATTGGCTATACTCGTAAGAAAAAACTTCCCGTCAGTATGCTTGAAGGTCAAATTCCTTCTGTTTAAGTAATTGGCCCTGCCACTATCTAACATTATGCTGAAGCCTTTGTCCGTCTTCTCCATTTTGGTAATAGATAGCTCGCGCGAACCTTCTTTTACGCGTGGTATAGTAAAGCTAGAGGCTACATCGTCGCCATCCATTAATAATACATCAATGCTGTTTTCTGCTTCGTTAGGTCGCTGTAGTAAGGTGTAATCACTTTGACCGTATTGTTGATCATCCAGCTTTAACACTAATAGTCGACTTAAGTCTAGACCTTTTTCTTCTGACTCCTCCTTACTAGAATTGCTTGTGCTACAAGAGATACAACCCAAAACAAGCGCCAGAAATACGAAGGTTTGTAAAGTTGCTTTCATAATTATTCCTTTTGAGTATACGTCAATATACGACTACTGTACAGCAACTGCAACTTGCATGCCGCGCACGCCCATATCCACTACTTGCTCTATATCGTTGGCGGTATCACCTACATCCCATTTGCCATTACCATTGGTGTCTTTCCACTCAAAGCTATTATTAACTGATAGCGATACATCTACGAACTGATCAGCCGTTTCGCTGTGGCTGATGGTAAAGGCTGTTGGAAATTGAGCTGTTACCAAGCAAGACCCCGCAGGTATCGGCGATGTAGCGAATAATGGGTTTACCACCGTAGTAGCTGGCGCCTGACCACTTAATATTGGCACATTTATTCCAAAGGGTGGGTTCTTCAACTCAAATGCCCAAAAGCCTTGTAAGCGATTATCATTCACATCAAGCGATTTTTCATCTACTTGAACGGAATTGATATACGTGTTAAAGCCCACAAAAGAAGCCACCGTACCTGTAAGTTCTGTACTGTTGTTGTAGGTCATATCAATATCGTAATTCTGATAAGCTAGAGATACGCGTAAATGCTCGTAAGTACCTTCTGCAATGTCTTTTAGTGGGATAAAGAAGAATTCTTGACCATCGCCAACTATAGTTAAATTATCAAAGGTGATGGCGTTAGTTCCTCCTGCCGTGGTTTCATCGCTTTTATACAATACAGCACCACCACCTACTTGCGTGAACTTGTCTTGCGATAGCTCAATATAATGTGCAGCCATTTCAAAATTCTGTGGGCTTTGTCCAGCATTACCTACAGGCATAATAGCTGGTTCACCTAAATTATTCAGGCGTATTTGGTTCTCATCAAAGTTGAAGCGGAAGTGTACCATCGGCTCATCTTTGTCATCATCGTTATTGTCTTTATCGCAAGAAACAAAAGCGATAGAAAGTAGAGCCAGCAAAATAAATGGGTATTTCATATGGTGGTATTTACAATAAAGGTAATAGCTAATACCAAGAAGAACGACACGAGTTATCCATTTATTTGAAAGGGCTGCGTTGTGTCCATTGTTCCGGCTTATTCAGTCGCTTGATGATGAGCTTAACGATTGCATTCTTCCAATTACTGGTATGGCGCACATAGGCAACCATATCGTGTGGTTCAGCACCAACTGAACTCTTTATTTCCATAGCTGTTCGGCCAAAAGTTACCGTTTCGCAGGCTTCCTCCATTCCACGCTCAACTAGAGTAAGCAAGATGTTGAGGTATAAGTCGTAGTCATCGCGAATTTCACGATCGAATCCCGTGTAGCCAGCCACCAGGTCCTTACCATCTATATAGTAGGTAATGAAGCTAAGTATCTGGCCCTTGTCATCTTTATAGGCGTATATTTTGAAACGATCGCCCAAATGTGTCTTCTCGGTCACATAGTGGTCTAGTGTGGTTTTGGTCAGCTTAAAAGCAGAAGCATCCAACACTTGATCGTATAGATATTGTAAGCGGGGTAATTCTTCTTTTAATTCTTCTAGGCCTATCTCCACTCTGGTTAACGGCGCTATCCGCTTGATGGCTTTCTTTACCCTAACCCTATACTTCGATTTCATGGCAGCCATGTATTCCTCCATTGTAGCTTGCCCTTTTGGAATACGATATATCATATTAGGTTGAAAGTAGGCTTGCAGGAAACCATTTTCTTCAAGCATTTTATAGTCTTGCACATGGCGATCGTAAAAGTCTTTTACCAGCACACCATGTACCTTTTTGCCTTCCTTCTTTTCAGTTTGCAATAGGTTGCTTACTGCGCATAGCATGGCATCCAGGTCGGCCTCCGTTGGTTTATTTTTGAACAAGAAACCATACTCGCCCGTGGTAAGTGAGCTACCAATAACCAGTAGCCTGAAATCCACCTGATGAACTACCTTCTCCATTAATTTACCTCCAAAGCCTTTATCGGGGCTTTCGTCTACAAAGTTCTTTCCTTCAAAGGTTACTATCTGCGAAACGGCTACTCCATATGGTTGCCCATTTTTCTCCAATACAATGTATCTGAATTTCAGCAGGTCTTTCGTATTCTCACAAATACCACGCAAGTAAGTGGGGTCGAAAAACAGATGTTCGCCCTGGGTAACAGCGTTCCATTGCTGTTCATCCAACTCAGCTAAAGAGTTGTAAATGTTATGTTTATATTCAGCGGACTGCACTTTTTCAGCTGCTAAGTTTGTGGTAACGGGACATGTGGTTGCAAGCATGTTAGCCAATTTAGATTACTAAACGGCACTTGTTTTAGAATAGTTTACTAACGGAGAATTTTTTATCTACTTGAGGTTGAAAATAGGATTTTTGAAGGAAATAAGTCTAGTGGCTTTCCCCCCAATTATACTGTTATCCTGCTAAAACAATAAATTAGCCAAGCAATTATTAGCACAGCCCTTTTAGATACCTTCCATCGCTATGAAAAAACTTTCTCCACCCGTCAGGATCTTTATCTGGTTCCTATTAGCCCATGCTGTAGGATTGCTAATGATAACAGTAACCTTCCCCAAGATAAATGCAGTTCTCGGTACGCAGGCATTCGACCTAAGCCCTATGGGATATTCGGTAGAAACCGCCAGAGCCATGCTTGCAAAGCTAGACCCAGCCACCACTAAGCTGTATCTATACCTACAAATAATGGTGTTAGATGTGCTTTACCCAGCACTGTTAGCCCTATTTCTAGGCACTTGGATGAAGTGGCTTTATCATATCAACGGGTTCAATACAGCTTCTATTTGGAGCAAGATATACCTCTTTCCCATCACCCACATGATAATTGACTACTTAGAGAACCTCTGCGTTGCCATCATGATAAGCACTGGGCCACAGGTGTCATCAACTATCATACAAGCCTCTAGCATATTCACCGTTACCAAAGGCCTGTTTACTACCACCAGTTGGATCATCATTTTGCCGATGCTAGCATTTTGGCTGAAACGTAAATTCAGTAAGGAGTAAGTGTATTGTGAGTTTGGCTTCTACTACTCCTTCCGCCAAAAGTACAGTAGCGATATTAGTGTAAGAATTCCACCAAAACCTGCTAGCCAATAATTCGCGCTGGTAAAGAAATCGAGGTAGCTGATATTGGGTTGGGCAAATTCTTTGTAAAGGTAATTTCCAACGGTAGCTAAGTAGCCGTATGAATCGGCCATATAGATAAGAAAGCCTGCGTTGGCGGGTTTGCCGAAGGCAGCTATCAATCGCTCGAACAACAAGGCATTGTAGGGAATGTAGGCCGCGTAGGTGGCAAAGCCCGTTAGGCTTATCCATAGTAGCGGACCGATCCATTCTTGCTGGAAAGCGTAGGTACTGATACCTGCGGTGAGCAAGCCAATAATGATGATGACATGGTTGAGGTACAGGGCTTTCTTATTGTTTTGGATAAACATAATAAGGCCTAGTAGCAGCAGAACTGCGAGTGTAACGGGTAATTCCGTTTGGGTAAATACTCCTGAATCGTCGGCCGCACCTAGTTGTTCAAGGATATTACTCATGAAGTTATCGCGGAAATCGCGGAAGGCAGTAATGGCCATGTATACCAATATCAACAGCACTAACCCTGGTGCAAAGTTCTTGAAGAAACTGCGGCGAGCGGCCTTATCCATGGGAACACGCTTGGTACGTTGGGCTTCATCTTCTCGCGAAGGGTCGGGCAATTGATCGAGCAATAGCACCACTATTATAAGTGGAACGATGTACATGGCCCCAGTAATAAAAGGCATCCAAAACTCGGAATAGCCCATATCTATCACCTCTCTACCTCGCGATTTCGCAAAGCCTGATGCTAAAGCGAAACTAGCGCACAGCATGGCTCCCATGGCTTCTGTAGAGCGTCTTCCTTCTAAATAACTGAACACCAAGCCCCATATCATACCAAGCGGTAAGCCGTTCAAGAACAGGAAGAGGAACTTGTAACCTACAGGTGCAGCACCAAAACCCAACAAAGCCAACCAAGCCACACCAATAAAGCTAAGGATGAGCAAGGGGCGTTTATCTTTCCCTGCTTCGGAAACTACTTTTATACCAATGAACTTAGATAACACATAACCTGCCAGCTGTGCCAACACGATGAAGACTTTATAATCCATCTCTATCTCGAACATCCCTAGTATAGAAACACCATCTACCCCATCGTAGTTAGTGGCTGAGAAGGGCTTACGGAAGCCGTACATGCACGAATACACCAGAAAGGAAACTACCCCTGCATATATAGTAAGCGTAAGGCTATTGGCCTTTTCTAAATACCCCTTTAGTCCCTTAAGCATGCTGCGGTATATTAAGTCCCTTGGCGGTGAAACTCACATCCTTCCACTCACCACCTATTATTACACGCATTTCGGTAAACCCTATTTCTAATAGCCTAGGTGCAACCGTTTCAAATTCGGCGATGATCTCTTCTGGCTTATGCCCATCGCTGTTCAGTTGAATAGGGATGTTGCGGGCATGCACTTCTTCTAACACCCAATAACTTGGGTAGGGTTCAATGGTCACTCCCTTATACATACCACGGGTGTTTACTTCTACAATGCCCCCTTCTTCGGCTATCACATCAAGCGTGTTCTCTATTTCGGCTACATACCAATCAGCATCTTCAGCAAAGAAATGCTCTCGGTCGTTCTGCATCTTTATTTTGTCTAAATGTCCAATAATATCTGGCTGATGCTCACGGACCATCTGGCGTGTCAACTCATAGTAGCGAGTTACTGCCGCTCTAATATCATGGTTATATATCTTCACCAATCCCCATTTAAAAATATCTACCTCTCCATCAATCTCCCAATGACGGCCTTCGTGGCTTCCCACAAAATGAACTGAACCTAGCGTGTAATCTAAACTCAGCTTTTTGATGTAGTCGCTTTGTGGACCAATAATGTCTGGTATATAATCTATCTCCAGCGACTTGTAAATATCTAGTTGACCTTCATACTTCTTCTTCAGGTCGTCTATTTCCGCTAAGTAATCTTGAACGCGTTCTTCTTTAACAGACCAAGCACAGGCAAAGGGTAAAGGCACGTGCGAGCTAAAGCCATAAGCGGCTATACCTTTAGCTAGGGCTGCTTTAATGTAGTCTTCGGGGGTAGATGAGCCATCACAATAGTGGGTGTGGCTGTGGTAGTTAGTCCAGGCTGTCATATATGGGGCAAAACTAGTGTTTCCATGTTACGATGATGTTAACCAAGATCGCTGAATACAATTTCTAAGCGATAGAACTTTCTGACTTTCTTCAATTTCACCTCGATCTCCATCTTCTGTTTTCTATTACTGAATAAGACATATTGCACTAAATTATTTTCATTGAAGGGGTTTATCATGGTCATGTCCCAGTCACTGCCAAGGCACAGTTTTACTTGCTCTTTTAACAAGGTATGGTCGTTAACAATGGCATCACCAAGAGTAGTACGTTGAAGGAATACACTATGAAATTCCACTAAGCCAAGTCCTTCTCTTATAAAGTTATCAGTAGAACCTGGTAGTTGAAGCCTTGTAGACCAAACATCTCCAATAAGGGCTTTTGCGGTACCGTCTATGGGTTTATCTTTTGCATTAAGAAAGTCGCGATCACCAAGAACGAGTATTACGTTAAGTACTTCGCAGAAGTCTTCGTCCCCAGAAAGCGTTTGGGCAGAGAGCGAAGATGACAACAAAAAAATAAGCACGACCAAATACTTCATTACACAGCAGCCATTAATTTCTGATCGCGATACAAAGGGTACATATGCAGTCC
>CAYGTK010000112.1:0-14052 GCA_964352775.1 uncultured Chitinophagaceae bacterium
GATATTGGCTTCTTTTCCCATTTCAGCAAATAGCTTTATCAAATTAGCTTTGCTGAAAGCTGGCTGCACAATACGCCGCTGCTTGCGCCATAGCTCTCCTTCACTAGATAATAAGCCGTTACCTAAAAACTTTTTAGCTGCCGAATAGGCATAGCCTTTTTGATAGTTTTTTGCATTTTTTTGAAGCACATGCTCCATCACCGATGGCCTACAGGATAGGTGCATTTTAACGAACATAAGCACCCTTAAGGCATACCAATCGCCTTTGGTGTTAAAGTTATCCGTACAAAACTTCGGTGAATTTTCTAAAAATTTAGAGGTGTATCCGCTTATGCCTCTACCCGCATAATATTTGAAGGCGATATTTTCACTAGTTGGTCTATCAATAAGTGTTTCGGTACTCATAGTTGTGGTTGTTTTGGGCTTACTTCCATCATGATACCATCCTTCGGTTTAAGCGTGATAAGCGGCTGCATTTCGGCCTTAAAGCCAGCGGTAAGATCAAAATTGAAATTACGGACGAACATGATCAGTATCATCTGCATTTCCATCATGGCGAAGTGATTGCCAATACACATCCTAGCACCTGCCCCAAAAGGCATGTAGGTCATCTTGGGGCGTTTCTTTACTTCCTCAGGGGTAAATCTATCAGGGTTGAACTCGGTTGGGTTTTCCCAGTAAGCAGGGTTGCGGTGCAGGGCGTAAATGCTCATATAGATGTTCTCATCCTTTTTAACCTTCACACCTTCCACAATGTCATCTTCTATAGCCAAACGCGATATCACGTAAGCTGGTGGATACAAGCGCATGCCTTCATCTAGCACCTGCTTTGTGTATGTCAGTTGCATAATGTCTTGAAAGTTGGGAGTACGGCCATTTAATACCCGTTCTTCTTCTTCGCGAAGCTTGGCTATTATCTCTGGTTTTTGCGACAGCTCATAAATAGTCCAAGCCAATGCATTAGCCGATGTTTCGTGACCTGCGATATACAATGTAGCTATCTCATCGCGAAGCTGCAAGTCGCTCATCCCCTCTCCTGTTTCGCTATCGGTAGATTCTATTAGCATGGTGAGCAGATCAGCAGGTCGCTCGGTCATTTTGCGGCGCTCCTCTATCCAGCCATACATCATATCATCCAGCTCTTTCTTCATCCCATTAAACTTCTTCATGGTGCCATCTACATAGTACCAAGGCTTTAGGTAGGGATGATACAAATGCTTTAACACCACGCTCTGCATGTATTCCATGCTTTCGTACATCTGTTCTTGATCGCGGTCGTTCGTTTTACTGAATAGGCTAGTCATTACTATGTTAGCCGTAACGTGCATCATCTCTAAGGCCATATCCAACGTCTCCCCTTTTGTGGTGCGCGCTTTCATCTCTTGAAAGTACCTTTCCGATTCCGCGGCCATGCCGTCAAATAGCTTTGCAAGATTAGTTTTGGTAAATGCTGGCTGAACAATGCGCCGTTGTCTGCGCCAAAAGTCGCCTTCGCTGGTTACCAAGCCTTCTCCTAAAAAGAGCTTCATATCGTTATAGGCTAATCCCTTCTGGTAGTTCTTGGCATTCTTCTGGAGCACGTAACTCAATACTTCTGGTCGGAAAGAGATGAATAACTTTCGCACCATCAATATGCGTATGGCATACCAGTCGCCTTTGGTATCTGCATACTTAGTACAGAATTCGGCGGTGTTCTCCAAAAACTCCATGGCATCGCCAAATAGTCCTTTGCCTTTGTGGTACTTAAAGGGTATTTGGGCCGGCTTAGTTTCTGGTGGTGCTAGCGTATCAGTTTCCATGGATTTGGGTTTGCTTTCCACTAAACTAAGGAATAGGATGTAATGGCAATTGCCTAATCAACTAACTACCAGATCTAACGTGTGATCGGTTACTATCTATAAATGGGTTACTATGGACAACTTACTAGCAACCCTAAAACAAGAACATCCGACCAAATTAATGATCGGATGTTTTTATAGTGAAATGCTATCATCGCTTACTTGTAAGCAATGTAGATGTCTTCTGCTTTTACAATACCTTTTACTGTTTCTTGGAAATCAGCATATTGGGCAGGCTCAATGTTTTTGGTAATTATCTTCACCGTACGGATAACTTTGATCTTAGTAGACGATAGTTTAACTACGGTCAACTTGTAGTCAATGTAATCTTTTTTCACAGCAAAGCCTTTCGGAAGCTCCATTAGTTGTGAACCAGCAGGTAATTCAACCACTACCTCGGTTTCGTAAACCTCATTAGACTCATACTTCCAGTAGCGGATCGGGTAATTACGTTCATCATCCGTAAAGGCATCGCTAGTCATTACACGTTCAAACAATGGAGGTTTAACAGCATTAAAGCCACCAATAGACTTTACTTCATCTTCTACAGTTACCTCTGTAGTAATGGCAAAATCTTCTTCGCGCTCATCTAGGTTCTTGAAGCTGTACTCGTCTACTTCTAGGTTGTTGTCAAAGTATCCTGATAACAGTCGTTGAACAGACTCTTCCGTTTCTACTTTATTCAATTGAGAGAAGCGGCCACGGTAGTAGCTTACCTGGTTACCAGTAACATCCAATATAGAACTAACAGTAATATCGCTACCTGTTACTTTTACAGTAGACTTACGTTTCAGAGCATTAACTGCCAAATTGGTAGCAGGTATATTTATCAGCTCATTACCTACATTATCGTTCTCATCGTTAGGTATAACAAGGGCCTGAGCATTTTCAATAGTGCGTGGCATGGTACCGAAAGGTATATCCTCATTAGTCAACTCTTGAAAAATGCTACCCTCTGGCAAGTCTATTTTCACTATACAGTGATTGAACTCCGTAGTAGGCATTTGCATGGTACTTTCGCCATTGTCGCGTGTATTTACCAATACCAGATGCGTTTTTAAACCAGCCTTTTTAGCAAGCGTATGGTATAGGGTACTTACATCTTTACAGTCGCCCAGTTGAGTACTTATGGTTACCATTGGGGTTTGTGGTATATAGTTACTCTGACGGAACGATACCGAACTGTAGCTAATGTTATCTGCTATATAATTATAAATTGCCTTAGCCTTCTCATAATCATTAACAAAGTCTTTTCCTTCAAATATCTCGTTGTATGCCTTGGTTAAGTTATGGTCTTCTTTAGCTTGTGGTACTGCAAGGTCGCTGTACCAATCGGCTATCACTTTCCATGAATCTACCGTGCTGATGTAAAGCATTTTACCTACTTCACGTAATGGCGGCATATACGATTCGTACTTGGTTTTGTCTACATTTTCAAGCACCCAACTATAACGTACGAATTCGTCAAACTCTTTGGTCTCTTTTTCCAAACCATCCATATTCTTGGCGGTTATCTTAAGTTGGTTGTCCTTAGGTGCATATATGTTTAAAGATACACGGGCTTTGGGTACATAAGACTCAAACAAATGGTCTACCCAAAACTCCTTAGCCAATTTACCACCAGTGTAATTCTCTAAGCGATACTCTATCAACACTGCATCACCTGGCTCAAGCGATGGAAACACCATTCGGCTATAACTCTTTTCTGCATCTACTTTCTGACCGTTGGCCTTAACCACTTCTGCTGTTTCAATGATCAATCGTTGCCACGAATAGTTGTAGCCAATGCTTGTTTCTTTCCACTCATCTACACCAGCCTCGTTATTTACTTTTATGGCTAGCCTGTTGTGCTCTACGCTTGCTCCCTCAGGAAATAAAACATAGTTTTTATCGCTAAAAATATACTCAAAGTTATCATCACTAGCTTCCTCCTCATCTTCGTCTTCTTTTTCTTCAAGGGCAGCTTCTATTTCATCGTAAGTGTCGTCGTTTTTAAAGAATGAAAGGAAAGGCTTCTTGTTCTCTAGCTCACGAAGCTTCTCACGAGCTTCAAACAAATTAGGGTCGTAGTGAACAGCTTTTCTCAAGTCTATCATCGCCATACCGTCATTATCCATCGCTTCATATACTAGTGAACGCGTATAGTACATGTCGGAATTATAGGGTGCTATGGTTAATGCTTCATTAATGTATTCTAAACAGCGGTAATAGCTTCGAGTATTGTAATACAAGTTAACCAACTCCATGTGCTGGTCTACATCTTCCTTATGGTTCTCGTACTGCGTTTGCAATAGCTTCTCCATTTTAGCGAAATAGCCCGTTTGGCTATATTCTTCTATCAGTTGACGGAATATCTGACCACTGTAGTTCTTCTTCATGTATTTCTCTAAGAACACTATGTTTCTCGCAGTTGGTACATTCTTGCTCTTGTTTATCAAGTACTTCAGATTGACGAAGTAAGAGATCTCAGGGTACATGTTGTAACTATCCTCTATAAGGTCTATCATTTCCTGATATTCTTTCTTTTCTGATAGCCACTCGATCTTGTCTTTAATGTAACTAACACTTTTTGAGCCTAATTTTCTTTTTACATCATCAAGATGTTCTTCAGCTTCGTCATAGTCTTCACTGCGTATAGCTTGGCTAAAATCATACTGGTGTAAGAAAACCAGGTCACCGTCTATTTTACGTAGCACATCTATCTGCTTTAACAGCTCAGTGCGGTCGTCTAGTGCCAAATAGTTAACTATCTGTTGCATATTGGCCATCACATTATTGGGATACATCTCTAGCACTTTATCAATAGTCTCTACGGCCTCATTGAAGCGATCGCTACGGTAGTAGGTATCTGCTAGTAGTAAGTAGTTTACTATGTTCTTAGGCTCACCTTCGGTCTTCTTTTTGAAGAAGTCTTCTGCAAAATGTGTTATCTGCTCCACTTTCATTGGTGTTGCAGGTTTATTATACTCCCGATAATCAGCTGAGCTTGGCAGGTCAGTTATTTCCTTGCCGCTCTTTTCTAAGAATCTAGCGCTGAAATTAGGGTAGCCAACATCGTAAGTATAACCTAGTTGTACTAGAATACGATTCTCGCCTTTAGGCAGCGTAAAAGCAACTTGATGAACATCCAGTTCAGTTTCAAGCTCCTCTTCTTCCTCAAATACTAATTGATCATTAACCCATACTTTCAAACTTCCACTGGCTCCTAGCGCCAATATAACATCACGATCGGCTGGGTTAGTCACAAATGTTTGCGCAAAACCAACACCTTGTGGCTTAAGTAAGTAGTATGATAATGTGTACCAAGGGTCGGTTTGTATTACCGGTGGAGTGAACCACTTAATATCAGAGTTAGTACTTGATATGAATTCAGCATCTGGCTTTGGGTTACTTATAGGTGCATGATCTTTATCAAATCCACTACCTGAGGTATTGTCAAATACACCGGTTACGTTCCAATTCTGCATTGATGGTACTTCGTCCCAGACTTTAACGGCATTTTTTTGATCATTAGACATCTGGTGGTGAATACCCAACAAGTATCGTGCGCCCGCTTTAATACTGATATTAACGCGAGGGTCTTCCATAAATTGGTCGATGAAATCCAACTGGAAATCATATTTCTTTCCATAGCCACTAGTAACAGCATTAGTGAACCACATAGAATACAAATACGGCGAAGGGTCTTCCAAGTCATTGTAGATAGACTGCAATAACTTACGGTTACCTCCTTTATCATCTGTCTGGTTTAAAAGTATTCTTGCTAGTGTAGCATCTACTTTGGTTGCGGGATCTTTCATAGCCGCAGCCAATAGTTCATCCACTTTATCATGGTCTTTTTCTTCCATGGCTAGCCATATATCATCTAGGCCATCAGCAAAAGTATTAGTAGGTACAAGGAATAATACGAGTAGAAGTACAGAGAGTAAACTGCGCATTTTGGGTACGGGTTTAGTGGGTTACAATAATGTTAACAATAAGGTGTAACAACGCCACACCCAATAAGAATGGATACCGTACGCCAAAAGTAAGGGATAGCGGCATTAATCCCTAAGAGGAACAGGTGCTTAACAAAAAATAATAACTTAAAATGGTAAAAAAGTTACACGTAGCCTTTAGTTCACTCGGCGTATAAGCCAATCCTGTTTCCTTCTGTATCTAAAAAGGTGGCGTATTTGCTATTGCTGCCTGGTATTAGTGTTGGGCTTGTAATAATTTTTCCTTTGTTAGTGGTTACCCTATCAATTACAGCTGTTATATCCTTGGTGTTAAAGTAAATAGTAAGCCCAGAATTACCTGCAGGCTCAATAGGGTCTTTGGTATTGCGTACTAATGCTCCACTAGCCCCATATTTTTCTCCCTCCCATGGAAACACAGCCATCAACTCATCTTCGCCCATTTGCCTAGACTCTAGTTTAACATCGAACACTTGCTCGTAAAAGCTTTTAGCTCTATCCATTTCTTGCACGGGAATTTCAAACCAACCTACTACATTACGCTCCATGATGTTTCTTTTGCTACTAATTTATGAGTTTATGTCCAGCTAATGAACTGCTTTTTATTCCGTACGTTTATACTAGTATGACTTGGTTATTTGCCGCTACATTATTATTTACTACACCTACTGATAGCCTGCCAGCAGACAGTACTAAGCAAGTGCAACTTAACCTAAGGCAAACCATGCAACTACCCCAACTGCCAAAAAGACACAGCGGCGACTTAAAGTACCACTACCGCCAAGGCTTCTTTTGTGATTTTGAAGATCGCATTAGCAGGAATAAAAAGTTTAAGATAGACTTAGGGATAGGCGATTGACCTATATTAAGCTGTTCTTCTTGAGCGTATTAGTTATACTCGATAACTACCTGATTTTTCTATTTTTGCGTACAAGCACTATAGCATACTACCCACTACAGCAAACATGAATGTACCATCTTCCAAATTAAACTATATCAATCTTGGTTGCGGTACAAAAACGCACCCTGATTGGGTGAACGCTGACCTATTTCCGCGAGACCCTCAAGTTATTCATTGTGATTTTCTGAAAGGCATTCCTTTTCCAGATAATAGTTTCGAAGTTGTCTATCACTCTCAAGTATTAGAACATTTTACTAGAACTGATGGTGATAAATTAATAGAAGAGTGCTACAGGGTACTAAAGCCTGGTGGTAGAATACGTGTAGTATTACCTGATCTTGAGGGATTGATAAGAGAGTACATTAAGTGGCTAGACACCAATTTGGCAAACCCTACTGACGAAAACGAAACCCCATACCTTTGGACCTTACTACAAATGTTCGATCAAGGAACAAGAAATCAAGGTGGTGGTGAGATGCTCACTTTCGTTCAACAAGACAAAATATCAAATGAGGCCTTCGTTCGTGAAATGGGTGGAGGAGTTATTCAAGGATTGATAGATTACTTTCGGGCACATCCTGAAGAACGAAATAGAACGTTTCAACCAGATTCGAGATCAACCTTTAGGAAGGTACTTTCTTTACTTAAACCAGGAAACTACAAAGCCAAACTACAAGCGCTAGTCTTAAGTCCTGAAGAGCAAGAATATTTAGCTATCGGCAAATTCAGAAAGGGTGGAGAAATACATTATTGGATGTACGACCGCTATTCGTTAGGGCGTTTAATGAGTAAGAAAGGTTTTACCAATGTAAAGCAGCATTCACCCAAAACCAGCGACATAGGCGATTGGGGAAGTTTTCATTTAGATATTGCAAAAGACGGAACGATAAGAGATGGTTACTCTCTTTACATGGAAGGGCAAAAGCCTTTCTAGCAGATCAGTAGATCAGCTCTCCAACCGCAACCTATACATCTGCACCACATTCTCTAAACCATAATACAAGGCATCGCTAATTAAAGCGTGACCAATACTTACTTCCAGCAAGGCAGGTATATGCTTGTAAAAGTAGTTCAGGTTCTTCAAGTTAAGGTCGTGGCCAGCATTTATGCCTAAGCCTAGTTCTCGGCAATAGTTGGCAGCAGGTATGTAAGGTTCAATTGCTCTTACGGGGTCAGTTTTATACAGCTCTGCATAAGGCCCTGTATAGAACTCAATTCTATCAGCGTGTACATTTCGTGCGCCCTCTAAAAATTGCGCTATCGGGTCAATAAATAGGCAAGTACGTATGCCTTCGCCATGCAACTCCCCTATCACTTCCGTTAAAAAACTTTGATGCTTCACCGTATCCCAACCGTGGTCGCTGGTCAATTGACCAGGTTCATCGGGCACTAGGGTACATTGTTCGGGTTTTACTTCCAGTACCATATCCAGAAAATCCCGTGTGGGGTAGCCTTCTATATTGTACTCAGTAGTTACCACTTCTTTCAAGTCATACACATCTTGGCGCGTAATGTGGCGCTCATCGGGCCTTGGGTGCACGGTAATGCCCTGTGCGCCGAAACGTTCACAGTCTTTTGCCACACCTACTACGCTAGGCAGATCGCCACCACGAGCGTTGCGAAGCAAGGCTACCTTATTGATGTTTACACTTAGGCGGGTGTTTGAAGTACTCTTATCCATTTGCGCACATTTGTTGCAATAATAGGGAAAAGGTGGGTGAAATGGATGGTGTGCATCTTTCTAACATCTACACCCCTATGACCCCCTCAAGGGGATACTTATAAAGCCTCCCTTCAGGGAGGTTTGGAGGGTGTCTCGATACAACCTACTTACTAAATATCTTCAAAATATCACTCACCAGATCCACATCGGGTGATTCCACAATTCGGCCCATCTCTTCTCCCTTTTTATTGCGGAAAATAATGGTGGGAACATATTTTACACCAAGTGCCTTAGCCTGTCCTGCGGGGTCATCCTTCTCCTCGTCTACAAATATTATTTTGGGCTCTAGAAATAAATGTAGTGAGTGGAATATTTTCACTAATCGGGGTACTTCTCTCCTACTGTCTTCACACCAAGTACCCATTACTACAATTATCTGGGCGCTCATCATGTCTTCTTTATAAGGTACTAGTGGGCTTACATCGGGTTTAAAGGCATCGTACTCGGCCTTAAACCAAGCCTTGTAAGGCATTACTCGTAGGTCGTTCAACTGTCCGGGACCTACAAGCATTTCTTCTCCTTCTTCATCCAACATTACTTCCTCCTCTTCGTTTTGTGCCATTGCGGTAAAAATTGATAGTAGAACCAACCCTATGGTAAAAAATCTCGTCATGGTGTTATCATTTACTAGTGTGGAGAAACAAGCTGTCGCCACTTTTGATTTACTATATGCAATACCTATTTTTAGCCCCGCATAAACAATAGCAAGCGATAAAAACAGACCATGAATTTACACGAATATCAGGGAAAAGAGATACTAGCAAGTTTTGGAGTGAAAATACAGCATGGTATTGCTGTAGATAATGTGGCCGATGCGGAAGCAGCAGCTAAGAAGCTAACCGAGGATACAGGAACAGAATGGTACGTGGTAAAAGCACAGATACATGCTGGTGGACGTGGTAAAGGTGAAGTGAAAGAAACAGGAAGCCGTGGTGTAGTTATAGCCAAAGGAAAAGACCAACTAGCTGATAAAGTGAAAGGAATACTTGGTGGAACGCTAGTTACCATACAAACAGGTGAAGAAGGTAAGAAAGTGAACAAGGTGCTAGTAGCACAAGATGTGTACTACCCAGGCGCAAGCGAGCCTAGTGAATTCTACATGAGCGTATTGATGAACCGTGCTACAGGCCGCAACATTATTATGTATTCTACTGAAGGTGGAATGGACATTGAAACAGTAGCAGAAGAAACTCCTGAAAAGATATTTAAAGAAGAAATAGACCCAGTAACGGGTTTAATGCCTTTCCAAGCACGTAAAGTGGCCTTTAACCTAGGTTTGAGCGGTGCGGCTATGAAAGACATGACCAAATTCGTTACCAGTTTATACAAAGCATTTGTAGCTATAGATGCTGATATGTTCGAGATCAATCCGGTATTGAAAACATCTGATGATCAGATAATTGCAGTAGATGCTAAGGTAAGCTTGGACGAAAGCGCACTATACCGCCACAAAGACTACGCAGCATTGCGCGACGAGAGTGAAGAAGACCCAACAGAAGTAGAAGCAGGAAAATACAACTTGAACTATGTGAAATTGGACGGAAACGTAGGTTGCATGGTAAATGGTGCAGGACTAGCTATGGCCACTATGGACATCATTAAGCTAAGTGGTGGTTCACCAGCCAACTTTTTAGATGTAGGTGGCACGGCCAATGCAGAGACTGTAGAAGCTGGATTCCGCATTATAATGAGCGACCCAAATGTTAAAGCCATTTTGGTGAACATATTCGGTGGAATCGTTCGTTGCGACCGTGTAGCGCAGGGTGTGGTAGATGCTTACAAGAACATTGGTGATATTAATATTCCCATCATTGTTCGCTTGCAAGGAACTAACGCTGTAGAGGCGAAAGAGATAATCGATAACTCTGGCTTGGAAGTGCGTTCAGCTATTTTGCTGAAAGAAGCTGCTGACCAGGTACAACAAGTATTCGCTTAGTAGAACACTTTCGGCCTTTGGTCGAATGTTCTTTATTACTTATAAGGCTTACGGGCCAAAGGATTAAATTAGCCGAATGAAGAAGAGTATAGCCCTTTTAGCCTTAGTAATGTTCTCCATTACAGCACTTTGGGCCCAGAATGCAACGGTAAGAGGTTATGTATATAACGATGCCGATGGTGAGCCAGCTATTTTCACTAATGTTAGCATTGGTGGTACTAGTTACGCCGCTGCTACCGACCTGAATGGCTTTTACTCTATACCAGGTATTCCACCAGGTACGTACGACATAATCGCATTTGGTATTGGTTACGATTCTACGGTCACTAAGAGTGTAAGCCTTAGTGCAGATAGAATATTGACCAAGAATATCTTCCTTAAAGAAAAGGCCTACGAACTGGCTGGAGTAGATATTAGTGCAGAGCGAGAGGAGAAGATAACCGAAGTTCAGATAAGTAAGACCACTATTGATGTAGAGCAAATACAAAAGCTACCATCCGTAGGTGGTGAGGCCGATGTAGCACAATACCTTCAAGTTATACCAGGAGTTATCTTCACGGGTGACCAAGGTGGGCAGGTATATATACGTGGTGGTTCGCCAGTACAAACGCGTATCCTATTAGATGGTATTACCATTTACAATCCTTTTCACTCTATCGGTTTCTTCTCGGTATTCGAAACGGATATCATTAAGAACATCGACGTTTATACTGGAGCTTTTAGTGCTGAGTACGGTGGTCGTATCTCGGCGATAATGGATATACGAACCCGAGATGGTAATAAGCGACGCCATAGTGGCAAGATAGCTGTCAGCCCATTTCAAAGTAAGCTGATATTAGAAGGTCCGCTAATGAAGCAAAAAGAAAGCGGCGCAAGTATAACCTACTTGTTAACTGGAAAGTATTCTTACTTAGATAGAACCAGTAAGACCCTATATAGCTATGTAGATGAAGGGGAAATACCTTACACCTTCCGTGACTTTTATGGTAAAATAAACTTTGGCTCAGCAGCGGGTACTAAGTTCAACTTATTCGGATTCAACTTCCGTGATATTGTGAATTTTGATGGAACAGCTAAGTATGACTGGAACACCCTAGGTATGGGAACCAACTTCGTTATCGTACCCGGCGGTAGTAGTACTATCATTGGTGGTAACATAGCCTACAGTAATTATGACCTTTCTTTAGATCAGTTTGATGGACAGAATCGCCGAAGTGCTATTCGTGGTTTTAATATTGGTTTAGATTTCAAATACTTCATTCGCGATGGAGACATTAAGTATGGAGTACTCATCAATGGTTTCAGTACCGAATTCGAGTTCATTAACTCGTTCAACCAAATACAAGACCAGAACCAGAACACTACGGAATTGAGT
This sequence comes from uncultured Chitinophagaceae bacterium, assembly GCA_964352775.1. Taxonomy (GTDB): domain Bacteria; phylum Bacteroidota; class Bacteroidia; order Chitinophagales; family CAIOSU01; genus CAYGTK01. Next base: position 11,730 of record CAYGTK010000112.1, read on the forward strand.
CTTTTCTTCAACTTCCGCAAAACTTTTAAAAAGAAATTAGTGCTAGAAGCAGGTTTCCGTATGGAATACTATGCATCATTGTCTAATATTTCACCAGAACCTCGTGTTGGTTTGAAATACAACGTAACCGACAAGCTACGCCTGAAAGCAGCTGCTGGATTATACTCGCAGAACTTGATAAGCGCTAAGCCTGATAGAGATGTGGTAGATCTATTCACAGGCTTCTTGAGCGGACCTGAGCAGAACCTACTTCGCCCTGATGGTTCAGAAGCTAAGCACAAATTACAGAAAGCCTATCACGGTGTAGTTGGTGTAGAAGTAGATGTAGCTAAAGGATTGGAATTGAGCTTAGAGGGCTACCTGAAGAACTTCACCCAGTTGATCAGCATCAACCGTAACAAGCAGTTTGAGACCGATAGCGATTACCAGCTAGAAACAGGAAGAGCTTATGGTATGGATTTCTTGGTGAAGTATGAGAAAGGTGGATTCAACTTGTGGGCTACCTACTCCCTAGGTTATGTTCGTCGTACGGATGCTACACAAACTTATGCACCACATTACGATAGAAGGCACAATACTAACGTGGTGCTTTCTTACGGATTTGGAAATAACGATAGCTGGGAAGCTGGCCTTAGATGGAACTTCGGTTCAGGATTTCCATTTACCCGTACCCAAGGATTTTACGAAGACATTGACTTCGTAACCAATGGTATTCAAACGAACTACACAACCAATAATGGTCAATTGGGAATAGTTTACGAAGAAGACTTGAACTCAGGAAGATTACCAAATTATCACCGTTTAGACCTATCGATGAAGAAATGGTGGGCTATTTCTGAGAATTCTAGGGTGGAAGTTATTGCCAGTCTGACCAATGTATACAACAGAGAGAACATTTTCTACTTCGATCGTGTGGAATTCGATAGGGTCAACCAATTACCTATACTACCTAGCTTAGCGGTATCGTTAAGTTTCTGATGATCGAACATATCACCCCACTTTGCCGCCGCATCGTTTTGATGATGGCACTACTGGTCTTTTCACCTGTAGCCACGCTATGGGCACAGCCAGCTTCTTTACAGTACCACGACGCTGAAGCCGCCTATAAGGAAGGTTATCAGCAATACTTGCAGAAGAATTACTTACGTGCACGCCAACTGTTCAGAGAGACAATAGAGCTCGCTGAAAGGCATCACCGTAACAAACAGCAGTTATTAACAAGCAATGCCAAATACCACGAAGCGGTATGTGCAGTAGAGCTTTTTCAACCCGATGCAGAGAAATTATTACAGGATTTTATCTACAGTGAGTTCGAAACGGTGTACAAACGCCTTTCTTACTATCAATTAGGTCGCCTTTACTTCCGCGAGCGTAAATACAGCGACGCCATCAATTGGTTAGAGCAGGTTACCGAAAGCGACCTGAGTAGAGACCAAAAGCACGAGTACCATTTTGAACTGGCCTACTGTTACTTCTTTAGAAAAGACCTAGAGAAAGCAGAGAAGCTGTTTGACAAGACAAAGCTGGTTACCAACAAGTACTACTACCCTAGTAACTACTACTACGGTTTCATTCAATATGAGAATGGCGACTTAGATGAAGCCTTAAAAAGCTTTGAGGTAGTTAAAGAAAGTAAGGTGTATGCTAAGGTCATTCCTTTCTACATCGCGCAGATCTATTCTCAAAAAGGCGAATACGCTCAACTGACCAGCTACTTACCGCCAATTTTAGAAGACAATAGCGTAAAGTACTATGCAGAGCTTAATCAAGTGTTAGGTCAAGCTTACTTTGAGCAAGGGCAATTCGGTAAAGCTGTTCCTTACCTTAAGGAATATGAAAAGGCCAACCGCAAAATACGCCCAGAAGATGCCTACCAATTAGGTTATGCACTTTATAAGAATAAAGAATACGCAGAGGCCCTCACCTACTTAGAAGACCTGGATGATAGAACCGATACACTAGGCCAGAATGCCTTGTACGTGTTAGCAGATTGCTTTGTGAAGACAGATAACCCTGAGGGAGCGCGAAGTGCATTCCAGAAGGCGGCTAACTTGGCTTATGATAAAGGTATAGTAGAGGCCAGCATATTCAACTATGGTAAATTGAGCTACGAGCAGGGTTACGATAAGGAAGCGGTAAGCACTATGCAAGGCTTCATTAAGCGCTACCCACAGTCAAAGAACTTGAAAGAGGCACAAGAACTGTTAACCGATCTATTCTTAACCACTAAGAATTACAAAGAAGCACTTGTTATAATGGAGTCTATCTCTGATAGATCGGCCAAAATGAACAAGGCCTACCAAGAGATAGCCTACTTCCGTGC
>CAYGTK010000113.1:0-14006 GCA_964352775.1 uncultured Chitinophagaceae bacterium
GTACCTGTTGCCGGGCACGGCATACAGAACGCTAGCAAGCTGCCAAAACCCCTCGCCCAAATCCGTACCCTAGCTACTGGGTGTCTCGCTACAAGTCTGTACTCTGACTTCTGTGCTCTGACTTCTCCCCAAAAAAAACTGTCTACCGCAGCACACACAATTACCTATTTCACGCAAAGCTGTGCATGTAAAAGAATGTGGCACGATATATGAAACCCTAATTTTAGCACGTTGTACTTTAAACGAATTGTAAACGACTGACCAACATGAACGTATTCCTTACACGAATAGACACTTTGAGCGATGGAACAGTGGTAGAAGTTACCTCTGTATTCGAATTATTAATGAAAGGGGGCTGGTTCTTAGTGCCTATTGTATTGCTATCTATGGTAGCAGTATACATCTTTTTTGAGCGCTACCTTACCATCCGCAAGGCTACCAAGGTAGATGATAGCTTTTTACCCAGCATCCGCGATTATGTGGTGAACGGTAACATTGCCGCTGCTGCTGCTTTATGCAAGCAGACCGATAGCCCCATTGCACGAATGATAGACAAAGGCATTAGCCGCATAGGTAAACCCTTGAAGAACATTGAGACCAGTATTGAGAACGTAGGCCGACTAGAGGTGTACAGTTTAGAAAAGGGACTTAGTGTACTGGCCACCATTGCTGGTGCTGCGCCTATGTTGGGTTTCTTAGGTACGGTAACGGGTATGATACGCGCCTTCTACGAAATGGCCAATGCAGGTAACGATATTGAAACCAGTATGCTTGCAGGTGGTATTTACGAGGCATTGATAACTACTGCCGTAGGTTTGGCGGTAGGTATTGTGGCTTATGTGGGCTACAATGTTTTGGTGAGTATGGTAGATAAAGCCGTGAACCAGATGGAGGCCACCAGCCTAGGATTTATAGATCTTTTACAAGAACCTGCCTAGTATGAACTTACGAAGTAGAAATAAGGTGTTGGACACGTTCAACATGTCATCCTTAACAGACATCATCTTTCTGTTACTCATTTTTTTTATGCTTACATCTAAAATGGTAAGTGTGAATGCCCTGAACGTATTATTACCCAACTCTAGTGCTAAAACCGATACCCCACAATCGGTAGCAGTAACTATTGATAAAGACATTAAGTATTACATTGGCAAAGAGGAAGTTAGCTTTAGTGAGCTAAAGCCCCGATTGACCAAGCAACTGGAAGGAAAACAGAATGCAGCGGTAGTATTAAATGCCGAACGATCGATACCGTGGGATGAAGTAATAAAGGTGCTGAACATTGGCTATGAGATGAACATTAACATGGTAGTGGCAACTAAACCGATGAAGTAATGAGCAACGACAATACCAATACTTGGAAGGAAGAAGAAGAAAAGAACCGCAAACGCGGAATGATAATAGCGGGCGTAATTCATGCTGCTTTGCTATTGCTGTTCTTGTACTTGGGTTTAGTGAGTAAATTTCCACCAGAAATAGAGGGCTTCTCCATCAATTTCGGGATGAACGACCAAGGTAGCGGTACATTGGTATCGGAGGTGAAAAATCCTGTTAAAGAACCTACCGTAGAAGCTAGCACTCCACCCCCACCAGTAGTGGAACCTGTGGTAGAAAGTACCACACCAGAAATAGAAACACAGAATGTTGTAGAATCGGTAGCCATACCTGTAGAGGAAGAAGTGGTAGTTCCAGATCCTGTAGAGGAAGTGGAGCCTGAACCAGTTGAAGAACCAGTAGTGGAAACACCTGTTGAAGAAGTGGAAGTAGAATCAACCCCAGAGCCTGTTCCTGAACCAGAACCTGAGCCAGTAGTTAACACTGAGCATACCTTTTCTGGAATGCCTTCTGATAACAACAATCCGAATAGTGAGGGCATTACCATGGGAGATGGCGATCAAGGTGTAGAAACGGGAAACCCTAGCTCTGATAACTACGAAGGCGATATATCTTATGGATTAGGGAACAGCGGAAAAGGATGGGCATTGGCAGGTAGAAGTCTGCTATCAAAACCAGAAATAAACGACGATAGCCAGAAACGTGGTAAAGTAGGTATAAAGATAAAAGTAGACCGCACTGGTAAAGTAGTTTCTGCTATTTGGGACCCTAAAACATCTACTACTACTGATACATATTTGGTGAATAAAGCTAAAGCAGAAGCAATGAAGTACAAATTCAATGCTGACTCTAAAGCATCGGAAGTGGCCTTTGGTATTATTGTCATAGACTTCAAACTGCAATAAGCCCCGTGAATTACGCAGAAACCCTGCAGTATTTGTACGAGCAGCTACCCATGTTCCAACGAGTGGGTGCAGCAGCTTACAAGAAAGACCTGACCAATACGCTTGCCTTAAGCGAGCATTTTGATAACCCTCACACTAAGTTCCCCAGTATTCATATTGCTGGCACTAATGGTAAGGGTTCTGTGGCGCATATGTTGGCAGCGGTATTTACCGAAGCTGGTTATAAAACAGGATTATACACCTCGCCCCATTACGTTGATTTTAGAGAGCGTATTAAGATAGATGGTAAATACATTAGCGAAGAAGCCGTTATAGACTTCGTAGCAAAAGGAAAGGAAAAGTTTGAAAGCATTCAACCATCCTTCTTTGAGATAACCGTGGTAATGGCCTTTGAATACTTTGCGCAGCAAAAGGTAGATATAGCCATTGTAGAAACAGGCTTGGGTGGAAGATTGGATTCTACCAACATTATTACTCCTGAGCTATCCATCATCACCAATATTGGTTACGACCATATGGATATGTTGGGCGATACACTTCCTCTAATAGCAGGAGAAAAGGCGGGCATCATAAAACCCAACATTCCCGTAATTATTGGCGAAAGCCACGAGGGAACGACTCCTGTATTCACCAACACAGCTAAGGAGCGTAATGCCCCTATCCTATTCGCTGATAAAGAGTATAAGCTGCACTTCCATCAAATGGATGATAGCTATTCCTTCTTGGCAAAAGAGAACAACTTCCCGCATTACACCAATATCATCCCCGACCTAACAGGCACCTATCAGCAAAAGAACTTAAGTACTGTATTAGCCGCTTTGCTTGAGATTGAAAAGCAAGGCAAATTTGATCTGTCTGAAATAGCCATACTAGAGGGTATCAGCAATGTACGGCAGCTAAGTAGCTTCATGGGCCGTTGGCAGCAGATAGGCAGCTCACCGACCATCATCTGCGATAGTGCACATAATGAGCATGGTGTTCGAGAGATGATAAAGCAATTGCAGTCGATCAACTATCAAAAGCTACATATCATTTGGGGATCGGTAAAAGACAAAGACCTTCATCCAGTACTCCAACAACTTCCGAGCGAAGCGAGCTACTATTTTTGTCAGCCTGATATACCAAGGGCATTAGATAGCATATCGCTAAAAGAGAAAGCCAAGGAGTATGGTCTAGAAGGTGATGCTTTTCCAACGGTAGGCGAAGCTTTTAGTAACGCTAAACAACGCGCTAAAGAGAAAGACCTCATTTTAGTATGCGGAAGCATATTCGTGGTAGGCGAAGTGCTCGGCTCAGTTGTCTCGCTTTAGAATATCTAATCGTTCACGAATGGACCCTGGTGGTAATTTCTGCCACAACTTCTCATGGATGTAGTACAAGATGAACTTAGAGACAAATTCAATACCAGCGATATAACCTGCAGCTTTACTTGCTTCACCAGTAGCTATACTTTCCTCATCAATAAGAATGATGGAGATAGCGATAACGTAAGTCATTGCACTAGCAAATACCCGCCATACGGCCGACTTCACCAGTAAAATGGTATTGGTCATCTTCTTGTCACGCATGTAAGCTTGCCACATACGCTCGTGTATGTAGTAGGCGGCTACCTTAAATACTGTTTCTATTAAGCCTATAGAAAGGGCTTGGGTAATACTTCCCGTTACCAGTACCGAAATGATAACGGTATCTACCAAGGCCACTAGCCGCCACGAGATTCCTTTAGCTATGCTTCGGGCATGTGATTCAGCATGTATTAGTTCTTCAGCCATTCTCAACAGAATTGACCGCTAAATTACAAATAAGGTGATAAGTAGACTATTGGTTTAGGCCGTGCGTAAATGGCCGCCATTTGGGTGAATATCAGGGTCTATATGGCTGATGCCCAATTCGGTGATCTTTATAAAAGTTTCCGTACCATCATAACGAACCTTAGCCAAGCCGTTGGTTTCCATATGTCGGCATATATCTTTCGCTGCGGTAATATTCTTGGGTAAGAACTGCAAGTGTCCAACTACTGGATAAAAGTGCGCAGCATCATCTTTAATACCTTCTAACAGTTGATATACCTCTTTCTTTACATCCTCACTTATCAGGTCAATGCCCTTTATATCAATGGCAGCAGTAAATGAATTTAAAGTAGAACCTGAATACTGTTTCAAAAAACCAGCATTCTTCAAGGCATAGCCATATTCAATTATAGCACTTTCTTGAGTGATGCCACCATCTTCCAACAATGGGGCAATGTCCCACACCCCATTGGGGTTGTGCTTGTATTGTAGGTAAAGCCATTCAAGCAATTCGTATTTCAGGTCAGAGGGTCTCATCAGCTTCTATAAATTAAGCAATTTATTCGATATATAATAGTAACAAGCGTGTGATGAAATGGTTAACATCTGCATTTCAAACTTATTAAGCTATCCACAGGCTGTGCTTTATTAGGTGGAGCGAATAAGACTATTGCACTTAGCTTAGCACTATAACGGTAAAGTACCATGCCCAGTTTCACTGAAATGTTAATTAACGTTAAGGAAGTGCTCCAACCAGTAGCGGAGGCTATCAATGCCCCTATACATATAGGTGAGGTCAGCTTTAGTGTGGGCACTATTCTATTCGTACTTTTCGCTTGGGTTATTTTATATGTTTCTGTTAAGTGGTTGAGAAACATTTTGGTGAACAAGATACTTACCCGCTACAAAGTGGATGTAGGTGTTCGAAAGAGTGTTGGCACCATCTTTAAATACGTGTTGTACATTTTTGGTAGTTTGATCATTGTGCAATCTACAGGAGTTAAGCTAGGTGCACTAACCGTAGTTTTTGGTGCTTTAGGTGTAGGTATTGGTTTTGGCTTGCAGAACATTACCAACAACTTTATTTCTGGTATTATCATCTTGTTTGAGCGGCCTATTAAAGTTGGTGATAGAATTGAAGTGGGTTTAGTAAAGGGAGATGTAGTAGATGTTGCCGCCAGAGCCACCACTATTATTACCAATGACAACATATCGCTTATCGTGCCCAATAGCGAGTTTATAAGCAATACCGTTACCAATTGGAGCCATAACGATAGGCGCATTCGCTTGCATATACCGGTAGGTGTTTCTTACAAAGAAGACCCAAGGCGAATTAGAAGGTTACTATTAGAGGTAGTGGCTGAAAACAGCTCCATATTAACCAAACCAAAGCCGGATATTCTATTCATTGAATTTGGGGATAGCTCACTCAACTTTGAAATAACAGCATGGACATCAACCTATACCGATCGCCCGGTCGTATTGAAAAGTCAATTGAACTACGCCATATTTAAGAAATTTACCGACAATAATGTAGAAATACCATTCCCGCAGCGCGACCTTCATATTCGCACCGAAACGGAGAAAACAGTAGTATTCCGACAAGACCTTTCTGAAGTAGAGCAAGAAGTTAACAAGCCTTAACAGCTATTACATATAGCCTCTGCCCTATTTCCCGTTCCAAGGGCACAACAAGTGACCAATGCTATGGAACGAAGGAAATTCTTAAAACGGGCGGCTATTCTGGGTACTGGGGTTTTTATCCCTACGGCATATGCCATTCAAGTAGAGCCTTTCTGGTTGGAATTCGTAAAAAAGAAGATGCCTATCAAGAACCTACCCGATCATCTACATGGCAATACGTTGATACAGATAAGTGATATTCATGTAGGCGATCATTTCGATAGCCAATACTTCATCGATTCATTTAAAGCTGCCAAAGCCTTTGAACCTGACTTCGTAGTATACACAGGCGACTATGTAAATAGAGGTTATACCAGCCAACTCAATAACTTGGATAAGGTGATGCAGCATGCCCTACTGGGTAAAAAGGGTACGGTGGGCGTACTAGGAAATCATGATTATGGTAAGAATTGGTCGCAGAAAAGCATTGGTAAAAAGGTGACTGCTGTAATGGAGAAAAATGGCGTAAAAATACTCCGCAACCAACAGAGGGCCTTTAATGGCCTCAACGTAATAGGTATAGATGATCGCTGGGGGCCTAACTTTTACCCGAAGAAGGCCATGAAGCACTACAGCAGCAAAAAGGCTAACCTAGTACTGTGCCACAACCCCGACGTGTGCGATATGAAAATATGGAACGGCTACCAAGGCTGGATACTAGCAGGCCACACACATGGCGGACAATGCAAGCCACCATTTCTACCACCACCACTTTTACCCGTTAAGAACAGGCGCTATACACAGGGTGAAATAGATCTGAAGGATGGTAGAACACTCTACATTAACAGAGCACTAGGCAGTTCTTTCCAAATACGCTTTAATGTAAGGCCTGAGATAACTGTGTTTGAAATGGTAAAGGCTTGAAAATAAATAGTCATACCGACGCAAGTAGGTATCCTAGCCAAAATGCTTACGCGAGACTCCGTTCTACAACGGAATGACTTTCCAACTATCATATCGAACATAGCGTAAAGAAGTGTGATTATCTATGACAAGAATTAATCCGATGTGAGTAAAGATCGCTTTTCTCGTTCCTCGATCGCGATGACAGCATTAACCGTGGACCACGGACTATTGACTTCTGACTACTAGCTATTTTACCGAATCACCATGAGCTAGATCAAACTCATCTATACTCTGTAGGTGGTCGGGGTCTAGTCCTTCGCGCTTTATCTCGGCTAGCAGCTCTCTGAATTCAGGAGATTTTTTCACACTAGTAGGACGAGGATGATCCCATGTCACATCGATGTCTTTAACGATCTTTGCTCCACCATCGGGGCTTTTATCGTAGAATTGGGAAAGTAGTAACACTCTAGTTCCTAAAAAGATAGCTTCCTCTAGGTCGTGGGTAATGAACAAGATGGTCTGCTTGGTCTTTTTCCATTGCTCCAATAAGAATACCTGCATGCTTTCGCGTGCACCTACATCTAAGGCACCAAATGGCTCATCCATCAGTAACATCTTTGGTTTCATGATCATAGCTTGCGCAATGGCCACTCGCTGGCGCATACCACCAGATAATTGATGAGGGTATTTATCGCCATCGTTCAATAGCCCTACCCTATCTAAATATTCATCGGCCTTTTCCTTAAAGTGGCTATACTTCTTTGTTTTAAACCAGCGATGAAAGGCATGTGTGTAAAGATTGAATTCTTCTAATTCCAAACCGAACATCACATTATCGCGCACTGTTCTGTTCTCGTATAAAGAATACCGCTGGAATACTATGCCTCTATCGCGATGTGGACCTTCTATAGGACTTCCATCTATAAGTAGTTGTCCACTAGTAGGTTGCTCAGAGCCAAGAATAAGACGCATCATTGTCGATTTACCACAACCGGAAGGACCTACTACTGATACGAATTCACCAGGGCTAATATTAATGTTCAGGTTATCAAGTACGGTAAAAGGTATACCCGTTTTACGGTCGTTATACTTCTTAACCACATCCTGTAGCTGAATGATATGGGGTTGCTTGCTCATAATTTATTCAACCAAGGGAAACCCCGTTTTATCCAAATTCGGAACAACCAATCAGCCAGGAATGCCAAAATACCTATCCACAATACATAAGGAATAATGATGTCCATAGCGATGTACCTACGAACTAAAAAGATACGGTAACCCAATCCTGCTGTAGATGCCAAAGCCTCGCCTGCAATGAGGAACAATATCACCGCTTTAAAATTCAAACGAATGGTATCTAACACCTCTGGGAATACCCGTGTTAACACTATACGATACAGTATCTCTTGCTTACTAGCACCTAGGGTGCGTGCCTTGGTCACCAACTCATGCGGAACGGCTTTTACCCGTAAATAGGTGTCTAACGCTATAGTAGGCATTACACCTATTACAATAAGCGAGATCTTACTGGTTTCGCCCAAGCCAAATATGAGGAATAGAATAGGTAACAACGCCAATGCAGGTAGCTTATCAAAAAAGAGCAGGAAGCCGTATAGCAGTTTCTCTACGTAAGGCATAGTACCCATAAAAAGACCTAAGAAGACCCCACTAAAAATGAACAGCATGCTTATAGCTATGCGCTTGCTACTGGCCCAAGTGTCAATCCACAGCCTAAGGTCACCTTTACGGTCAGCTTGAAAAGCAGTGCGGTCAAAGCCATCTACAAGTTGCTCTATGCTTGGAACTAACCTGTCTTTAGGGTTGGCTTCGTGCCTAATGTGTGAGCTATACATGTAAGCTACAATGCACAATACAAAAGGCAATAAGCTCAATAAAATGGAGCTTATTTTCCCTGGTTTGGCATCTAAACTGAACATGTGGTTAAAACTAGCGATCTATAACTGACCGTCAGCAGCCATTTTCATGTATGTAGCGTCAAACAATAGTTGAACGTTCTCTTTATCACCTTGAATTTTACCACCTGGGTAGCTTATACCTACTTCGTCAACCGACTGTGCGTTCTCACCTAACAGACCATGATCAAAACAGAAAAGACGAACATAGTCCATTTTAGCAGCAATACGTTCGCTAGTTACATAGTCAACTCCCTCTTGTGGATCGTAGAACATAGCAGTAGTTTCCACTTGCTGCTTATATTCATCTAAAGTAGAACCGCAAGACTCTGCCATATAAGCTAGCGCCTCATCCTGTCCTTCACCACCGTTCATAATGGCCATTACTTCGTACCATGCACCAGTAAGTGCTTTACCGAATTCAGGGCTTTCTTCCAATGTTTTGGTATTGGCAACCATTAGGTCCAAAACTTCCTCTGGAATTTCAGCAGACGTATAAATAGAACTGATACCTTCTTCTTGTTCCAAAGCTAGAACAAGTGGGTTCCAAGTAACTACAGCTTCTTGGTCGGTATTAGCTATAAAAGCTGGGGCAATATCGCTATCACTGGTATTCACAATGTTCACATCAGCCTCGGTCATGCCGTTAGTTTCTAATGCACGAGAAAGCAAGTAATGTGACACCGATAATTCTACTAAGTACACATCTTTACCTTTCAGGTCTGTAACAGCAGCACCATTTCTGGTCAATAAAGCATCATTTCCATTAGAATAGTCACCAATTATCATCGCTGTGCTGGTTACACCCGATGCTGCTGGCATATTCAATGCCTCCATATTGGTCATTACACAAGCATCTGCTTGCTCTGCTATGTAGGCTTCAATAGATGCTATGTAATCCATACGGCGCAAGTCTATCTCAATATTGTATTTATCTGCCCACTTCTTTAATATTCCCGAATGTGCTGCATAATCCCAAGGCATCCATCCAGCATAGATAGACCACACTACGGTGAACTTCTTCTTTTCTGCTTTTGGTGCTTCGGCTTCTGAAGCTGCTTTAGAAGCATCAGTACCTTCAGTGCTTGTTTCACTACCACATGAAGCGAAGAATAGGCTTAAGAAAAATAGTAGGGATAGTTGGAGAGATCTCATGGTGATATGGTGTTAGTTAGTTTATAGTTTTACGTCGCTTGCGTCAAGGTCTATCATAATGCCAGTTTGCATCTTGTTACCTTTCTCAAACTTGTCTATCTCGGCTTGAGCTACTTTGTTAAGCTCATCCATACGCAAGATGTTGTTCGCCATTTTTGGCAATGCCTCTTGGCGGAAGGTAGATATATCGTCAATAGCTGCCTTAATATCTGCGAATGCAGCTTCTAGGTCATCCATGTTCAATGCAGAAGAAGATGCTTGTTTGTGAATAGCTGCCCCCTGTGTTTTCAAACGCTCTGCATTGTGACGTATCAACTTCGATGTAGTATCGTTCAATGCATTTATCTTCTTCAATACTATCTCTTGGTTGTTTAAAGCCAAGGCCGAAGCAACTGCTATCTGCAAAGCTTGCACAGTAACAGTACTAGCACGATTCACCCCACGTATCAACTCACGATTATTACGAATGATGATCTCTATGGTTAAAACTCCCTGCTGATTCACGTTCAACGACTGCTGAAGATCAACAATACGCTGACGGATAGGAAACAATAATTCTTCTTGAATGAAACGATAATCAGGACTAGAAGGATCAACATCGCGAGAGAGCTTGTACTCTAACTTTTGGTCTATCAACTTACCTAACTGAATGGTTTTCGTCATGCGCTCCATTAACATCAGCATACGCTTCTTATCATTACCTAGGGTAACAGAGTCACGCTTTAACTGATCAGATCCTTTTTCTAATGATTGAATGATCTCATTGATAACCGCTTCAGAAGTCATGTATTTGCTGAAGTAACGGCTTAGGTTATCACCTACACCTGGTATCAATCGTGCAAGACTGGCTAAAAATCCAGGAGCAGTGCTGAAATCCAAACCTGTTGGGTCTAGTTCTTCTACTTCTTCTCTCAGATTTACTAAAGCCTCTGCAACAGGGCCGCCACTGTCACCTGCCTTAGCTAATGAGCGGATAGGCTCATCAAGCATACGGCTCATTTGTGCAGCTTCCGTTTGGGTGCGAAGCCCCATTTCATCTACTGCACGACGCTTTATTGTTTCGTCAATATTCGGGTCTAACAATTGATCTACATAGCTAGCTGCTTTTTGCTCTAACTCAGGATCTATTTTCTCTATCTGTTGATCGGCAAGTATTGATAATTCTTCTTTTATGGCTCCGTCATCTGGTACCTGAAGGTTCATTGCCTCTTGTGCTTGTTCGCTCATGATCTATGATGAATATTCTTGTGAATGTTTAATTAGTTCGCTTAGTTGTTTCATGGAGTTCTCCATATCTACCTGCCCTGCTTGATCGTTCACGTCTATTTTAGATATTTCGATACCTGTTTCGCTTATCAAGGTCATGGCTTTCTCATTTTCAGTAAGTAAGCGCTTGATCTGCTCCTGTGCATTATCAAAAAGGTCGAGCCTTCTTTGCAATGTTTTTTGCTGGTCGCGTTCGATCGGGTCGTTGTCGTCAAGACGTGAAATGCGGGCTTTAAGGTCATGTACATCGATGTGTTCAATGCTTTTTAAAGATAATACAATTTCACTCAAGTTATCGATAGCCGAAAGGAACACCTCTTGTGCAATGCCATAGTATCGCTTGTAAGCCAGCTCGCTTGTTTTGAATTTGTGTTCTAATATTTCTACCAAATTATCGAACACATCATGTATCTGCTCTACTTGAATGGCAGCTTGGTGAACATTATACGCTTGAAGATCTGTCTTCAGCTTACGCATCTTAAATTCGGTACTGCGCCTAATGGCCTCTTGTAAACGCTCCACATGATTGTGTAAGAACGATTCGGCTTTTATATAGTAGTTATAGATGAAACCAAGAAGAGCTAAACCTGAAGTAGCCACTAAAGCTCCAAATACATTCATGGTAAACCCGAAGAGTGGTATTGCTAAAAGAGAAAGCAATAGCGCCACTACTGAATAGCGTACGCTCCAATGTCCAAAAGAATGCTCGCGCAAAGCTTTATCTATAGCCATACGGCTAAAATCTTTGTACGAGATGTCTATCTCAAAATCGATAGGTTCACCTTTACTTTTCGATTTTTGTGATCTGTCCGATCGTGGTTGTTGCTGTTGTGCTCTTTTTCCCATGGTCACTTCCCTTGCCCTACAAGGTACTTTCATCTAATAAAACAAATTCTACTCTGGCCATTCTAAAGCGATAAGCTCTGGTCGATTCGTTAGTCTTTCTACGTGGTAGTTGAGCAGCCCCAACACCCGCTGCTAATAAGCGGTCTGGCGAAATATCATTCACCTTTATCAAGTAATCGCGCACTGCATCAGCTCGTTGTTGCGATAGTTCTTTATTGGCAGCGGCATCTCCCTTACCTGTATGTCCCAATACCTTTACCCTATAATTAGGATAGTTGTTTATCAGCAGCTTAGCAGCCATATCTATTAATTCTTCGCCACTAGCGTCGGGCTTATTCGTTCCGCTTTGGAACGTAATAGGCTCTACTCGCATTGTCCCCACCTCTTTCAAGTCAGCCCAATCTTGGGCATTAAGCGCTTTAAATACCTTTGCTTCCGTAGCGCCACCGCTAACACTCTGCAAGCCAGCATCGGCCATGGTCTGTAAAAAGCTACTGTTTATTAATCGGAAAGGATCTATGCCCGAAGCATCAAATCCTTGGATACGCGACATTACATTAGAGCAGGCAACAACACTAGCAAACATTTTCTCTTCTACAGGAAAGTTATTGTTATCTGTTCTTATACCGAACAGATCGTAGCAGTTCTCTTCTTTATCGTACCAGTCAATACGCTGTACCATATTCTCTACCACATCATCTTTCAGTCCCGTTTCATCCCCCATTTCCTTTATCATGTCGTCGCGATTATTGCGATAATGATCTATCGTCCAGAAATAAGCAGTTAGAAACTTCTGGATCTTCTCTGGCTCATCTGCTACCACATCCCTATGAAATACGAATACATCGATAATATAGCCAGAGAATTTATCAGAGCTCCATAGCTCTTTCATACCCAGCTTATCAATAGCTCTAGACACCTCTGGCTCCCACATCACAAAGGCATCGCCCTTGCTGCGGTCTTTCTTGGCGGCCTTGGCTATGTCGTACACTTCTTCAGAACTGCCCACCTCAGAACGCCAATTATTGTTGGCTTGTAAGGCCTCTAGGTCAAAGTCTGCTATGGTAAGATCTAAAAGGAATGAGCTGGGCGACTCACTGGTGTAAACTATCTTCAGCTTATCGTTATTCAAGTCGTTCACCTTGCCAGTAGGCAATACATCAGGAAACCCCACCAAAGCATCTGCCCCTTTTGATTCTGATACTGCTGCTACTATCACACCAGGGTAATCGTAGTCGGCACCATGCTCTAAGTAAGAGTTAACGGGCAATACAATAGCATCGTATTCGCGCTTTGCAAATCGTTTTAACCTATCAGCATATGCTCCGCCATCATCTTTAAAATCTACTTGAAAACCATTTTTAGGAGCCAGCATTTTCATGCGTGGCGAGTTAACGAACCAATAGCCCAAATAGCCATCGCCTGCAATGGTCAATTTATCAAGATTGCCGTATGCATCAGAAGTATTTATCTGTCCATTATCAAATAGGTAAACCTTGGCAAAGTAGGCGATTGTCATGAATAGCGCCGCTACTACGAATAGAATAAGTGGACCCTTAAGTTTACTCATGGTGCAATGATACTAATTGAAGGTGGTGATGTCAAAGGTTTCGGTCTCTACAATGGTCTCTTTCAAGGCATTACGCAGTTCATCGTAATTCTCAGCTTCTTGATAGTATAGGGAATAGCGTTCCAATGGATGCCCTTGCTCCATACATAAGCTAATGGTGTATAGCGATATACCATACTGCGTGGCAAACTGCGCACCGATATGTGATTGCTCTGCAATTCCATCGGTTATCACTACTAGGCGGTATTCGCCATAACCCAGCTGGCTCTTATATTGCTTTACTAATTTGGCCGTGCCCAGCTCAATGGCACTTTTTAAAGGTGTGCCGCCCGATGCTGTTATTAATCCTATCTGTTCTATAAACTCACCGTGAGAAGCAGTGCCCAATTCAACTGCGGTTCTTATTCCTTTAGCTTCATTTTTTGCGAAGGCATCAAATACAATAAGTCCCAAATTAACATCATCGGGAACCTGAGCTATAAACTCGTTAATGGCCTTTTTTGCGCCCCTAATTTTGGCAGTACCATCACAATCCTCGTTCATACTGCCGCTACCGTCAAATATCACCATGATATTTTTTTGTAGTGAAGCTTCTCCATATGGATCGTCTAGCTCAATGTCAATGGTTTCTATTTCAGAAACTGATGGACCTTGCTCTACTTGCTCCGTTTCACCAAAACAACCCCCAAACCACATA